>JAHEFO010000218.1 GCA_024640135.1 Acidobacteriota bacterium
CAGCATGTTCGCCAGGTTGGCGCAAGCGATGAGCAGCACGAGGCCCACAGAAACCATCAGCACGGCGCTGACGGGGCGAAGGCTGCGATCGATATCGGGATGAATACGGACTTGCCCTGCCGGCACCACCGTCACCCGACGGTCCCGGTTGCTGATCGGAAAAGCCGCTTCGGCACTGGCCATGATCGGAGTCGCCATGTCCTGGGCCTGAGAGGCGGTCATCCCCTCCTTCAGGCGCGCCTTGACGAACATCCACCGGTTGCCGCGTTGCTGCAGCCGCGTCGCGCCCGTCGCTGAAGGCACGACGTCAATCTGGCCGGCTGGCTCCACGTCTGCCACCATGCTCATGGGAATCCACAACTCGGCCGTGAGGCCTGGCATCATCCCGTTGAACACTTTGGGCGCCACGCCAATCACCGTGTACGGCCGATTCTTGACGTGGAGTGTCGAGCCGACCACGTCCTGGCGTCCGCCAAAGCTCTTCTGCCAGAGTTGTTCACTGATCACGGTGACTGGATGCCCGCCTTCACCCTGACCTTCATCAGGCGAAAATCCTCGACCGGCGATGGGACGCACGCCGAGCGCCGAAAAGTAGTTGGCAGTGACCACCTCGCCTAGTGCGAGGCGATTTTCGCCGCTGACTCCAATCGCCGCGAACATCATGGCGTGTCCTATCACCTGGTCGAAGGGGGAGCCGGACGCCGCGAGATCCTGCAGATCAGGGTACGAGGTGGAGCCAAAAAGCTGGCCTTGTTCATCGCTGGTGTAGATCGACACGAGCGTCTCCGGTTGGTCGAACGGCAGCGGCCGGAACAACAGGTTGTCCACCATGGCGAAGATCACGCTGTTCAGCCCGATGCCAACTGCGAGAGAAACCACCGCTACAAAAGTGAAGCCTGGTTGCTGACGCAGCGTGCGAAATCCGTAGCGGGTGTCCTGCCAGAGTGTCGAAAACATAGGGCCTCGTGAATGGGAAGAATGGTGTGCGGAGGGAGCGCTGGGCGGCCCAATCAGCCGCACATGCAGGGCTTGCGCCACGTACAGAGAGCGGCGCCATCTGGTGCGTCGCCGGTAGTCGTCGTCCAGATCGCTGAGCATCCAGTCGCGCTCCGCTGGGGGAAGCAGACGCGTGGCGATCCACCGGAGGACAGGATGCGGCTCTGGCATCACATTGATTCCAGTTTTGGCTTGAGACCGCGGGTCATCCGCGCCCAGGTGCCATACGCCTCACGGATGGCAGCCTGGCCCTCCGGCTGAAGCGCGAAAATCTTCCGCTTCCGCTCACCCGGAGACTGCGGCTCAGCGACCGATGACGTCACCAGTGCCTTGTCCGTCATCCGCTGCAGCGTCGTGTAGATTGCGCCAATCCAGACCGTCCTCTGGCTGCCCTGCTCGACGGCCTCCCGAATGGCTGACCCCGACGCGTCTGCTCCCAGCCGCAGGATGGCCAGCAACACGAGTTGTTCGAATTCGCCCAGATATGTGCCCACGGTCTGATACTACGTTGTAGTCTCAGCCGGAGTTCCCCCCAGCGGGCCAACTTTCACTACAATTCCAGTATGCGGACCCTCGCGTTGTGTGTGGTGATTGCAGTGGCCGGCAGTCTGGGCGCGGCGCAGGAACAGTCCCCTGAGCCTGCCGTCCCATCCCCGCTGGGCTACTACAGCCTCAAAGCCTACGAGCAGGCCTATCCCGGCGTCATCGGCAGCGCTGAAGTCCGCGCGGCCCAGGCGCAGCGATTCTGGTCATTTCAGGGCCTGGCCTATCGTTCCACGCCGGATCCTCTGGGGCCGGTCTGGACGAGCCTTGGTCCGGAAACCGTTCTGCGAAGCACCTCGTCCAGCCTGCAATCGAGCGTGTCCGGCCGTGTCGCGGCGCTGGCGATTTCTCCACGATGCCAGGTGCAGGGACCGTGCCGCCTCTGGGTGGGCGCCGCCGGCGGCGGTGTGTGGCGGTCGGATGACGCCATGAGCACCACCGATCCGAAGTGGCAGTGGATTGGCCGCGGTCTGGGCACGAACAGCATCGGCTCCCTGGCACTGGATCCGAATGATCGCAGCGGGAATACAATCTTCGTGGGCACCGGCGAAACGAATCAGCCGCAGAATTCCGCCGCCGGCACCGGGCTGTATCGTTCGACGGACGGCGGCAATCGCTGGGTGCGGATCAACACGATGGTGGTCGATCCGGTGGTGTCACCGGCGTCGATCGACTTCACGGCCGGTCGCGGCATCAGCTCGGTGGTGATCACCCCTGGCAATTCGCAGACGATCTACGTGGCGACCACGACGGCGATGTACGGCATGACGGCGGTCCGCGGCGGCCAGAGCCATATCACGGGGTACGTGCAGCCGAGACCGGGGCTGTACAAGACCGATAACGGCGGCACGACGTGGTCCCTCATCTGGATTCCGCCGATGGCGCCCATCCTGCCCGACAACCCGCATCTGGGAGCGTCGGTCATCGACACGATCATCGGTCCCCGTCTCGTCAAGCTCGACCCCCGCAACTCAAGCACGGTCTATGTCTCGGCGTTCAACAACGGCATCTATCGATCCGCTCCGTCGCTCGAAGGCGGCGATGCGAGCTTCAAGCAGGTCTTTTCAATCGTCGCTCCTGAGTTCTTCCAGGAACTGGCGATGTTCGACATCACGGTGAAGGACAGCCGGACGCGGCTGTACGTCTACAACGGCACGCAGGCGACGTCGACGCAGGGGTTGTACCGTGTCGACAACGCCGACGTGCCGGCTTCGACGCTGTCGGGCAATGGGCACAACACGTCGGCGTGGATTGGACTGACGTCGTTCAAATCATCGGATCCGGGTTGGACGAGCCGGAGCATCTGTTCCGCGCAGTGCTTCTACGACCTCGTCGTGGCGGTGCCCGAGGGTCAGCCCGACACCGTGATTCTGGGCGGCGTGCAGTTGCCGACCTTCGGTGAATCCACCATCCGGTCGACCAACGCCGGCATCAGTTTTGTCGGGCACGGCCGGGACGCGCAGAATCCACGCACCAACAGCCATGTGGATGTCCGAGCCGTGGTCTTCCACCCGGAGGATCCGGATATCGTCTTCGTCGGGTCAGACGGCGGCGTCGTCCGCACCGACGGGTTGTTCGTGGACATCAGCAGCCGGTGTAGTTCACTGTTCGGGAACGCTCCGGCGTGCTCCACGGTTCTCGGGAAGGTGCCGAACCAGATCGTCTTCATGAATCGCGGTCTGCAGACGATGCAGTTTTATAACGTGTCGATTGATCCGCGGGATCCGCTCAAGCGCCTCATTGGCGGGCTACAGGACAACGGGACCATCTGGCAGGACGGTCTGGCGGGAGAGCGGATCTGGCGGCCGTTCTTTGCCTCGGGTGACGGCACGTCCGCGTCCGGGTTCCATCCGACCCGGCCCGAAGTGGGGTTTGCGAGCTACCAGAGTAATCACTTCTTCGCGAACTTCCGGAACGGTGACCAGAGCTGGTGGGTGCGGACCGACGCGCCAATCGTCGCGGCCGGCGAACGTGCCACCATTGTGTCCGCCACCGGCCGGGAGTTCATGAGTTTCGACCAGGTCAACCCGGACACGCAGTTCACCGGGTTCCAGCACATCTGGAGAACGCAGAACAACGGCGGCAGTCAGGCCTTTCTCGAGGCGAACTGCCGCGGTGGCAACTCCAGCGCGTGTGGAGACTGGCGACCGCTGGGTGTGGCGTATCCGTTCGCGTCCCAGTCGAATCCATCCTCCACGTCGCGGAAGCCCGGGGATCTCACATCCGACTACTACGGCACCAGCCGCGAAGGCGGCATCATCGTGGCGGCGGAACGCTCGCCTGCGGATGCGGGCACATTGTGGGCGGCCACCAGCTTCGGCCGATTGTTCGTGTCGAAGAACGCCGACGGCCCCTCGGCGAACGTCACATTCGCTCGAATCGACACTTCGTCGATGCCGAACCGTTTCGTGACTCGCATCGTCGCCGATCCAGCCAATCCCAACGTGGCCTTTGTTTCCTACTCCGGGTTCAACGCGATCACGCCGTCCACGCCAGGGCATATCTTCCGCGCCGTCTACGACCCGGCAACGGGTGGCGCGTCCTTTACGTTGTCGGACTACGACCTGGGTGATCTACCGGTCAACACGCTGGCGTATGACTTCGTGACCGGCGATCTCTACGCCGCCACCGATTTCGGGCCTCTGGTCCTCAGGGCGGGAACGGGTCATTGGGCGCTGGCCGGGCGCGGGTTCCCCGAGGTGGTCATGGTCGATCTCGAGATTACGCCGGAGAAGGGCGTTCTCGTCGCCGCCACACATGGGATGGGCATCTTCGCGTTGCAGCTGCGCTGACGCGCTCGCTGCGGTGCTCTGGTGTCCGCATGCTCTTGCGGACCTGTGCACTTCAGCTCGGGACCCAGGACCCGGGACGCTAGAATCGAACGAAAGCCCCGACCGAGATGATGTAGCGCATCTGAAGACCGCTGGCCGAGAAGGCCGTGAATCCATCGAGCGGTGCACCGCTGAGTGTTGACTCGCGGCCGGTCGCCGGACTGTTGCTGAACTGAACGGCGGGCGTCGTGAAAGACTCGATGAAGCCCTGAGGCGTCCCCGCCGCGACGGTCGGGGTCGAGTCGAGCCTGAGCGTGAGCGTCTGCTGGCCAAGGAGGAGGCGCCCGTCAATCGAGAGGCCGAGGCGATCGCCGAACGGCCTGCGGACTCCGGCGCCGACCACTCCGACCAGTGCCGTGCCCTGCTCGTAGCGAATACGCAAGGTGTCCGATTCGGCAATGGGGACCATACCGAGAATGTCGAACCGATAAGTGCCCGTCAGCGTCATCGACGGGAGGCTGCCGACTTGGTGTACGAAGCCTCCGCCGAGCGTGACGTACGGCGACAACGGATTCGACCTGAGCGTCCACTGCGCGGCAATGGTGGTGGCCATTTCCCGGCTCGACTGGTTGGCCAGGGTTGCCGTTGCACTGACGGACGGGTTGGTGAACGGGCCGGTCCCGAGGAGTCCGGTGAAGGCCGTCACGAAGCTGGCGCGCGCGGCCTCCACCGCGTCGGTCATCGGGTCGGTCACCTGGCGCGACCCAGGCAGCATGTCGACGCTGGCCTCAAGGGTCAGTCGGCTCGATATGGCGCGGCGCACCCGGACGCCGAAGGCTGCCGAATTGCTGCCCCTCAGTCCCAGCGACGCCAGCGCCTGGTCGAGCGGTGTGATGCGGTTGGCGACGCCGAACTCTGCATTGACGCCATTGAGCAGGGCCGACCCGTCGCCGAGGAACCAGGTGGTGACGCGGCGGCTCTGGTTGATCGGGCCTGACGTCAGCAGCGGCTCACCGGGAGGCGGAAGCTGTGACGTCCCGTCGGTGGGCAGGTCGAAGATTGACAGTCCGCCGAACGCCTCGACCTGCCAGCGGCGCGCGGGAGTCGCCGTCTGCGCGGCTGCAGAAGATGCGGCGAGCATGAAGACGATCGCGGCCATGCCGATGGCCGACTGTCGACGGAGGAATATCCACTCCATACTGAGGAAACTGTATCAGTTCTATAATCTCCGTCCATGAGTTTGATCGTTCGTCAGAAACCTTCGATTCCGGTCGCCGCCAGGTGATTCAGGGGCAGTGGCGGTCCAGGCGCCGCTGAGTCACGGCGATGCAGTTGGTCCTGCCGTGGCGCGGCCCCGTCTCCCGGGTGTCCAGGAAGCCGTCCGTTCTCCAGGTCGGCGCCGATATCTATCCGATTGCCATCGCGCGGCATCGCCGCGCGCGCCGGTTCGTCTTGCGAATGACCGCCGATGGCGGGCTGCGTCTCACGGTGCCGCGTGGCGCCTCAATCGCTGACGGACTGGCGTTCGCGAAGACGCAGGGGCCGTGGATTGCCCGCGAGCGTTCCCGGCGCGCCGAGGCCGCGGCGCCCTGGGCCGCCGGGACACTGGTGTGGTTCAGGGGCGTTCAGGTTCCGCTGTCGGTTGGACCGTCCTCGGTGTCGTGGGCGACCGAGACCGCGCCGCGAGCACCCTCACATGGGATCGTGGGGCGTGGCTTCACCCCTCGACTTGCTCGGGGTGACCTGAGCCTATCGAAGGTCAGCCGCGCCGATCTGGCTGCTGGCCCCAATGCCGTACGTGACGTGGTCGAGACTCACCTGCGCCGTCTCGCGGGCACCGAGCTGCCACCGCGATGCCAGGAACTCGCGGCGCGGCACGGTCTGACCATCACCCGCGTCACCATCAGGAACCAGCGCACACGCTGGGGCAGTTGTTCAGCCCGCGGCGCCATCTCGCTGAACTGGCGCCTGATCCAGATGCCGCCCGACGTGGCCGACTACGTCATCCTCCACGAACTCATGCACCTCAAGCAGCCGAACCATTCCCGGAAATTCTGGCGGGAGGTCGCTGCCGTCTGCGATCACTGGCGCGAGTCGGAGCGCTGGTTGCGCCAGCACGGCAAGGGAATGCTCTAGAACAGACCTGCCGCGCCCTATCTGACAATCGCGTTCAGTTCCTCGATGATCTTGTCGAGCTGATCCTTCAGAACCTTGTAACGTTCGATGGCGTCACGTCCCACCTTCTGGTCCACGCCAAGGCCCAGACGCGAGATGTACTGGATGTGCGCCTGCAGGCCCGGCCTGCCGTAGCGAATGGGCTGTGTATCGAGCTGCTCGGCAAGCGCGTCGACTTGTTTCAGCTTGGCGGCATCGGCCGTCGCGCCGCTGCCGAACGTGGTTTGCGCGGTCCGCACTCGCGTCACCGTCTGGTTGACGCTCGTGACCAGCGCGGCCACGCGCACGCCGTGATCGAATTGTTCCTTGAGATCGGCTGGTGTCACGCCGTCGACCGCCACATTCGGGTCGATGAGGACCGTGAACGGCTTGGTGAGCGTCATCGTGCCGACCTTCAGGCGGACCTGATACTGCGCGGGCCACATGGTGAGACCGTTCTCGTGCTGGACGTCCCACACGAAGCGGTTGAAGCCGGCATCCTTGGTCACGCGTCCGACCACCGGGGTCGTCGAGGGCGCGTTCCGACCGACCATCATCGCCGGGTCAATGTC
>JAHEFO010000219.1 GCA_024640135.1 Acidobacteriota bacterium
GGCCTCGCTACGGCCGACGGTGTCATGAGATTTCTCTCAGAACAGAAGATCGGCTACCCCGTGAGCGGGACGGTCGTGCCCATCGTCCCGGCGGCCATTCTGCTCGACCTGGGGGTCGGGGGACGGCCCGAAATACGTCCAGGACCAGATTGCGGCTATCAGGCCGCGGCCGGCGCGACGGCCGGCGGCGTCGCGGAAGGATCTGTCGGCGCAGGCGCGGGGGCCACTGTGGGCAAGTTCGCGAACAGGCGCCCCATGAAGGGCGGCATCGGAACGGTCTCCATCCAGGGGGCAGGCGGCTTGATTGTCGGTGCGATCGTCGCGGTCAATGCCTCCGGGTCAGTTTTCGATCGACGTACCGGCAAACCCGTAGCAGGCGTGCGGACCAGCGACGGACTGGGACTGGAGGATCCCTTCGATCTGATTCGGGGGATGGGCGCCGTGACGGGACGCGAAATGGAAAACACGACTATCGGCGTGGTGGCGACCAACGCCCGACTCACCAAAGCTCAAGCCCTTCGCGTCTCAATCATGGCCCAGGACGGCTTGGCGCGCGCCATCTTCCCCTCGCACACGCCAGGCGATGGCGACACGCTGTTCGTGCTCGCCACGGGCGAACTCGCCGAAGAGCCGAATGTCAGTCGCATCGGAACGCTCGCAGCCGAGGCGGTGAGCGACGCCATCCTCCGTGGGGTGCGCGAGGCGACCGGCCTGCCTGGCTTCCCGTCGGTGAAGGACATCGCGCGCTGACCTCAGTCGGCGTCGTTGATCACCCGCGCCGCCCGATCATCCACCGGCGTCGGCCCCCGCCGGCGGGCGATCAGATACGCCACCGCGATAATCACGACGATCAGTCCGAGTGAGATTTCCTTCGGAATATGGAATCCGATCCACCCCACCTGATTCGCGTACTCCAGAAACAGCTTCAGCGCGACCCAGGCGATGACCACAAACGCCCCATCCACCAGGGCAGGGTACCGCTGCACCAGGAGCAGTAATTGCCCGATTACCAATCGCATGGCGATGATGCCCAGCAGGCCGCCGGAGACCACTACCCAGAGCTTTGGTGACATCGCCACGGCGACCAGAATGGAATCCACGGCGAACACGATGTCGGTCAGCTCAACCTTGATGACCGTGGTCCAGAACACGGAGAGGCCGGGCCATGCACTGGCCGGTTTGACCGCGCCTCGGCCGGCCCCCTCTTCATGGCGGAAGAAGTGGGAGTACGACAGCCACATCAGATACCCGCCGCCGACGAGCTTGACCCACGCAAACCCCATCATCTGGCTTGCGAAGACGATGGCGACAACGCGGAAGAAGAAGGCGCCGAGGATGCCGTACCGCAGAGCTTTCCGCTGGTGATCGCGCGGCAGGCCGAGCACCAGAATCGCCAGCACCAGCGCGTTGTCAGCCGACAGCAGCCCCTCAAGAAGGACGAGCAAGCCGATGGTCAGGAGGTCGGCAGAAACGACATCGAACGGCACAGACTTCGCCAGTGTAACATCGGGGAGTAAGGGGTGATGCCAGTGGAGTTCAAGGACTACTACGCCACCCTCGGCGTCAAGAAGTCAGCGTCCGAGGCCGAGATCAAGAAGGCGTTCCGTAAACTGGCGCGGCAGTATCACCCTGACCTCAACCCAGGGGACAAGGCGGCCGAGGCCAAGTTCAAAGAACTCAACGAGGCGAACGAGGTACTGGGACACGCTGAGTCCCGCCGGAAGTACGACGAGCTCGGTGCGAACTGGCGGCAGTACGAGCAGGCCGGAGCCCCGCAGGCCTCCTCCCAGCATGCCCGCCGGAGAACACGCACGGTCACGCCCGACGAGATGTCCGACCTGTTCGGAGGAGGCGGAGATTTTTCAGATTTCTTTGCGACATTCTTCGGTGGCGGCGGGCCTGCTCCCCGCGGAGCCCGGCCTCACCGTCCCCAGCGGGGACGCGACGCGGAACAGGCGCTGAGCCTGACGCTGGAGGAGATCTTCACCGGGACCAGCCGATTGCTTTCCGTCGAGCGGGACGGGCGGGCCCACAAGGTCGAAGTGAGAATTCCCGCTGGAGTCAAGGAAGGCTCGCGCGTGAAAGTCCGCGGCGAAGGGGAACCCGGAAGAGCGGAGATGCCACCAGGCGACCTGTACCTCGTGGTACGACAGTTGCCTCACAAGACCTTTGAGCGTCGTGGTCAGGACCTGCACACCAGACTATCGGTGCCCGTGACGACCGCGGTGCTCGGGGGTGACGTGGCCGTGCCCACGCTGTCCGGTTCATCCCTGAAGCTGCGCGTGCCTGAACTCACGCCGGCGGGACGCACGTTCCGGCTCCGCGGACACGGCATGCCGGACGTGAAGGATCGCACCACCCGTGGCGACTTGTTCGTCGCGGTGGATCTGAAGATTCCGGCGGAGCTGTCGCCGGAAGCAAGAGAGCACTATCGAGCGCTCGAGAAACTGGCAGGGACGTCATGAACCTCTCTCGTTACACAGAAAAAGCGCAGGAGGCGGTCCTGGCGGCGCAACAACTCGCCGAACGGGCCGGTCATCCGGAACTGTTGCCCGAACACCTCCTGGTCGCGCTGGTGACCCAGAGTGATGGCATCGTGCCGGCCATTCTCGGCAAGATGCAGCTGGACACGGCCAGCATCGTGGCCGGCGCTCAGGCACTCCTGCAGTCACTGCCCCGCGTGCAGGGCGGCGCGCAGCCCGGGCTGTCGTCCCGTCTCCGCAAGATTACCGCCGCAGCCGAGCAGGAGGCCGAGCGCCTCACGGACGAGTACATCAGCACAGAGCATCTGTTCGTGGCGCTCGCGAGCGAGGGCGGAAAGTCGGCCTCGACGCGCTTGCTCCAGCAGCACGGCATAAACAAGGACGCCGTCCTCCTGGCCCTTACCCAGATCCGCGGCTCTCAAAGGGTGACGGATCAGAATCCTGAGGGCAAATACCAGGCGCTGGAACGGTACGGCCGCGACCTGACAGAGGCCGCGCGCAAGGGCAAGTTGGATCCCGTCATCGGGCGTGATGAGGAGATTCGCCGGGTGATTCAGGTCCTGTCGCGGCGCACGAAGAACAATCCGGTGCTGATCGGCGAACCGGGCGTCGGCAAGACGGCCGTCGTCGAAGGCCTCGCGCAGCGCATTGTCCGCGGTGATGTGCCCGAGGGCCTGCGCGACCGCGTTATTTTCGCGCTCGACATGGGCTCACTAGTCGCCGGCGCGAAGTTTCGCGGCGAGTTCGAAGAGCGCCTGAAGGCGGTGCTCAAGGAGATTGCGGACTCGCAGGGCCAGATTGTCCTCTTCATCGATGAACTCCACACGGTGGTCGGCGCAGGCGCGGCGGAGGGCTCGATCGACGCCTCCAACATGCTGAAGCCAATGCTCGCCAGAGGTGAGTTGCACACCATTGGCGCCACCACCCTCGATGAATATCGCAAGTACATCGAAAAGGATGCCGCACTGGAGCGCCGGTTCCAGCCGGTCATGATCGATCAGCCCTCAGTCGAGGACACCATCAGCATCCTTCGTGGCCTGCGCGAGCGGTACGAGATTCACCATGGCGTGCAATTCAAGGACTCGGCCCTCGTGGCGGCCGCCGTCCTCTCGCATCGGTATATTCCAGACCGGTTCCTGCCGGACAAGGCCATCGACCTGATCGACGAGGCGGCCTCACGGCTGCGCATGGAGATCGACTCGATGCCCGCCGCACTCGACGAACTCGAGCGGCGTGTCATGCAACTCGAGATCGAGCGCGAGGCGCTGCGCAAGGAATCGGACGCTCCGTCACGGGATCGCCTGGCCAAGCTCGAGAAGGATCTCAGCGGACTGAAGGAAGAACGAACACGTCTGTCGGCCCAGTGGCAGCAGGAGAAGGACGCCATCCAGGGTGTGCGCGCGAAGAAGGAAGAACTCGAGCAACTTCGCCTCGAAGCGGAACAGGCTCAGCGCGCCGGTGACTACGCTCGCGCGTCGGAGCTCCAGTACGGCCGCATCCCTGAACTGGAGCGCGAAATCACGGCCCACGATCAGGCCGAACCCGCCCCTGATGCCAAACAGATGCTCAAGGAACAAGTGGACGAGGAGGATATTGCAGAGGTCGTTGCCCGCTGGACACACATTCCGGTCAGTCGGCTGATGGAAGGCGAAGTACAGAAACTGATCCACATGGAAGACCGCCTCCATCAGCGCGTGGTTGGCCAGGACCATGCTGTGGTCGCGGTCGCCAACGCCATGCGGCGGGCCCGCGCCGGACTGCAGGACCCCAACCGGCCACTCGGCAGCTTCCTGTTTCTGGGTCCGACCGGCGTCGGCAAGACCGAGGTCGGCCGCGCTCTGGCGGAGTTCCTGTTCGATGATGAACAGGCGATGATTCGGATTGACATGTCCGAGTACCAGGAAAAGCACACGGTCTCTCGGTTGCTCGGCGCACCTCCTGGATATGTCGGGTACGAGGAAGCCGGCCAACTCACCGAAGCCGTGCGGCGACGCCCCTATGCCGTGGTGCTCTTCGACGAAATTGAAAAGGCCCACCCGGAAGTGTTCAACGTGCTGCTGCAACTGCTTGACGATGGGCGGCTCACCGACGGCAAGGGCCGGACGGTGGACTTCAAGAACACCGTAGTCATCATGACCTCGAATGTTCGTGACGAGGAGGCGCTACGTGGACACTTCAGGCCGGAGTTCCTCAACCGCATCGATGACATCGTGTTCTTCAACCCGCTGAGCAAGGCCGACATCCGCAAGGTCATCGACATCCAGCTGCGCTCCTTGCTCAAGCGACTGGAAGAGCGAAAGATTACTTTGGAGATTTCTGACGTCGCCCGGGATCTCCTGGCTGAGGAAGGCTACGACCCCGTCTATGGCGCGCGGCCTCTGAAGCGGACGCTCCAGCGACGGGTGGTTGACCCCCTGGCGCTGGGCGTCCTTCAAGGCGACTTCAAGGAAGGTGACACCGTGCACGTCGAGGTGACGGAGGGCCACGTGACGCTCAATCGGGCCGTCCCGGCAGCCACGTGACAGTGCCCGCGTCTGCCCCCGCGGACCTCGTGCACGAATCCTGATCTCGCCGGGGTTGGCGCAGCTCATCGTTCCCCTCCGAGGCCGTGGATACATCCGCCTCCGGCGCGCGTGCCGGTGCGGAGAAATGCGTGTACGCCGGGGGCGAATTCTACGCGGGCGGCCTTGACCCCTCGCGCACCCCTGTAGATGTGACCCGACCGTTTGGCTCCGTGATTGCAATCAGAAGCAGGCTGGAGATCTTCATGCGCATGATTGACTTCACCCTCAACGGTGTCCCCACGCAACTCACGATTGACGAAACCCGGCCCCTCTTGTGGGTCCTGCGTGACGACCTTGGCCTCACAGGCACGAAATTCGGCTGCGGGATGTCGCTCTGCGGCTCCTGCACCGTCGTCGTCGACAAGACGGCGGTGCGTTCCTGCGCGACGACAATCGGCGATGTCGCCGGCAAGAGCGTCACGACCATCGAGGGCCTGGCCAGCGGCGATCGCCTGCACCCGGTGCAGGATGCCTTCGTCAAGCACGCCGCGCTGCAGTGCGGCTACTGCACGCCGGGAATGATCATGAGCGCGTATGCCCTGCTCATGGCGAATCCGCGGATTACCCAGCCTGAGGTCCTGCGTGAGCTCGAAAGCCACGCCTGCCGCTGTGGCGCCCATGTGCGGATTGCGAAGGCCGTCGACACGGCGGCGGCCGAACTGAGAGGAGGCGTGCGATGAATTACCTTGATGACGACCTCGAAGTGCCTGACGGTTGGGGATTTGTCGCCACCATCGATCGCCGCGAATTCCTGAAACTGACCGCGACCGGCCTGCTCGTCATGTGGGTGTTCGACCCGCTCCTGGGCGGCGAGAGCGTCTCGGCGCAGCGGGGCGGCGCCGCGCCCACCGACGTGAATGCATTCCTCCACATCGGCGCCGACGGGCGCGTGACCTGCCTGGTCGGCAAGGTCGAACTGGGACAGGGGGCCATGACCTCCCTGCCGATGCTGGCCGCCGAGGAACTCGACGTTCCCCTCACGTCGGTAGACATCGTGATGGGTGACACGGACGTGTGCCCCACCGACATGGGCACGTTCGGGTCTCTGAGCATCCGCCGATTCGGCCCCGTGCTTCGGTCAGCCGCCGCTGAGGCGAAAGCGGTCCTGCTCCAACTGGCGGCAGAAGCGTGGTCGGTGCCGGTCACGAGCCTGAGGGTCGATGCCGGCACGATTGTGCACAGGACCGACGCCAGCAAGCGCACGACGTACGGGCAACTGACTGAGGGCAAGCGCATCGAGCGCCGACTCGAGGGGCGGCCAAGTCTGGAAGCGGTCTCGGCATTCACCATCGTCGGTAAGACCGCGCCGCGTCGCGATGCCATCGACAAGGTGACGGGCCGCGCGAAGTACGCCGGTGACGTGGTTCCCCGGGGCGCCCTGCACGCCCGTATCCTGAGACCGCCCGCCCACGGCGCCACGCTCGTGTCGGCAGATACTGCGGCGGCCGAGCGGGTTCCTGGTATTCGCGTCGTTCGTGATCGGGATCTCGTCGCCGTGCTGCACGCCCACTGGGACGAAGCGGACCGCGCGCTGGGCCTGATCAAGGCGCAGTTCACACCTTCATCCTCGACCCTCACCGGGGACACGATCTTCGATCATCTCGTGAAGTCTTCGGACGGAGGCAGGAGCGTGAGCGAGGCCGGCGATGTGGCAGAAGGCGAGAAGCTCGCCGCCCAGGTCTTCGACGAGAGCTACCGAAAGGGCTACGTGGCCCACGCGCCCATGGAGACCCACTCGGCGGTGGCCGCCGTGGAGAACGGCCGTATCACCGTCTGGGCCGGCACACAGACGCCGTTCCCGCTGAAGTCGCAGGTGGCGTCGGCGCTCGGTCTCGCGGCTGACAAGGTGCGCGTGATCACGCCCTACGTTGGCGGCGGTTTCGGCGGCAAGAGCGCGTCACAACAGGGCCTGGAGGCTGCGCGCCTGGCCTGGACGGCCGGCGTGCCGGTACGCGTGGTCTGGAGCCGGGAGGAGGAATTC
>JAHEFO010000220.1 GCA_024640135.1 Acidobacteriota bacterium
GACCGCGCAGATGGAAAACGAAATCGGCGCCCGCCGGCGCAGCACGTCGAGGATTTGAATCAGGGCCCAGCTGTCCTTGCCGCCGGAAAGCCCCACCATGATCCGGTCACCATCCTCGACCAGGTTGTGCTCGAGGATCGCCTGTGTCGTCTTCTTGGCGATGCGGTGTTCGAGGGGCGTTCGGTAGGACATCGTTGACTACTTCCGCAAATGCTGATCCACGAGCGTGTCGACCACACCGGCCCATGTCAAGCGTTCGGCCGTCACCTTGCCCTGGGCGCCGAGGCGTTCCGCGAGCAACGGGTCCGCTGCCAGGTTCGCCAGGGCGTCTCCCAGCGACGCCTGGCCAGGTTCGGTCACGTAGCCGCTGACGCCGTCGACCACGAGTTCCGCCGGCCCGCCGCTGTCGGTCACCGTCACGACGGCCTTGGACGCAGAGAACGCCTCAACCGTCACGAATCCATAGTCTTCCCGCTTCGGAACAAAGCAGACCGCCCGGCATCGGGCGAGGTACGTAATGAGCTGATCGTCTGAGATTCGACCAACAAAGGACACCCGATCGCCCAGACCGAGCCGCGCGGCCTCGGCCTGCAGCAGCGTCTCCGCTTCGCCAGTGCCGGCAATCACGCACCTGACGTCGCGAGCCGCGGGCGTCGCCAGCGCCTGAAGAATCAGGTCGATCCGCTTCAGCGGCTCGAGCCTGGAAACAACGAATATGAAGTCACCATACTCGTCGCACCGATACGCGCGCGGGGGCGCCGGGGGATACAGCACGTCCGACGCCACGTCGTTCCACCGCCGCAGCCGTCCCTGCACCGTCTCCGATTGCGCATACAACGCCTTGAGGTGGCGCTTGAAGCACCAGGTATCGGCCGCGTGAATCAGCCGCCGCCGCAGGCGCTCTTTGATGCGTCCCTGCGGCGACAACCGACCGGCGAACTCCTCCCACAGGTCGTAGTACTCGCGCATGGTGTGATTGAGCCAACACACGTGTGAGGGGTGCCGGACGGCATACGACGGATACCGCAGGGAGACGACGTGATCCACCTTCTTGCCGCCGCTCTCGGACACGTCGGTCAGCCACGTGGCGAGGTATTCCGCGCCCTGACGCCCGAACGGGTTCGACGGCGTGGTGATCAGCCCGGCCTCGTGCCCCGCTTCCTGGATGGCGTGAACCAGCGCACGCGCGATCACCAGGTGGCCTCCTTCAACGAGAGGAGGCGACGACGTGACCACCGCCACACGCGCCATCCGGCCTAATCCCCTGTTCCACTGAGCACGCGCGCCGGCACACCGACGGCTCGCGCGCCGGCCGGGACCGCGGTCCGCACGACGGCACCCGCGCCGACGATGGCCCGATCGCCGATCGTCACGCCGTCCAGCACCTTGGCGCCGGCTCCGAGCCATACTCCCTGGCCCACGCCAATCCCTGCGCTCTTGCGGACCTGCGCGTTCACCGCCACTGAAGGGTCACTGAAATCGTGGTCGCCGCCGATCAGATAGCCATACGCCGCCATCAACGTGTTGGCGCCCACCGTCACGGCGCCGGCCGAAAAGACTTCGCAGTTAAATCCGATGTTGACGCCATCCTCCAGCGTGATGTCGCCGTTCTTGCACGAGAGGATGCTGTTTCGCCCGATAAACACGCCATCACCGATCCGAATGCCCCGATTGGCGTCGCCCTTTGCGTCGAGCAGGCAGTGATCATCAATCACCACGTTGCTGCCGATATGAATCTTGTGCGGATGCCGCAACACCACATCGCGTCCGAACACCACGTTGCGGCCGCAACTACCAAGCAGCAGCGGATAGGCGGCCTGCCGCAGCGCCAGGCCGAGCGCGCCCGGCACCCACTGCGTCGCCATCACCACCAGCTCGTACTTGATGAGGGCGGCCCAGCCCGGCTTCCCCACGATGAGGGCGCTGTACTTGGCGCGCGCTCCCCCCGGTGCGCGGAACAACTGGTCCTGCGCGCGAGGGATGTCCCGATCAGATCCAGTGCTGGTCACGGTACCACTCCAGTGTGCGCCCTATCCCCTCGCGCAGGCCAACCGCTGGGGCAAATCCCAGCTCCGCCCGCGCGCGGGAGATATCAAAAGCCCGGCTCTTCGTGAAGAAGTCTACACGGCGGCGGTAGAGCGGCGGCGCAATCCCAAAGGGCGCGCAGGCCGCCTCGCAGATCGCGCCGGCCAGCCAGACCGGCCACACCGGCAGCCGGACGCGCGGCGGCGCGACGCCCGCCACCTCCGCGGTGATTTCAACCAGGGCCTTCAGTGTCGTGACCTCTCCACCGGCGAGAATATACGTCCGGCCCGCGGCCGCCGGCACCGTCGCACACAGGCGAAACCCGTCGCACAAGTCGTCCACGTAGGTCAGGTGATAGAACACCGCTCCGTCACCGAGCAGAACGAATCGGCGGCGCGCCACGCCCCCGAACAACTTCAAGAGCCGCCGATCCCCAGGCCCGTAGATTCCCGTCGGCCGGGCCACGACCAGCTCAATCCCAGACTCCCCCGCGGCGGCCACCGCCAACCGCTCCCCTTCGACCTTGGTCTCCTGGTAGACATCGCCAGGGCGCAGTGGCGCATCTTCGCTGGCGGGCGGGTGCTCCACATCGCCATGGACGCCGACCGTACTGCAATGCACGACCCGTCGTGCGCCGGCATGCGCCGCCGCCCGCACCACCGACTCCACGCCCTTGGCGTTCACGGCAAAATACGCTGACGCCGGGAGGCCGGCGGTCCGATAGAGCGCCCCGATGTTGTAGACCACCTCGACACCGTCACACGCGCGGCGCAGGCTCTCCACCTCGGTCAGGTCGCCCCTGACCACCTCGACCCCGGCCTCACGCAGCCCGCTGGCCTGGTCCGGACCCCGGACCAGCGCACGCACCGTGTCTCCAGACGCGACCAATCGGCGCGCCAGGTGTCCCCCGGTGAACCCTGTTGCGCCAGTGACAAGGACTTTCACCGTTCCGCCACCATGGTGACGGGCGACCCCGCCAGCCACAACAGGCCAACAGCAGCCAGTGCCCGCTCCGCCGCGCGGGTCAGCGTCAACGAGCCAATCGCCTTGTGCAACGCGATTGGCAGGACAAACTGGCGGTGGATTTGCACCACGCGGAATCCATGCGCCTCGAACGCGGCAATCACGCTCCGTTCCGGCATCACCCGATACGATTCGACCTGGTGACCCAGCGCCCGTCTCAGGTGTCTGACACCACTCTCGAGCGCTGCCACACTCGACAGCGACGGAAAGTCCACCACCACCCGATGACGTGTGACCCGGCAGAGTTCACCCACACATCGCGACCAGTCAGGCGTGTGCATCAGTACCCGCAGGGACACGGCACCGTCAAAGTGCTCCGCGGGAAATGGGAGCGCATGCGCATCACCGACGTCGAAGGTCACGGCCACCTCCGCAGCTTCGGCGCGCTCGCGCGCCACCTCCAGCATCTCGCTCGACGCATCCACGGCCACCATACTCGCACCAGCGCGAGCCAGCCCGATTGCCGCACGCCCCGTGCCCGTCCCCACATCGAGCAGCGAACATCCGGTCAGCCGGTGCTCCGCCTGCCCGCTTCCCAGAGGCTCGAACGCCGACATCAAGAGCGCTTCCTGCTCCTGGAGCAGGTACTGGCCGATCGGGCCGCTGAAGCGCAGGTTGTCGAACCCGGCGGCCACGTCCTTGCTGGCATAGTGCGTGTAGCTGTAGTGCTGACGATTCACTGAAACAGCACCTCGTACGCCCGGCGCGTCTTTTCCACAAATGCCTGTTCGCTGTATTTCGTGTCGGCCAGCACCCGCGCGCGTTCGCCAATTGCCGCGGTCTCGGGATCGCTGAGAGCCCTGAGCAATCCCTCTGCCAATCCCTCCGGCGTTGCCGGCGTCAGAATCGCCACATCGTCGTTGAGCACCTGCGTGTGTGTCCGCAATCGCGTCGCGACGATTGGGCGCCCGGATCGCAGGTACTGATAGATCTTCAGAGGCGTATTGGTTCCGCTCGCGCGCGGAGACACGAGCGCCGTCGCCGCGTCGAGGTAGGCCGGCACCTCGTCGGCGGGACGCTGCCCCGTAAACGCCACCGTTGACGTGAGGCCGCGATCCTCCACAGCCTTGCGCGCCGCCTGAACCTGCGCGGGTTCCCCGCCGACCATGACCAGTCGCGCATCAGGCTTCGCCGCCGCCACGACTCTCATGGCGTCGAACAGCAGATCCAACCCCTGATAGGCCTCAAAGGTCCCGGTGTAGAGCACGACTGGTGTCGTTTCGCTGATCCCCAACGCCTGCCGCACGGCCTGGCCGCTACCGGCCGAAGGCGCGGCACCCGAACCGGCCGCGTTCTCGATCAGCACTGTCGGCACGGGCAGGTTCATCGCCTTGACAGTGTCTTCGAGATCCTCGCAGATCACGATCACCACCCGCGAACGCTTGATCATGAGCCGTTCAATCCACCCGAACAGCGCGGCGAGCCCCTTCGCCCGGCCATACCCGAAATTCGTAATCTGCTGAGGCAGACTGGAGTGCATGTCGTACAAGTGCGGCTTTCGCAGCAACGCAGCCAGCACGATGCCGATCGCGCCGCCCTCTTCATGGGAATGAATCGCGTCGTACTTCCGGGTCAGCGCCAGCCGCAAGGCGGAGAGCGACAACAGCGCGTCAAGCGGGACCTTCGCCCACGACGGCCCGATCCGGACCCGTGAAACGAAGGGCGGCCGCAGGCACCGCCGGATGCGGAGCCCGGGCATTTCGACATCGCTGCCGAACGGGTACGTGACCAGGTCCACCGTGTGTCCAAGCGATATCAGCGCTCGGATGCGGTGCAGCTCGGAAAATGGTGTTCCCCGGGGCTCGAAGAACGGCTCCGGCGCGATCATCAGGATGTGCATGCCGTCATGGCCCGATCGCGTGGGCGTTGGGCTCCCCCGATTGTACAGCGTGTTACACTGCGCCGCCGGCCCCGGAGGGCTGGAATCGACCTGATGACGACTGCTCCCCCTGATCGCAATCCCGACGACAACGCCGCCGGGCGACCCCGCGGCGGCCGGCAGATCATCTTCTGGCTGGTCAAGATCGTCGTCTCAGCGGGCCTGCTGTACATCCTCCTCTCCAGGGTGGATCTTTCCCGCCTGTGGGTCACGGCACGAACCGCGTCGATCCCATGGCTCATCGGCGCTCTGGGCCTCTACTTCGCGATGGTGCTGGTGAGCGCCTGGCGATGGGGAGTCCTGCTGCGAGCCCAGCACGTGGCGGCGGCGGTGATGGAATTGCTGCAGTCGTACCTCGTGGCGACCTTCTTCAATAACTTCCTCCCCTCCAATATCGGCGGCGACGTCGTGCGAATCAGGGACACCGCCCCCGCGGCGGGGTCCAAGACGCTGGCCACCACGATAGTCCTGGTGGATCGCGGCATCGGACTACTCGGGCTCGTGTTCGTGGCGGCGATGGGAGCCTCGCTGGCGGCCCGCTCGAGCCCGGTGGTTGGCGGTCTCGGGCCCGGTTTGCTGTGGCTCGTGCTCGCGGGCGGGCTGCTGTCAGGAGCCACGGTCCTGATGATGCCGGGCAGCGTCGGACGGATCTTGACGCCGCTCAAGGCCCTCCATCAGGAATGGGTGGAAGAACGCATCAACCGGTTGGTGACGGCCCTGGCGCGATTTCGCGAGGTCCCGACGGCCTTGGCGCTCGGCTTTGCCGGAGGCGTGGTCGTGCAGGCTATTCTGGTGGGATTCTACGCCGCGATCGCGCGAGCCATTCACGTGCCGCTGCCGATGGCACACCTTGCAGTTCTGGTCCCGCTGTCGTTCGTCGTGCAGATGGCGCCAGTGTCCGTGAACGGGTTCGGCGTGAGGGAAGCGACGTTCAGCTTCTACTTTGCTCAGCTGGGACTGCCCCTGGAGTCGGCGCTGGCCTTGTCATTCCTGGGTGCGGCGTTGATGATGATCTTTTCCCTGTCGGGAGCCGCGGTCTACCTGACCCGCAGTCACGGCGTGCCTGCCTCCGGCCAGCCAATCACTTCATAGAGTGACACCTGATCCGTCGTGACCAGGGCCCGAAGATACTGCGCGTACGGAGGAAACCGGGCGCGCATGACCGCTGTCGCACTCTCGTCATACGTCCGCCAGTCCACGACGACGTAGCGTACGTCCCGATCGCGCAGCAGCCCGAATGACTCGGCATTCGGAAACCCGTTGATCGGCACGGCCAGCGCTCGGATGTCAGGAGGAATGAAGTCGCTGTAGCCATTGACCATGGGCTGCCAGTGATACATCGACCAGAACATGTAGTCGGCGTGCGGAAACCACTCACCCGGCCGATACGGAAACTGCAGCACGAGTGTGCCTGCTCGTGGCAACCCGGCAAGCACACGGTATGCCTCCGGTACCGGGGGCACTGGACGCAACGGCCACACCACGTGCAGCTCGACGACTGTGAGCACGAGAAGCGCCGGCGCGAGCCATCGCAGTCGTCGCTGCTTCGCACCAAGGGCGGCGGCTCCCCACCCGGCAAGGACCGCCAGCCCCATCAGTGCCAGCACGCCGAAGCGCGCCGGTGCGCGGAGAAACGACATGAACGGAATGACATCGGCCAGCCAGACGTACAATCCGGCGCGCGGCCCGAGCGACGCCCATACCGAGAGCGTCGTCAATCCGACATAGAAGAAGAAGATCCGCCGGCTCCCCTGGAATCGAGGCGCCGCACCGAGGCCCACCAGTGCCAACCCCGCGATCACCAGTCCGGGAAACAACACCTCACCAGTGCGCCCCACGTAGGTGTCCAGTGCCTGTCGCCACGATCCCGGCACCATCTGCGTGAACACGCCGGAGTGTCCTCGCATGTACGTCCTCTGGTCGGCTGAATAGCCGGCTGCCTCGTCGAGATCCAGCGCCGCGCGAAATCCCGCCTCATCCCGCATCGTCGCGTACGGCACGGCGACAGGCACGCTCAGCAGTGCCGCGACGACGACGGCCGCGCCGAGGCCGGTCCAA
>JAHEFO010000221.1 GCA_024640135.1 Acidobacteriota bacterium
GGTCGCCGACGGCCAGGGCGATGAGGTACGAGGGAATCGGCTGCGGCATCCTGAACGTGAAGACGCCGCTGCCGGTTTCGCCCGGGGTCATCTCGGCGGCCATGACGGCGACCAGTTCCCGGGGAGTCCGAATCGTTGCGTCATAGGTCACGCGCACGCCAGGCAGGTCCTGCAGCGGAATAAACGACCGTGCCTGGATCGCCTGGGCCTGCGTGAACAGGAACGGCTGCTTGAGTCCGGCGGTCTGCGCCGGTGTGAGCCATTGCAGTCCCCGCGCATCGGGAGACGATGCGTACGTGACGCGAGCGCGGTCGGCGCCTGGCGGCATCGTGATGCGCAGCGCGCTTCCGAATGCCGGTGTCGCCGTGTCGAGTGCGAATGCGGTCGCGACAAACGCCCCCGTGCCGACCGCGGCCTCGGCATTCAGAATCGTGAGATCCCGTGTGTCGAGCACCAGTTCCGTGGCCGCGGGATCTCGCCGTTCCAGCTGTAACTCCACGGTTCCCGCCAGCGTCCGCTGTTCGAAGTCGGCGGTCAGGTCCAGTACCAAGTGTTTCGTGACGAACGAACTGACGTTGGCGTAGGACGACGGGTCTGCAGGAATGTGGGTCATGGGGGTCTCGGCCTTGCCGCCACACCCGGTCGCAAGAGTCGTCGCGATAATCATGGCGAGTGACGAGAGTTTCATCGGACCAGTCTAAGGCCAGTCCTGATTTCCGGCGCCTGGAAGACCGCGAAGGCGGTGCCAATCTCCGGGTCCATTGACCCCTTCGCTGGAACGCTGGGGCTGCTACTATTCCCGTATGACTCTTCGCATCCTTCTTACAGCACTCATGGCCGGTTTGTTGGTGGCACAGTCGGCACCCGTGGTGGCTCAGAGATCCGCTGCCGCGGCGGTCGAGCAGCTCCAAAATGCTCATCCGCGTGCCATCCGCCGGGACGTCCCGCTGACCAACGCCATCCGCCGCGCCATTGACGCGGGTACCCGCAATCTGACCGGCCGTCCGGGGCCGGACTACTGGCAGTTGGAGACGGACTTCACCATTCAGGCTCGTCTTGATCCCGCGACGCAGACGATCACGGGCACTGAGACCATCCTGATTCACAACAACAGCAGCGAAGCGTTGACCCAGCTTGTGCTTCGGCTCGACCACAACATCTTCCGTGGACTGGTGCCGCGTGGGTCGTCCGTGCCCGCAGAAAATACCGACGGTATGGTTGTCACGAGAATCGTGGTCAACGGCGAGGTCGCGGATCTGAATCCGCCGGCCCCGGCGGCGGGCGGCCGCCGCGGCGGCGGCGCTGGCGCTGCCGGCGGCCAGATGCCCTTGCGGGTGTCGGGATTGGACCAGACGTCGGCCCGCATTTCACTGTCGGCCCCGATCGCGGCGAAGTCCACGGCGACCCTGGAGATCGCGTGGCACACCAAGTTGCCGGGCGGTCCTGACGGCCGCGGCCATCGCATGACCCAGCGCTGGGACGACACGTTGTTCCAGCCGACGCAGTGGTACCCGCGCCTGGCGAAGTACGACGACATGAACGGGTGGGACACCAGCGTGTACCTCGGGCCGGCCGAGTTCTACAACAACTTCGGCAGGTTCGACGTGAAGATCGATGTGCCCGCCGGCTGGATTGTCAGCGGCACAGGCGTGTTGCAGAATCCCGAGCAGGTCCTGACCGCCACGGCGCGGCAGAGACTGGCCACGGTCCTCGACTCCGACGCCATTGTGACGATCGTCGGACCGGAGGAGATCGGCCCGGGCCAGGCGACGGCAGCCGGCGATCGCCTCGTCTGGCATTTCGCGGCTGACAAGGTCAACGATTTCGCGTGGGCCACGGCAAGGAAGTTCGTGTGGCAGGCCACTCGCGCCACTATTCCCGGCAAGGGCCCGGTCCCCATTCACATGGTGTTCCTGCCCGAGCGCGCGTCGGCGTTCGCCAACGCCGGCCAGTTGACCAGGCACGCGCTCGAGTTCTACTCGAAGTTGTGGGCCCCGTATCCATTCCCGCAGTTGACGCTGCAGGACGGACCCAGCGCGGGAATGGAGTATCCGATGGTCATCAATTCGAATCAAGGCGCGGCCGATCATGAAACCGGGCACCAGTGGTGGCCGATGATGGTTGGCACGAACGAGACGCGATACGGATGGATGGACGAGGGCTTCAACCAGTACATGAACATCCTGTCCGGCGCCGATCGCCGCGGCGTGCCACCGAATCTCGACGGACCAGGACAGAGTTACGGTCGAATGAGCGGCAGCGAAGACGAGGCGGCGATGATGTGGAGCGCAAACTACGCCGGTTCGGGTTACGGGTATCAGACGTACTCCAAGACGCCCCTGATGCTGTCCATGCTCGGCGGGATCGTCGGTGACGAGGCCGTGCAGCACGCGATCAGCGAATACACCAAGGTCTGGAGCTTCAAGCACCCGTCGCCATGGGATTTTGTGTTCTTCATGGACACGACGCTGAAACAGGATCTCGACTGGTTCTGGTACTACTGGTTGTGGACGACCGAGTCTGTGGACGGCCGTATCGCCAACGTGTCGACGATCGGATCCAGAACGACCGTCACGGTGCGGCAGGACGGGCAGATGCCATCGCCCGTCGTGCTCAAAGTGCAGTTTGCCCCGGAGGGAGCCGCGCTCAAGCCGATGGCGAACGCGAAGATGGTTGGGCCGGACACGGCGGTGGTCACCTGGCCGGTGGATGTGTGGTTCGGCGGCAACCGGACGTTCGACGCGGTTCTGGACTTCGGCGGCCGGAAGATCGAAGGCATCACGCTTGATCCGATGTGTCGTTTCCCCGACCGCGACCCGAACGACAACGTGTGGCCGGCCCCGGCCACTGCACTCAATCCGCAGGCGCGCGCCTATACCTGCGGCTGACGGGGACGGGCGTGATTTCCACGGGAGTGGAAATCACGCCCGTTCATCGTCTCCAGAGATCACGACGTGGGGCGTGCCGTCGGCAAGCTGGGCGCGATAGGCGATTCCGAAAATCTGCCACGACGTCACAAACAGGCCGGCCAGCACCGGCCCAATCATGAAGCCCAGCGGTCCGATCACCAGGATGCCGCCAAGGGTTGAGAAGAGAATCACGAGGTCGTGCATTTTCGTATCCCGTCCCACCAGCCAGGGACGCAGGACGTTGTCCACCGAGCCGACGACCAGGGCACAGAACAGCCCCAGCACGATCGCCTTTGTGACTGCGCCGGAGGCAAAGAGGATCAAGCACGCAGGCACCCAGATCAACGCGCTGCCAATCAGCGGGAGGATCGACAGCACGATCATGAGCACCGCCCAGAAGGTGGCGTTCGAAATCCCCGCAACAGCGAAGGCCAGCCCGGCCATTGCGCCCTGAATGACGCCAATCACCACCGTGCCTTTGATGGTGGCCCTCGTAATGGACAAGAAGCGGTCCTTGAACAACTCCTTCTCATCGCTGTAGAGGGGCAGATGGTCCAGCACCGCTGTCAGCATGCCCGGGCCGTCGATCAGGAAGAAGAACATCGTGTAGAGCGCGATGAAGAAATGAAAGATGAAGGCGACAGTGCTGAGCGTGGTATCCGACAGCGAGTTCATCAGGAAGCGGCCGGTCGAATTCACGATGTCGCCTGCCCTGATGAGAAGTTCATCCCGATACGGTTCCAGGCGGTCGTATCCCGGCAGCAGTCGCAATTGCTCATCCAGGTAAGTCGGTGAGTTGATGGCCTCCGAGACGACGGGCCGAACCTCCCGGGTGATTGAGGCCGCCTGGCTGACCACGAGACCGCCAAGCGCCAGCAGCGGGCCGATGATGACCACCAGCGTCAGCAGGACGGTCAGGAGCGCTGCCAACCGCGCCCGGCCACCCATGCGGGCCGCCAGCCGGCGATAGAGCGGACTCGTCAACCCGGCGAGCAGCGCCGCCACCACAATGGTGAGCGCGAATTCACGCAGCAGCCAGAGAAGAACCAGCGTGAGACCCGCCACCAGCAGGACGAGGAAGATCTTTCGAAACTGCGTGTCGTGCACGAGAGTCATTCTGCCCTTCTGAGCCTGGAGACGAGGGGTCCAACGCAGTTGACAGGCACACTGGCATTCTACTTGAGCCTTCAGGCGCCAGGGTCTAGAGTAGACCGATGTCCCTAACTCGACGAGAGCTTCTCACGACGGCCAGCGGTGTGGCGTTCGCGGTGGCCGTGGCGCCAAGGATGCCGGTGGCGGCAGAGGCTCAGGCGGCGTCGGGCCCGTTTAGCCTGCCCGCGTTGCCCTATCCGCCGACGGCGCTCGAACCGCATATCGATGGCCAGACGATGACGATCCACCACGACCGGCATCATCAGGGGTATGTCAACGGTCTGAACGCGGCCGTGGCCAAAGAGCCGTCGCTGGCGGGCCGGACACTCGAGGCGCTGCTGCGAGACTTGGACGCCGTGCCTGCGGGGATCCGGACCGCGATACAGAACAGCGGCGGCGGCCACTACAACCACACGCAGTTCTGGACCCTGATGTCACCCGGCGCGGGAGGTCCTCCAACCGGAGCAGCCGCGGCGGCCATCACCGGCGCCTTTGGCAGCTTCGAGACATTTCGGGACCTCTTTACTCAGGCGGCCGGATCCCGATTCGGCAGCGGTTGGGCGTGGCTGAGTGACGACAATGGAAAACTCGTCGTCCATAGCACCGCCAATCAGGACACCCCTCTGGCCGAGGGACGCAAGCCGATCTTCGGTCTCGACGTCTGGGAGCACGCGTATTACCTGAAGTATCAGAACCGGCGCGCCGACTATGTGGGCGCGTTCTGGAATCTGATCAACTGGACTGAAGTGAATCGACGACTCGCCTGAGTTGCGGTTCCAGCGCCTCCGCCATTCTCCGGTAGCCGGATACGTCCGGGTGCAGCCCATCGGGGGAACTGGCGAGACGATCCGGTTGCCCCGGCGCGGCGACCGCGGCGCGCGTATTCACGGCACTGATGCGATGATCGCGAACCGCTTCGGCGGCGATCCAGGCATTGATCGTTCGCATGCGGTCGTTCTGCTCGGCGGTGGCCGTGTCGTACGGCACGATCGTGCCCGCGACGATCGCGATGCCGGCAGCGCTCGCCCGGTCATACATCGCGCGCAACTGGGTGGTCACATGTGAGGCCGGACGACCCTGGTACACATCGTTGACTCCGGCGATGATGATCACCGCGGCTGGCCTGGCTGCGAGGACATCGCGATTGAATCGGCCGGCAATCTCATCGCTCCGTTCGCCGTCGACGCCGCGGTTCAGGACTGTCCAGGCGGGATGCTGCCGCATCAACCAGTGTGAAAACTGACTTTCCGGGTTGCCCGCGCCGTTCGGAGGGGCTTCGAGTGGCGACTTGAACTGCGGCGTGCCTGCAGTGGTCGAGTCGCCCAGGGCGACGATCACGATGGGTCGGGTGTTCCGGGCCACTGGAGCGGCAGCGCACGAGGCCTTATCGGCGAGCCACCTGCTCCGCGCGCTTGAGCACCCGCAGGATGTTCTTGCCCGCAATCTTTCTGACGTCTTCATCCGAATAGCCGCGGCGCAGCAACTCGGCCAGCAGGTCGGGATAAGTCGACACGTCCTCCAGGCCCAGCACCACCTGCGTAATACCGTCGAAGTCGCCGCCCAGCCCGACATGGTCGATGCCGGCCATCTTGCGAATGTGATCGATGTGGTCTGCCACCTGGATAATGGTCGCGCGCGGCGCGGGGTTCGCAGTCCGCCAACTGTCCACACCCGAGGCGACGGTTTCAGCCGTGCTGTTCTCCACGGCGGCCAGCCGGGCGCGCTCAATGTTCTCCTGCGCGTTGTAGTCGGCCACTTCCTGGGAGACAAAGCCCGGCACAAAGGTCACCATCACCACGCCGTCGTTGTCCGGCATCAGGGCGAGGACGGCATCGGGCACGTTGCGCGGCACATTGGTGAGGGCTCTGGCCGACGAGTGCGAGAAGATGACCGGCGCCTCGGAGACGCGAATGGCGTCCAGCATCGTATCCGGCGAGACGTGGCTGAGGTCCACCAGCATTCCCAGGCGGTTCATCTCCCGGATGACGTCTTCGCCGAACGGAGTGAGACCGCCGTGAACGGGCGTGTCCGTTGACGAATCAGCCCACGGTGTGTTGAGGCCATGCGTCAGTGTCATGTACCGGGCGCCCAGGCGGTACATCATGCGCAGGGCACCGAGCGACGAGTCGATCGAGTGGCCGCCCTCCATGCCGATGAGCGATGCCACCTTTCCGGCCTTCTGGATCCGCTCGACGTCGGACGCCGTCAGCGCCAACTGGAGGCGGTCGGGATAACGGGCGAGCATCCGGTGCACGATGTCGATCTGTTCAAGCGTGGCGGTGACTGCCGTCTCCCCTTGCAGGGTCGCCGGGACATAGACCGACCAGAACTGCGCGCCGACACCGCCGCGATCGAGGCGGGCGAAATCCGTGTGGATCGATTCCTGTGGCTGGCTCAGGTCCAGCAGCCCGAGGTCACCCTTCGCCAGTTCCCGCACCTGCCATGGGTAGTCGTTGTGTCCATCAAACACCGGCGAATCACGCAGAAGGCGCTTGGCCCGTTCGACCATCGGATCTCCCTGCTGCGTCGCGGCCGTTGTCACACAGAGCGTACAAAGAAGCAATCCCAGCGTTCGCATGTTCCGATTATAGTCACCCGATGGACTCCACCAACACGACACTTTGCCGGATCCGCGGGGCCGGCGTGGTTGTCGAGTTGACTGGAGGCATGGCCCCGGCCGCCGCGCGATTGAAGGTACAATCATCAGATGGCTTCTTCATCTTTGTCTCTTGATTGGCACGGTGACTTTGTCTTCGCGAGTAGCGCCGGCTCGCCAAGGATTCGACTCGACAGTGGCGACCCCGATGTGCCCTCGCCGATGCAGGCCCTGGCGTACAGCTTCATTGCCTGCATGGCGATGGATGTGGTCGTTGTGATCAAGAAATGCCGGCACGAA
>JAHEFO010000222.1 GCA_024640135.1 Acidobacteriota bacterium
GCCAGGGCCGGCGCTCCAGGCCCAACATCATCATGATCATGGCCGACGACCTGGGCTACGGCGAACTGGGTTCGTACGGCCAGACGAAGATCCGGACGCCGCACCTCGACAAGATGGCGGAGGAGGGCATCAGGTTCACGCAGCACTACGCCGGAAGTCCGGTCTGTGCGCCATCGCGCTGCGTCCTGCTGACGGGCCTTCATACCGGACATGCCTACATCCGGAATAACGACGAGATGGGCTTCCGCGGGGACGTCTGGAATGACCTGTCACTGGAGGGCCAGCGTCCGCTGCTCGCGGGCACGACGACGATCGGCACGGTGATGCAGAAGGCCGGATATCGCACCGCCGCCATGGGCAAGTGGGGCCTGGGCGGTCCGGCTTCCGAGGGCGCGCCGGGCCAGCAGGGATTTGACGACTTCTTCGGTTACCTCTGCCAGCGCATCGCTCACAACTTCTATCCGCCGTGGCTGTGGCGCAACGATCAGAAGGTGGTGCTGAAGAACGAGTTCTTCAAGGCGCACCAGCAGTTTCCTGCTGACGCCGATCCAAACGATCCGTCGGCGTACGCAAAGTACTCCGGCCACGAGTACTCCCACGACCTGATTGTGAATGAGGCGCTCGGGTTCATTCAGCAGCACCGCAACGAACCGTTCTTCCTGTACCTGCCGTTCACCATTCCTCACGTCGCGCTGCAGGTGCCGGAAGACTCGCTTGCAGAATACGAGGGAGCATTCCCGGAAACGCCGTACCTGAGCAGACCCGGCATGGGCAGCAGTTACCTGCCGCATCGCACACCCCACGCCGCCTACGCGGCGATGATCAGCCGCATGGATCGGGACATCGGACGGATCCTGACGCTGGTCTCCGACCTGGGGCTCGACGAAGACACGGCCGTCTTCTTTACCAGCGATAACGGACCGAGTTGGGTGGGCGGCACCGATCCGGATTTCTTCGAGAGCCGGGGCCCGCTCCGAGGGCGCAAGGCCCAGGTCTACGAGGGCGGCATCAGGGTTCCCCTGATCGCGCGATGGCCCGGTCGCATTGCCGCGGGCAGCACCTCTGACTTGCCGTGCGCATTCTGGGATTTCCTGCCGACATTCGCCGACATCGCCGGCGCCGAGACGCCGAGCGGGCTCGATGGGCTCTCACTCCTGCCGACCCTGCTCGGACGGTCCGCAGAACAACGCCGCCACGAATACCTGTACTGGGAATTCTCGAATCAGCAAGTCGTTCGGCTCGGCGACTGGAAGGGTATCCGCCCGGCCAACAGCGACGCACTCGAGTTGTACGACCTGGCCACCGACATCGGCGAAACGACAGACGTCGCGGCCAGCGAGCCCGCCACCGTGGCGCGGATCGAAGAAATCATGCGGACCGGACGGACGGACTCGGATCTGTTTCCGCTGCGGCGGGGATGACGATCGCCTCCGGCCCGTTCCACGTGATGGCCAAGCCCTCGGGGCCGATCTGCAACCTCGACTGCCATTACTGTTTCTACCTCGAAAAAGAAAAGCTGTACCCGGGCACGTCGGACTGGGCGATGAAGGATGCCGTGCTGGAGACGTTCATCCAGCAGCACATCGAGGCCCATCAGCACCAATCCGTCGTGTCATTCGCATGGCAGGGCGGCGAACCCACGCTGCTGGGCGTGCCCTTCTTCGAACGGGTCGTGTCTCTACAGAAGCAATACGCGGGCGAACGCCGGGTCGAGAATGCCATCCAGACCAACGGCATTCTGATCGACGAAGACTGGTGCCGCTTCCTTTCCGAGCACAGGTTTCTCGTCGGTCTCTCCATCGACGGACCTGAGGCGCTCCACGATCGCTACCGGCGGGACAAGGGTGACCGTTCCACATTTGCGGCCGTCATGCGGGCCCGCGACCTGCTCGTGGCGCACAAGGTCGCGTTCAACACGCTGACGGTCGTGAATCGCGCGAACGTCGAATATCCTCTGGAGGTCTACCGCTTCCTGCGCGAGATCGGCAGCGGGTTCATCCAGTTCATTCCAGTCGTCGAACGCGCCACAGAGGCGACATCCGCCGACGAACTGTCGCTGGTGGAGCCTGACGCGGAGGCACGAGCCCGGGTCACGGCGTGGTCAGTGGATCCCGTCGGATACGGCGTATTTCTGACCACAGTCTTCGACGAATGGGTGCGGCACGACGTCGGAAAGGTGTTCGTGCAACAGTTCGACGTGGCACTCGAATCCTGGTCTGGCATGCCGGCTTCGCTCTGTGTGTTCCGCGACACCTGTGGCGGCGCGCTGGCCCTCGAACACAATGGCGACCTGTATTCGTGTGATCACTTCGTGTATCCGCAGCATCGGCTGGGCAACATCACCACCCACGCGATGAGAGACATGGTGGACTCCCCGCAACAGCAGGCCTTCGGCCAGGCCAAGCGCGACCGCCTCCCGGCCGAGTGCCTGGGCTGCGACGTCCGATTCGCCTGCCACGGCGAGTGCCCGAAGCATCGCTTCGTCCAGTCGCGCGACGGCAGCCACGATCTCAATTACCTCTGCGCGTCATACAAGCAGTTCTTTCGCCACATCGACCCGCACATGCGTTTCATGGCCAACGAGTTGCGACACGAACGTCCGCCGGCCAATGTCATGCGCTGGGTCGCGGCCGGTGATCGCGACCTGGCGATGCGGTCGGCCGGCCGAAACGATCCCTGTCCCTGCGGCAGTGGCCGCAAGTTCAAGCGCTGCTGCGGTGACGGACCGCCGCTCAGTTCCCGCCCTTGATCGGCGGAAGCTTGCCCGCCATCTTCTTGTTGAACGCAGGAAGATCCACGGTCAGATGCCGCTGGAACTCCGTCTGAGCGTCCGCCAGTTGCTGCAACTGGTCGGCCAGGATGTCATAGGCCACATCGCGCGGCTTGTAGTCGGCTGAACCGGCCTCGTCACCGGCGCCCAGCCCGACCGCGCCGCCGAGCCAGAGCAAATTCATGTACACCTTGTAGGCGTCCACGAAGTACTTCTCATCGCTTCGCAAATCCTGTCTCGTCACCAGGCGAAGCTCTGTGCCTACGAGCAGCGCGTCAAGATCCATCAGGGGTTGCTCTATGTCGTCCTTGCCGGGATTCTGCTTGATCAGGTCCTCGATTTGCTTCCGGATGATCTCGAGTCGATTCACCACGCCAGAGGTCTCGCTGATAGCGTCACGAATCCTGGCCTGCATCTTGGTCGACTCCACCAGGTCAGCATCCGACGCCATGATGGCCGGGTCCTTGAGCACCTCGAACGGCTCGGTGAATGACTGTCCGTTGACCGTCAGCCGCACGGAGTACATGCCGGGCGCCGCAATGGGCGTCGCGGTGGTGGCGCCGATGCCCCAGTGGGTCACCATGCGGACCTCGGATCCGGAGAAATCAGGCTCCTCCCAGATGTGCGAGTTCTCGGGCGGCGTCGTGCGGATTTCGACCATCTGCGCCGGCTCGTACAGGAGATTCCACGTAACTTTGTTCAGGCCCGCGCGTCCCCCGGACAGGTTCTGGGTCCGGATCACGTCACCGACGCGATTCATGATCTCCATCGTGATCGGCCCGGTTGGCGCGGCCGCGAGCGAGAAGACGAAATCCGCCGATCCGCTGCGTGCCTGACGGAAGCCGGCCCGCGGCGTGAACAGGCGCGCGGCTGGTGGCGCGACATCCTGGCCCGTCTGCTCCAGGACAGTCACATCCGGCAGGATGAACAATCCCCGGCCGTACGTCGACACAACGACATCGTGATAACGGGGCTCGTACACGACCCACGTCACGGGAGCCGCCGGCAAGCCGGTCTTGAACCGCGTCCATCGCGCCCCGTTGTCCATCGAGTAATAGAACGCCCGGCCGGTGCCGGCAAACAACATCCCAGGACGATTCGAGTTCTCCACGACAGACATCACGTAGTCGAGCGTGTGCCCGGTGGGGAGGTCGCCAACAAGCGACGTCCACGTCCTGCCGTAGTCGGTCGTCTTGTAGATGTACGGACGACGGTCGTCGTTGACGTGCCCGTCGACGGTGACAATGGCCGACGCCGCATCGAACGTGGACGGCCAAATCTGCGAGATGGTCCCGAGCGAGGGCATCCCGGGGATGTTTGCCGTCACGTCCACCCAGTTTCCGCCGCCGTCGCGCGTGTACCACACCTTGCCGTCGTTGGTGCCCGCCCACAGCAAACCGCGTTCGCGGGCTGATGACGCGATCGCGTACACCACCGCCCCCGCGTACTGGCCGAGGTTATCCTGGACGACACCGCCCGACTCCACAATGAGCCTCGGGTCGCGCGTGGACAGATCAGGACTGATTTCGACCCAGGACTGGCCTTCATTGCTGGTCTTGAAGATGACCTCGCAGCCGTAATAGACCGTGGTTGGGTCAAACGCATCGAAGGCGACCGGCGCCGTCCAGTGGCAGCGATGTTTCGTCAGGTTCGGCGCGGCGTCAAACGTGATCATGCTCGGCGAGACGGAACGCGCCGTGCCCTGACGCGCGTCCCACCGGGTCAGCTTGTTGCCGTAGCACGAACCCCACACGATGTTGGCATCGTCGGGCTGCGGCTGCGTGAAGCCGGACTCGCACCCGCCGAGGTTGGTCTCCCAGGCGGGACCGCCGCCCCCACCGCGGCCACCACCGCCACCGGCGCCGCGACCACGTCCCGGGACCTCCGCGGGCGCCGCACCAGGCAGCCGGCCGTTGCCCGTGTCCTCCGGGTTCGTGCTCGGGCCACGCATGGTGCCGTCGTCCTGACGGTTGCCGTAGATCCAGTACGGCACGCGATTGTCGACGGCCACGTGATACATCTGCCCGTTCGGGAGCCGCACGGACGTGGACCCCGACGACGTGAAGATCCTCGCGCCTCCGTCGTCGGTCAGCACGTAGCGGCTGCCGTCGGTCGGATCGAACCAGACATCGTGACAGTCACCGCACCCGCCGCTTTCCGGAAACAGCTTGCCGCCGTCCCTCGACCGATGAAAGCTGCTGTTCATGACGACCACGTCGTCGGCATCCTCCGGGTTGACGCCCAGACGGATGTAGTAACCCGCGCGTCCGATCAGCGAGCGATCCCAGCTCACGACTGAAAAGGAGCCGCCTCCGTCATCAGAACGCCACAACGAACCCTGATCGGCCGTCTGAATCAACGCGTAGATCCGGCTCGAATCCGACGGCGCGATCGCAACGTCAATCTTGCCCACCGGCGAGCGCGGCATGCCGTTTTCGATCTTTGTCCACGTCGCCCCCGCATCGCGCGTGATGTACACGGCACTGCCGGGGCCGCCGCTGTATTGCTGCCACGTTCGCACGACGAGCTGCCAGGTTCCAGCAACGAGAATGTCGGGGTTCTTCGCGTCCATCGACAGACCGGAACAGCCCGTGTCCGGGTTCACAAACAGTGAGCGCGTCCATGTGACGCCGCCATCGACGGTCTTGAAGACGCCGCGCTCTTCCTGCGGTCCGGTGCCGCGGCCGACCGCGCATACGTACACGATGTTCGGATTGGTCGGATGCACGATCACCCGCCCGATACGGCCGCTGTCCTTGAGGCCCATATGAGTCCAGGTGGCCCCGGCGTCCATCGACTTGTAGACGCCGTCGCCCATCATGTCACTTGGACGGATCACAAACGCTTCGCCCGTGCCTGCCCACACCTGGTTATGGTCCGAAAGGGAAATGGCCAGCGCGCCGATCGCCTGAACCGGCATGTCGTCGAACACCGGCACGAACGTGGCGCCGCTGTCCGTGGACTTCCAGACACCGCCTGAGGCGTTGCCCAGGTAGTACGTGGTCGGGTCGCCAGGCACGCCGACGGCTGACGCGATGCGTCCTGCCGGGGCCGGCCCCATGTAGCGGAACGACAGCGGTGCCACCGCCTGCACCTGCGCACCGCCACCCCCGCGCCCCCTGCCTTGCAGCATCGCACCATCCTCCGCTCGAGTTCCCCCGGCCAGGTCACGTGGTGAATTCTCCGATGGCGCGACCGGACGGGCGAGCATGACGACAGACATCGTCGCCAGAGCGGGAATGACAAGGGCCAGGCGGGTGAGACGAACGGACATGGCAGAGACCTCCGCGCGCAAGTCTACAGGAACTGCCTGGACATCTGCTCCGGTCGAGCCCGGCTGTTCAGCGTCTTGCGGGGATTACCAGCGTCTGAACGACCGTGCCGTCAGTGCCGGTGACGACGACGGTCAGTTCGTGTTCGGTCGCGTCCACCCGGGCGACCTGATCCTGCCCAACAGTCAGGAGGTGGTAGGTGTGCGGCACGCCGGGCCCTGGCGCCGTGTAGGAATGGCGATGGGTGTGCCCCGCAATCACCAAGTCGATGCCAGCGTCATTGGCTGCGTCGATCCACGCACCATTGCCGTCAAGCAGCCATCCCCATCTGGGCTGGTGCATGGCGATGACACGGAAGGGCGCGGATGCGATCCGCCCGGCTGACCGCACATGCTCCCGGAACCAGGCCAGTTCCTGCGCACGATATTCCACTGTTCGGTTCAGCCTCGCGTAGACGTTGGTGTCGTCGGCCTTGTCTTCGCCGGTATCGAGCACCATCAGATGCACGGGCCCCGAATCACGGGCGAAATAGAACCGTCCTTCAATCACCGGCACGTAGTCGAACAGCTGCCTGGCGAATGGACCACGCAGTTCGTGGTTACCTCGCGCAAACATCAGCGGAACCCGGTTCTGCAGCGCGGCGGTAGTCGGCTCGAGCCAGTTGCGGAACAACTGCTCCTCGCTGTCGAGCCAGTGAAACGCATCGCCGGTGTGCACCAGGAAGTCGGTCGAGGCCCAGTCGATGATCTTGTTCAGCGCCCGGATTCGCGGGATGTCCTCGTGGGTATCCGTGACGACGCTGAATGTGGTGGTCGGGCGGCGCGGATCGAGCGTGGCAAACGAATGCACCGGGCTCTCCGTTGTCAGCCCCTTGTCGGGCCAGTACGCCCGCA
>JAHEFO010000029.1 GCA_024640135.1 Acidobacteriota bacterium
CGGCGGCCGCGAACGGCGGCGACCGCAGCGCGGGCGGAACCGGGCGCCGCAACCGGCGCCGGCGAGGCCGCCGCCGCGGTGGCCGAGGCAACAAGCCACAGCCGCCGACGGAGTGACGCAGAGACTCCTGTCTTATCGGCCCCCAAGGCCCCAGGTGGCGCCCACGCGAAGGGCCCGGCCCGGCGCCAATGTCACGAGAGGCGTGCGCCCCACTTCCACGCGCGCGTCAAAAACATTCTCGACAATCATCGACCACTCCACAGGCCCCAGGTCCGCGGCAATTCGCACATCGGCCTGCGTGGCGCCGGCCAGACGGAAGACGTTCCGGTCGTCATCGAATTGTGCCCCCACGGAGCGCACCACGATCCCGGCGCGGCCCCACCGTTCAGGCTGGATCTCCATCGACAGCACGCCGCTGACGCGCGGCACCTGCGGCAACCGATTGCCCTCGAGGTCCGGTTCCTGGGACTGCCGAAAGGTGGCGTCGGTCACCGACAGCGAGCCGTGCACCTGCAGCCACGTCCGGGGCCGGACGTCAGCCTCTGCCTCGAGACCTCGGACATGCGCTTCGCCGGCGTTGCGGCGTTCGCGCACAATCCCCGTCAACGACGCCAGCGTCACGTTCGCGATGGCATCCCGAACTGTGGTGTAAAAGGCGGCGACACCCACACTGGATTTCGCGCCACTCATCGTCAGACCGGCGTCCAGAGCCCGTGCTCGCTCGGGCTTCAGCGCGGGATTGGGCAGCGTCGACGCGCTCCCCACCCTGAAACCCCGCACCAACTCGTTGAGCGTCGGCCAGCGATGACTGGTGGCCACCGTCGCGCGCGCCACGAGGGAGGAGTTGATGCGCCAGGCCGCGGTGAGGCGACCGACGGCCGCACGGTCCCGGCCGTCGGCTGATGTGGGCGCCGCCCGCCACTCGTGCCGGAACCCGGCGCCGAGTGTCAAGTCCGACCGGGGCGTCACGCCCACCTGCGCGGACAACGACTCTGTGTCATCGCGGAGTGCCGTCGTAGTGGTCCCGGTCGAACGGGCTTCCTCAAAGTCCGCACGGGCGCGAGTCGCAGTGCCACGCAGCATGAAGAAACCCCTGGAGATCGACCGCCCGTACTCGAGCACTGCCCGGGTCGTCGTCACATCGATGAACTGGGTCGACGTGAGCGTTTCCGAGTCGCGTGAGGCCGCCACCGCACTGAATGTCTGCCGCAACGCGTTCGGACTGACGGCCACTCGCGCCGCCCAGGTCGAGGTGGTTCCCACCGATTGCACGGCGGCGGCAACGGTGCTGCCACTGTTGCGGTTGCGTTGCACCACGGTGCCGTTGCCCCGCCGGTCCCGGCCGCCGATGGCGGTCAGCGTCCATCGCCTGGCGTCGTCCGCGACATCAGCGCGCCCGAATGCGTTCCACCAGTTCGCTGAGACCGGCCGATCCACCTGGCCGCGCGATGCGGCCTCGAGCGGGACATGTCCGGCAGTGTCCACGATTGACGCCGCCATCCAGAGGCCGGCCCGCCCTCTCGTGACGCCTCCCGAGACATCGCCCGTCCATGTTTCACGTGACCCGGCGCCAACTCGGACGACGGGACCAGCGCGCCGGGGCTCGACAGACTGCAGGCGAATCACACCTCCGAGCGCGTCCGACCCGAACAAGTCCCCGGCGGCACCTGGAATGACAGCAATTCTGTCGAGCGCGAACGCCGGTATCCGTGTCCACGTCACCCAAGCCCCGAAGCCGTCGTTGAGCGGCAAGCCATCCAACAGCACGACGCCTCGACTGGCGCCTGATGCCGACAATCCACGCATCGTGACGCCGTGAGTGGTGGGATTCGCGAACCGCGCGGACGAGCGCCGAAACAGCGACATGCCGGCGACCACCTTGAGCGCCTCGTCAGTGGTGAGCGCCGGCGCGGCTTCCAGGAATTCCTTCGAGAACCCCCGGGCGCCGGTCGCCGGATCCCGTGGTCCGGTGTCGCCCACGACCAGGACTGACGCAGACACCACTGGCGGCACAGACTGGCCCTGGGGAGGCGGCCCCTCAGGGGCGGTCGACGGGATCGACTGTGCCAGCGCGAAGAGCAAAAGCGCGATGTTCATCCGTTCTTCTGTTCGAACCTCTGCATGAACTGCACGAGGGCCGCGATGCCTTCCTCGGGGAACGCGTTGTAGATCGACGCGCGCAACCCGCCAACCGAGCGGTGGCCCTTGAGCCCGTCAAAGCCGGCGGCCGTCGCTTCCTTGACGAACTGCTGCTCGAGGACTTCCGACGACAGCCGGAACGTCACGTTCATCTGCGAGCGCGAATCCGTGTCGGCGTGGGGCAACCAGAACGGCGTCCGGTCAAGTTCCGCATAGAGCGCGGCCGCCTTGCGCGCGTTGATCTCTTGCACTGCGGCCAGCCCGCCGACCCCTTTGAGCCACTTCAGCACCAGGCCCAGGATATAGATACCAAACGCCGGGGGCGTGTTGTAGCGCGACCCGTTCTCCGCCTGCACCCGATAGTTCAGCATCGTCGGCAGCGTGTCTGCCGAGCGTGCCAGCAGGTCGTCGCGCACGATGACGACGGTGACGCCCGAAGGCCCGAGGTTCTTCTGGGCGCCCGCGTACACGACACCGTATTTCGAGATGTCAATCGCGCGCGAGAAAATGTCTGATGACATATCGCAGACCAGCGGCGCGTCGCCCACGTCGGGAAGGCGATGCCACTGGGTTCCGTGAATCGTGTTGTTCGACGTCATGTGGACGTAGGCCGCACCCGGCGTCAGACGGAGTTCGTCTTGCGCCGGAATGCGCTTGAAGTGGCCGTCCTCGGTGGAACCCGCCACTGATGTCGTTCCCACCTTCTTCGCTTCCTTCAGCGCCTTCTTGCCCCAGTCGCCTGTGACGATGTAGTCGGCCGTCTTCGACGGCGCGAGCAGGTTCATCGGCACCATCGAGAACTGCAGGCTGGCGCCACCCTGAAGGAACAACACCGTGTAATTCTCGGGAATGCCCGCAAGCGCGCGCATGTCGGCCTGTGCACTTGCCAGGATCTCGTCGAACGCTTTCGAGCGATGGCTGATTTCCAACACCGACATCCCGACACCCGGAAGGGCCACGAGGTCGCGCTGCGCCTCCTCAAGCACCGGCAGCGGCAGGACGGCTGGTCCGGAAGAGAAATTGAACACACGAGCTTCATTCATGACGGCACTCCGAAAATGATCAAATCTGGTGCACCAACAACCCGTCCCTGAGCTTCGGTTCGAACCAGGTGGACTTCGGCGGCATGATCCCGCCCGCGTCAGCGATGGCAATGAGATCGCCCACGGTGACCGGGGGCAACGCGAACGCGACGGCTGCTTGACCTGATGTCACGAGCGCTTCGAGCGCACCCAGCCCGCGGATCCCTCCGACAAAATCGATCCGCTTGTCAGTGCGAGGGTCGCCAATCCCCAGGATCGGCTCAAGCACCTCGCGCTGGAGCACGGCGACGGCAAGCGCATCAGCGCGAGGCGTCCCGGCAGGCGGCTCTGGAAGCGCAAGCGTCTGCCACCGTCCGTCCAGGAACATCGCCACGTCGTCCGAGGATCTCTGCTCCGGTGCACGATCTTCCACAGCCACCCGCGTCCGGAGTTCGGCCAGCAGCGAAGCCGGGCTGTGGCCATTGAGGTCTTTGACGACGCGATGATACGGAAGAATCTTGATCTGGGTGTCGGGAAACGCGACGGCGATGAACACATCGGCTTCCGTGGTGGGCAGTCCCTGTTCACGCATCGCGGCCCGAGCTCGCGCCGCGCTGGCCGCCCGATGGTGTCCATCGGCGATGTACAGCACCGGAATCTTCCCAAACGCCTCGACCAGCGCCTTCACCTCCGGAACGGCTACGGGCCATACGGTATGACGAATCCCGTCGGCCGCCGTGAAGTCGTACAGCGGTTCCCCGGTGCAGGCACGCGCCGCCACATCGTCAACAACCTGCGATGCGCGATATGTCAGAAACACCACGCCGGTCTGCGCGCGCAGCTCGATGATGTGCCGCGTCCGGTCGTCTTCCTTGTCGGGCCGTGTCTTTTCGTGCTTCCGAATCAGGTCGCGCTCGTATTCGTCCACTGAGAAACATCCGGCAAGACCAGTCTGGACGTGAGCGCCCATCTGCTGCCGGTAGAAGTACAGGGCGGGCTGCTCATCGGTGAGCAGAGGCGCGGCGGCTTTCAGGTCGCGAAGATTGGCTGCCGCACGCGCGTACACCGATGCGTCGTAGGGTGAGACCGCGTCAGGCAGGTCAATCTCGGAGCGCGTCACATGCAGGAAGCTGAGTGGCTCCTCCCGGGCCAGCGCGCGCGCCTCCGCTGTGCTCACGACGTCGTAGGGCACCGACGCCACACGGGATGCAACCGCGGGCGCCGGGCGTAGCGCCCGGAATGGAAGGAGCTGGGCCATATCGGACTATTGACCCCGAGACGTCGCCGGGACGTCCGAGGGCACGAGAGCTGCGTGAAGCTCGTTGAGCAGACGGTCGCGTTCAACCAGAAACGCCGGCATCGCGTCTGCGGGAATGGGCACGCCCGGAGGCATGTTGCGATGTTCGGTCACCGGATTGACTGCGACGCCGTTCTTCTTCAGTTCGTAGTGGAGGTGGGTCGCGGTCACGGTCCCGCTGTTCCCTACTTTGCCAATCGTCTGGCCTTGAGCCACCCGCACACCAGGGCGAATGCCGGCCGCGATCGCGGACAAGTGGAAGTAGGCGCTGACATAGCCGCTGGCGTGCCGGACTGCGACCCGCCGGCCGGCGCCTCCCGCCCATCCGGCCTCCACGACAGTTCCCGCGGACACGGCGATGACCGGCGTGCCGTACGCCGCACGGTAGTCCACGCCCCGGTGCGCGCGAACGATATTGAGGACGGGATGCAGACGCCGGTTCGAGAAGCTCGACGTGATGCGGGGCTCGAACCCGAGTGGCGACTTCAGGAACAGACGTTTGAGCGACCGCCCCTCGGCGTCGTACCACGCCTCCCGGCCGTCAGGCCCGGCATAACGAATCGCTGTCAGGAAACGACCGTCGTTGTAGAGCGTCGCCGCCTTGACGTCGTCATAACCGGTGAACTGGCCATCGCGGAGGATGCGGCCAAACAGCACCTCGGAATAGTCATCGGCCTGCAGGTCGGAGTTGAAGTCCACCTCGCCTGAAAACGCGTCGGCCAGAAGCAGCGCCAGCCGGATGTCTTCGCCACGATCATCGAGCGCCGCCCACAACGATGGTCGCTCGTGCGTGATCTCCACCCGGACGGCGTCTGTCACGATCTCCTTCGGGTATTCCACCACCTCGACATCAAACTGCGGCTCGGCCTCGGAGTCGCTGTCCCTCAGGGCCACACGAAGAAAGCGGTCGGCATCCATCGTGTACCGGAACTCGCGAAAACCGCCATCCTCCAGCGAGGTGATGAGACGATAGGGCTGATCGGCCCTGAGCCGACGAGGATCGAACCGGGCCCTGACGGCGCCGACGATGGCATCGGCCAGACCGCTGGACGCCTCATGGGCTCTCAGCAGGCTCTGAAGGGTCGCATTGCGCGGAACCCTGGCCTCAAGGGTATCCACATCACGCGCGAGCAGCACGTCGTGATAGCCGGTCTGGCTGGCGCCGCTGGAGCCGCAGGAAGCAGCTATCGACCCACATGCCAACAGGGCGAGCAATCGGCCTGCCTTCATCGCTGATTACCTTACCATTCCCGGCGCCACAGCCGTATCATGGAACGTCGGCTGGACGACAGGCCGGATCCGGACGCCCCTTGGGCGCGGGAGACTTTTCTGGAGGGGACACACTCATGAAGAAGACACAATTCTGGACGCTTGGCATTGCCACGGCAGTCTTGACCGCCGTTGTGGCACTGCCCCTGCGAGCGGCCGACGAGGCGATCGACTACGAAGCTCTCGCGAAGATCAGGGCCGAGGGCATGCAGAATTCCCAGGTCATGGAACTGGCGAGCTGGCTGACGGATGTCTATGGTCCACGCCTGAGCGGGTCACAGAACATTCAGAAGGCCGGCGAGTGGGCCGTCGCTGAGATGAAGTCGTGGGGCCTGCAGAACGTCGCCTTGGAACCCTGGGAGGACCAGACGCGATTCCCGCGGGGCTGGCAGAACGAGAAGTTCTATCTCGCCGCCGTCTCGCCACAGGCGTTTCCGATGACCGCGATGTCGAGAGGGTGGACGCCTGGCACCAACGGACTGATCCGCGGTGAGGCCGTGCTGGTCACCAGCACGGACGGCGCGGAAGTCATGAAGCTGGCCGGCACGCTCAAGGGCAAGTTCGTCCTGACACAGGAGCCGCCCGATGTGGCCGCGTTCTGGACGCCTCAGGCAAGTCGTTACACTCAGGAGCAGCTCGACGCGATGGAAGACGCGCCGCAGCTGCCGGAAATGGGCCTGTCGTCACCGGCCGCCGGACGCGGTGCCGGGCGTGGCGCACGCGGCGGTGGCGCCCCGGGCGCCGCTCCGTTCGATCGCAATGAGTTCTTCCTGAAAGAAGGCGTGGCGGCCGTGCTCACCACGAGTTCACGCGGTCACGGACTCTTCACGATCGGTGGCAGTGCGACTGCCGACCCGGACACGACGCTGCCGTCAATCACCGTCGCAGCCGAAGACTACAACCGCGTCGCCCGGACGATCATGAAGAACATCCCGGTGACTCTTGAAGCCGACATCAGGAATACCTACACACCGAACCCGACGATGTTCAACGTGGTGGCCGAGATTCCAGGAACAGACAAGGCGGACGAAATCGTGATGTTGGGAGGCCACTTCGACTCCTGGCATGCGTCGACGGGCGCCACGGACAACGCGGCCGGGTCAGCCGCGATGATGGAGGCCATGCGCATCCTGAAGGCCTCGGGTGTGCCGCTGCGCCGCACTGTCCGGCTCGGGCTGTGGAACGGCGAGGAACAGGGGCTGATTGGGTCGCGTGATTATGTGGCCGCGCACTTCGCCAGCCGCGGCGCTCCGCCCCCCTCCCCCGCGGGCGCGGCGGCGGGACGCGGCGGCCGTGGCCGGGGTGCCCTGGGCCCGCTCGAGCCGAAACCGGCCCACGCGAAGTTCGCGGGCTACTTCAACATCGACAACGGAACAGGTGCCATCCGCGGCGTGTATCTGCAGGGCAATCTGGCGGTGGCTCCCATCTTCCGCGCGTGGATGGAGCCGCTCAGCAGCCTGGGCACCACCCACCTGAACCCTGGCAACACGGGCGGCACCGACCATCAGTCGTTTGATGGCGTCGGCCTGCCGGGTTTCCAGTTCATTCAGGACACGGTCGAGTACAACACGGTCACCCACCACTACAACATGGACAGCTACGAGCGTCTGCAGCCGGAAGACATGCGCCGCAACGCCACGATCGCCGCGTCGTTCGCCTTTCTCACCGCGAACCGTGACGAACTGCTGCCGCGCAAGCCGGCGGCACCGGCCGGCGGACGGGGCGGGCAATAACCAATGGCTGATTTGTGAATCACAAATCAGCGATTACCACTTCGGAAGTGGCGGAAATGGATCATTTCCGCCACTTCCTAGACCATCGTGACCCAGCCATCGGATCGCGCGTGGCCGCCGCGCACGGCTGACAGGTACGCTTCGCGGATGGCGGTTGTGACCGGACCGGTGGCGCCGGTGCCGACCGGGCGATGGTCGATGCTCGTGATTCCCACGACTTCAGCGGCCGTCCCGCACGCAAACACCTCGTCCACCACATACAGATGATCGCGGCTCAGCTGCGACTCCCCAACGGTAATCCCCAAATCCCCGGCGATTGCCACCACCGTGTCGCGCGTGATCCCTTCGAGAATGGCGTCAGCCGGGGGAGTGATGAGCTTGCCGTTGCGCACGACGAAAAGGTTCGCGCCCGTACACTCTGCAACGTAGCCCTGCGGATCAAGCATGATGGCCTCATCGAAGCCATTCCGGGAGGCATCAGTCTTGGCCATGATCGAATTGGCGTAGTTGCCGCTCACCTTGGCTTTGGTCATCATGGCGTTCGGATGATGGCGCGTGAAACTCGAGACACACGCGTTCAAGCCCCCGGCGGGCGATCCGTGGCCGCCATACACCGCCTGCTCCCAGACCGTGACTGCCACATGCGGCTTGCCGGAGTCGATCGTCAGATGCCAGCCTCCGTCGGCGAGCCAGAGCAGCGGCCTGATGTAGCAGTCGCCAAACTCATTGGCCCGCACGGTGGAGCGGACAATCTCGATCAGGTCATCCACCGAATACGGCAAGTCCCTGAAACCCACGATGCGCGAGGAGTCGTCGAAGCGTTTCATGTGTTCGCGCAGCCGGAACACCCCGAGCCCGCGCGGCGTCTGGTATGCGCGGATGCCTTCAAAAATCGCGACACCGTAGTGGAGGCCAGCCGTCAGGAATGGGACGGTGGCGTCTGCTGTCGCCACCAGACGCCCGTTGATCCAGGTGAATTTGCTGTTCATGCGTGCTCGCTACCAGATACCGACACGTCCCGACACCGACGCGATGAGTCGCGCGCTGTCGAAACCGATTCCCTGCTTGAAGACCAGTTCCACCTTTCGAACATCGGCAACGACGGCAGACGGGTCACCGGCAATGACCACAAGATCGGCCTGTTTCCCCAGGGCGATTGAGCCCGTCGACCTGCCGCGGCCCAGATACTCGGCGCCGTTGAGCGTCACGATTCGGATGGCCTCGACCGGTGTGAACCCGGCCTCAACCAGGAGTTCGATCGTGCGCTGATTCGAGAATCCGGGAATCACCCCGCCTCCACCAGTTGGGTCCGTCCCGGCAACGAGGGTGCCACCCGCCCGCGCGAACGCCAGATCCAGCTTCATGGCCTTCGGAAACAACTGTGAGTAGATCGACTGTTCGTTTGTCGCCGTCCGCTCAAACGCGCGCTCGAACTGCTCCCGCAGTGGCGTCACGAGCACCTCGATCCCGGGGGGAAGAGGCCGGCCCGGCGTGAACGTCTCGAACACTGTCGGGGTCGTCGTCAGCGTCACATTCTTGTCGATCAGCTTTCGAACGAGCGCTCTGAATGGTTCGCCATTCTCGTCCAGGTCTGCGATGGTGCGCTGGCCCGTCCCTTGTCCTGGGCAGACATCCGGCTCCTTGGCCGGCACGAAGTCCGTGGAGGCCAGAAACGCATGCTCGAGATTATCGATTCCCAGGTCGGCCGCCTCTGCGTATGTCACCGAACACAGATGACCGGTCACCTTCAGTCCGCGTGCGTGCGCCTCTTCGATCGCCGCGCCGAGATCCGCCCGGGTGATCTGCATGTAGGCCTTGAACGAGGTCGCGCCTTCATCGGCCCAGTACCTCACCTGACGCCTGGCGTCGTCCGGCCCCGTGAGCGAATGCATCTGAATGAAGGTATTGGGACCGTTCAGGTACGGCGCGGTGGCGTCGATGGACGGGCCGGCCTTGCTGCCGGCGTCCACCAGACGCTTCATGTTGATATCCATGAAGCCGTTCACGTTGCCGCCGGTGCGCATGGTCGTCACGCCACCCGCCAGATACAGCCGCACAAAACTCTCGCCGAGCTGGCCGTACACGCCGGGCCCGGTCGGGTAGTACAGATGCTCGTGCAGCATCACCAGACCAGGGATGAGCGTCTTGCCGGTCAGGTCCATCACCTGGGCGCCTTCGGGCACGGCCGTGCTCCCCGTGGGCCCGATGCCGGCGATCCGGCCGTCCCGCAGAATCACCGTCTGATCATGCCTGACCGGGGCGCCGGTCCCATCGATGACCCGCGCGTGGGTGAGGGCCACCACGGCGGCATCAACAGTCACGAACTGGCGAATGCCGTTGCTCAGGCCGGGCCGCTGTGCGTAACTGGTCACACCCGCGGCAACCAGACCCAGAAAGACTAGCCACTGTGCTGTTCGCATGGCGCGAATTATAATCGACGGATGCACTTTCAGTTTTTCGTCGCCCAGGTGGGCATCGCTCTGGGCCTTCTGACCGCCGCGCCCGAAGTCCAGACACCACCGGTGACAACGCAGCCCCAGAGTGGCCAGGCCGCCAATCGCGTCGTGCTCCCTGACGTGACGGTCTCGGCGCAGAAGGAACCGGCCAGAGCCCAGGATCTGCCCGTCAGCCTGACGGTCCGCACCGCTGACATGCTGGAGCGCGCGGGCGTCGCGATGGTGTCTGACGCGGCGTTTGGCGCACCGAATGTCGTGTTCACCGAATTCACCGCGAGGAAGCTGAGCAACGCGCGCTTCCGTGGCGTCGGCTCCAGCCCCGCCAATCCGGCGGTGACGACGTTGTTTGACGGCGTCCCGCAGCTCAACGCGAACGCGTCGAGCATCGCCCTCCTCGACGTGGATCAGATTGAGTTCGTCCGCGGCCCGCAGAGTGCCCTCTATGGCCGAAATACGCTCGGGGGCCTCGTGAATGTGACGTCAACGCGCCCGTCGCTCTCGTCATGGACGGGTCGCGTGGTGGCGCCGCTGGGCAACTACGGCGCGAAAGACATCAGGGGCTCGGTCTCCGGCCCACTGGCGCCAACGGTCGGAGTCGCACTGGCGTTCGGACACGATGAACGTGACGGCTTCACCACAAACCAGGTCACTGGCCGTACCGTCGACGACCGCTCCGCCACGTTCGGTAAGGCGCAATTGCTGTGGACACCGACAGCCCATTGGGAAGCACGGCTGATCGTCAGCGGGGAACGTTCCCGCGACGGAGACTATGCGCTCAACGACTTGGCCAGTCTGCGGACGGCCCCGTTCACCGTGGCGCGTGATTTTGAAGGCCGGCAGGATCGCGACGTGGCCTCCGCCACGCTGCAGGCCAGGCGCGAAGGCGCCAAGGTCAGCGTGACGAGTACCAGCGGATTCGTCCGATGGAAGACACGGGATCTGACTGACCTCGACTATTCGCCGTACGATTTCCTGAGGCGGGACAACAGGGAGAAGGCGACACAGTTCAGTCAGGAAGTACGAGTGGCGTCCGCGGGTGCGGCGCCCGTACGTCTGTCGGACGCCGCCACACTGACGTGGCAGGCCGGCGTCTTCGGATTCACCCAGCAATATGAACAGGACGCGGCCAACACGTATGCGCCATTCGTGCTGTCGGAATTCCTCCCCTTCGCTGTCGACGAGCATTCCCCGCGGGGGACCATCGACGACGAGGGCCTGGCCGCGTTCGGGCACGCCACGGTGACGTTCAACAACAAGATTGACCTCACTCTTGGCGCACGCGCGGATCGGGAGCGCAAGACCGCGAATCTGCGAACCTTCTTTGAGCCGGCGATCGCCCAGGAAAACAGCGTCAATGCGGAGGAGAGCTGGACGAATGTCTCCCCCAACGCGGCGCTCTCATATCGCTGGAACGCGGGACACATGATCTACGCGTCCGCCGGACGAGGTTTCAAGGCCGGCGGCTTCAACCCGGCCGCGCCATCCTCGGCCACCTCCTATGACGAGGAACACACGTGGAATGCAGAAGCGGGCGTCAAGGCGTTGTGGGCTGGCGGCCGTGTGCGAACGAATGTCTCCCTGTTCTACATAGACTGGACCGACCTTCAGCTGAACCTGCCGAATCCCGCCGCCCGGGGCCAGTTCTACATCTCGAACGTGGGCGGAGCCACCAGCCGGGGCGTCGAGGTGGAACTGACGGCCCTCACGGCCGCAGGTGTCGACGTGTTCGGCGCGTTCGGCTACACGCGGGCGAGGTTTGCGGATGGCAGCACCTCCAGCGGCGCAGATGTTTCGAAGAATCTGGTGCCGTTCACGCCTGACTACACCGCGTCGGTGGGTGTGGATGTGTCCCGCATCGTGCGCGAGAACATTCGCGCCTTCGGCCGCGCGGAGTTGGTCCGCCACGGCGCGTTCCAGTACGACGATGCCAACACGGCGGGACAGGCCGCATACTCGCTGGTGAACATGCGCGCGGGCGTGGCTGTCCGCAAGATCTCAGTCGAAGGCTTTGTCAAGAATGCCTTCGATACGCGCTACATCCCGACGGCATTCGCGTACCCCGGCCTCGCGCCGTCAGGATTCGTCGGCGAGTCCGGCCGACCACGGACGTTCGGGATCAGCCTCGGCGTGCACTTCTGACACGGAGGTTGGAGCGCGAGTGTCCGCGCGCCGCTCTGACGCCTAGTCAGTTCGCAGGGTCTCCATCGGATGCACGCCCGCCGCTCGCCAGGCGGGAACGAGTGAAGCCACGATGGCTACTCCCAGCAGCAAAACGGGACTCGCCACGAACACCAGCGAATCCCGGACGCTCACTTCGTGGACCATGCTCTCGAGCACCGGCGCCGCCAGGGTGGCACCGGCCAACCCGAGTGCCGCTCCGATGCCGGCCAGTGTGACGCCGCGCCGCAGGACCGACCGAAGCACCGATCCCGGCCCGGCACCCAGGGCCAGTCGAATGCCGATCTCCCGGGTCTGCTGCGCGACTGAGAAGGCCATCACGCCGTACACGCCAACCGCCGAGATGATGAGAGCCACCACGGCAAACAGGCCCAGAAGGGTCGTCATGAATCGCTCGGTCGACACATTGTCGGCGAACGCCTGATCGAGCGTGCCGAGATCCGCCACCGGCACCGCAGCGTCGAGTCTCTGCACGGCCCCGCGAATGGCTGGTCCGACGACGTCGAGCGGCAGTTCAGTCATGAGGACGACACTCAGCGACGACATGATCGAGCGCACCCAGTTGGCCGGAAGCTGACCGGGCGGAATGTACACCTCCGGCTGGGCCGCCGCCCTGAGTCCGCCCTGGCGCACATCACCAACGACACCGACGATGGTCACGAGCGGCCAGTCGTCCGGAAAGAATGTCAGGCGCGCGCGCTGCCCCACGGCATCCTCATCTCTGAAGTAAGCCCGAGCAGCCGCCTCGTTGATGAGCATGACCGGCGGAGCGCCATCCACATCGGTCCGTTCGATGGCCCGGCCCTGAACAACGGGAATGTCCATCAATGAGAAGTAGTCGTCGGACGCCACCTGGAAACCCACCGACGGACGCCGCTCGTCTGGTGCCAGCGTGCGTCCTTCGATACGCATCCCCTCCGTGCCGACGTTGGACCGGAGCGGCAACGCTCTGGCCAGCGCCACACCCGAGATTCCCGGGACCGCGGTCAGACTCTCGCGCAGGCGGTCATAGAACGTGAGTTTCGAGATGCCGGTCGGGTAGGTCTGGTTCATCACCTGGACCTTGAATCCCACACGCCTGTCGGTGCTGAATCCGGGATCGACTGACTGTAGCGACACCAGGTTCTTCACCAGGATGCCGGTGCCGGTCAGGAGCAGCACGGCCAATGCCATCTGCGCCACGACCAGTCCCTGCAGCGCCCGCTTCGACTGCCGGCTGGCACTGCCTCCCCGGCTGCCCTCGCGCAGCGCGGCCGACGCGTCACCGCGGGCCGACTGGAGCGCGGGCAGCAACCCCACCAGAAGACCGGTGCCGACAGTGACCACGGCGGTAAAAGCAATGACGGTCCAGTCGACTGAGACTTCACCGAGTCGCGGAATCCCGCCCGGGTCGAGACGCTTGACCAGGCTGGTCAGCGCGGCACCGACGCTCAGGCCTGCTACGCCGCCGACCGTGGCCAGCGCCAGACTCTCGGTCAGCATCAGCTGGATCAGATCGCGCCGGCCAGCGCCGAGCGCGGCACGCACCGTCATCTCGCGGCTGCGGGACTGGCCGCGTGCCAGCAGCAGGTTCGCCACATTCGCGGCGGCCAGCAGCAGGACCAGACCAACGGCCCCGAGCAGAATCCAGAACATGGGTTGGACGTGTCCAAGAACGACGTCTCTGAGCGGCGCGAGCACCAGGGGATGGGCGACGAGGTCGTTGGCGTGCACACCGGCAAACCGCTCCGACCAGCGCGGGAGGATGGCCCGCAACTCTTCCTGGGCGGACGCCACGCTCTGTCCGGCGCCCAAGCGACCGACGACGACCAGGTCATGCCCCGATCGGTTCGTGATCCGGCTTCGATCAAATGGCGCCGGTGTGTAGAAGTCCGGCGACCCTTCCGGCGGATCGAAGCCGGCCGGCAGCACACCGACCACGTCGAACGCCACGTCATCGATGATCATCGGCTGCTCGGGGAGCCCGCCCTCCGCTCCGAACCGCGTTTGCCAGTAGCCGTGACTCAGGACAACCACGTTCGCGCCGCCAGGCACGTCTTCGTCGCCTGAAAACGTCCGCCCGATGGCGGCCGATACGCCGAGGACATTGAAAAGGCTGCTGGTGGCATACGCCCCTGTGCGGCGTTCGGCCGGTCCGCCGCCGGTGACCGTCACCGTCCGCACGCCGTAGGCGCCCAAGTCCTCCAATACGGCGGACTCGGCTCGATAGTCGAGGTACTCGGCCTCCGACACCGCCAGTTGCGGCGTCTCAGGCGTCGTCGTCCACACGAACACGAGATCGTCTGGCGCTTCATACGGCAACGCCTTGAGCGTGATGCCATGCACGACGCTGAAGATGGCCGAGTTGGCGCCAATCCCCAAAGCGATGGTCACGATCGCCACAAGTGCAAAGAGCGGATTCCGTCTGAGAGAGCGAAAGGCAAGCGTGATGTTCTGACGAAGAAGCATGAGCGCGTCTCCTGAAGTGTGGGCCTGTGGCGAGGTGGTCAGGCGATACATGGGTAAGCGGGTGAGCGACGCGTTGACCGCGACGTCGACAAGGGTTCGGCTCCACAGCCGAACGAGCGCCGCGGGTCCGGTAGAGCGGGCCGTCTTGAGCTGGTCGGCGAACATCTCGAGCATGTCGATGCCGAACACGTCGCGATGCGCTTTGGGATACAGGCGCAACAGGGAACGATAGACGCGCATCATGACTCCCGTCCCCCGGCCATGAGCGCGCGGACGGCCCGGTCGCCGAGCAGCGCCGCCATACGTTCGACCTCGGCCTTCAGCGTCTGGCGGCCGCTCGGCGTGATTCGGTAGTACCGACGCCGTTCGTCGCCGTTGTCGGGTGTCGATCGGCTGGCAGACGGGGCGACGAGCCCGTCTCTGAGCAGCCGGGCCATGAGCCGGTACAGCGTGCCCGGCTCGACGTCGATGGCGCCCCCGGAGCGGGCCAACATCGACTTCTTGATGCCGTATCCGTGCAGCTCTTGCTCACTAAGAGCCAATAAAACTTGAAATATCAACGGTTTAAGTGGCTGATGCATGCGATATGCACTTATACGACCACACCGCCGGATAGGTTGCAATAACTTTTGTGGCGCTGCCCAAGCGACCGGCATGATCTGGTGCGAACAGGCTCCTTGGAGCCCGTTCACCCAGGCGGTTTGGACCCGCCGGCTCAGTAAATGAAGGCCGACAAGCGAAGTTGTGTCTTTTCCTCGTCGCTGAAATAAGTGTTCGGGTACGTGCGATACCCCAGCCACATCAAGGACCCGTGGTCACACGCCGGCAGTCCTTCGGCGCACCCGGGTGGATGCGGGAGCCCGAAGGTGTGCGCGAGTTCGTGACCGGCACCGCCCCTCCACCGCCCGATCGGCATGTTGTCCACATTCCCACAGTCGTTGGCCATCACCCTGCCGGACAGTCCCTCGAGGTCCACCCGGCCCATGATGGTCACGCCCCTGGAGGCGGCGCCGATCCGGCCCGGAGCATTGCATGTATGCATGATGTCCGCGTACAGGACCCAACGAAAGTCTGGCGAGTCGTACATCACCGGCAGACAGCCCTGAATATCCGTCATGAGGCGCGTCCACGAATCGTCCCGATAGTAGTCCGCCTCTCGCGGAAGGACACAGTACTCGGGCGAGGACCGGAAGAGCGAGAACGTCACACCACCAAGTTCCTCGCGATACCAGGATTGAAGATCCTGGAAGGCGGACGAAATGCCGGCAGCGTAGTCCGCACGGTAGATTCGGTCAGGGGGCGCGGCGTACACAAACCTCACGCTCGGGCCCGTCGTTGGTGTGGGTGAGTTGGGGCCGCCACCAGACGCGCCGCAGCCAAGGAGTGCGGTGGTCAGAACAAGCAGGCCCGTGCGAATCAGGACAGATGTCATGAAATCCGGCCTTCCGCCGGTCGTCACTATCTGGCAGCGTACGACACCTGAACTCCGGCAACAACGCCTTGCGTGGTCCGATATTCGTGCTGGATTCGTCGGACAGGGCGAGTCCTCACGCGAAACAAGCACTCGGAAACTTGACCGTTCGGCGTCGGCATGATACTCACAGTGTGAGTTCGCTCATGCGGAGTCCGCCAAGAATCGCAGAGTCCATCCTCACGTTGTTCTATCGAGGTGAGGCCGGCAAGGAACTGGCCGGGGATCTCGAGGAAGAGTACCGATTCCTGGCGGCTGCACGAGGGCCTGGGTCGGCGCGGCGGTGGTATTGGTGGCAGGCGGTCCGTTCCGTCGCGGTGCGCCTGTGCTGGGCTCGTCGACCGCGGGCCGCAGAGCCCCGGCTTGGCCGGCGCCGCCGGCCCGCCCTCGGGATTCTGACTGCCGTCCGGTCGCTGGTGCGGGCACCCGGGGTCACTCTTCTGGTCATCGTCACGCTCGGTGCGGCCTTTGGCGCCAGCATTTCCGTCTTCGGGTTGCTCGACCGGCTTGTGTTGCGGCCCCTTCCGATCGAGGATCCTGCTGCGTTGGTCATCGTGAACGCGCCGTCACCTCCGGTGCCGTATCTCAAGACCTTGACCACCAGCTCCCGCGCGGCAGACGGGATGACTGTGCACGGTGCGTCCTACCCGTTCTACGAACTTCTTCGCGATCGTGTGCCCGTCTTCGCCGCGACGGTGGCGCAAAGGCGCACGATCGTTGCGATGAAGACAGGTGCGGATCCGTTCGAGAGCCGCGGGGTACTCGTGACGGGAAACTACTTCAAGGTGCTGGGTGTGGGAGCGGCACTCGGGCGAACGCTAACACCGGACGACGAGCGAGTCCACGAGGTCGCGACGGCGGTGGTCCTCTCGCACGGTTTCTGGACTCGCCACTTCGGCGGGGATTGGGGAATTCTGGGCCGCACGATCCAGCTCAATCAGCACGCATCGACCATCGTCGGCGTGGCTGCTGAGGGATTCGTCGGCACCGGCGTCGGCGAGGCGATCAACTTCTTCGCGGCGTTGCCGGCTGCGGATCTGATATCGCCTGGAGGGCCATTTCGATACGACTCGCCGCAGACCAATATCTACACGGTCATGGCGCGATTGGCTGACGACGTTGACGTCAGCAGCGCGGAAGAGACAGCCAACGCCGTGTATCGCACGCTCCTGGCCGAGGCCATCCGGGAGGTCCCCGGCTTCTCGGACAGGAGGCGATTCTACGCGGCTGCTCATGTCACATTGATGCCAGGCGGGTACGCCTCGAGCCAGCAGTCGCCGTTGAGTCGAAGCCTGACGGATTCGCTTTGGTTGCTGACAGCGATGGTCGGCCTGGTCTTCCTCGTGGCTGCGGGGAATGTCTCGAATCTGATGCTGGGGCGGGGCACGGCACGTGCGCGTGAGATCGCCGTGCGCAAAGCGCTTGGCGCAACGCGCGCCCGGCTTCTCGGTGACCACCTGACTGAGACCGCGATGCTTGTGGCCGTGGCTGCAGGCTTCGGATTATTGCTCGCGCACTGGAGTGTGGCACTGTTGCCCACCCTCCTCGGCGTGGATGTGCTGCCTACGGGGGTCACCTCCGCTCCGGATCACCGGGCCTGGATTGCCACCGGACTATTGTCGGTGGTGGCGGGTGCCGGCATGTGGGCCGGGTCGGCGTTCCGGATCACCAGGCCAGAGGCCGGGGGCGTGCTGACTTCGGCTGCCAGCTTGAGCGGGGCGCCTGCCACGCAGAGTTGGCGACGGGGCCTGGTCGGGACACAGGTGGCGCTCTCAGTGGTTCTGCTCTGCGGCGCGGCCGTGCTGGTCAGAAGCCTCGCGAATCTGACCTCCGTCGAGACGGGCTTCGTGGCTGACGGAGTCCAGACGTTCATGGTCCGCCGCCCTGCGTCCGAGGCACCGGGTTCAAAGGCAGCCGGCGTCCTCGAGGCTCTCCGCGAGGGGTTGGCGGGCCTGCCGGCTGTGAGTGCGGTATCGATGACCAGCCAACTGCCGCTGGCTGGCGGAGGCTCCGGCACGTGGGTCGTCGGTGATGACGATCCCGCGGGCGAGCCCGCGACGCTGACGAACATCGTGGTGGTCGGGCCGAACTTCCTGAGCACACTCGGCATGCCGCTGCTGGCCGGCCGCGACTTCACCACGGCGGACCGAGCCGGACGCCAGACCGTTGCCATCGTCAACGAGTCGCTGGCGCGAGCGCTGTTCGGCACCGCCGACGCGGTCGGGCGTCATCTGGGGTATCAACACAAGACGCCGGACATGGAAGTAGTGGGTGTGGCCAGGGACCGGCCGAATCGATCGATCCGATCGCCGGCGGAACCCGAGCTGTACGTGTCACTCCTGCAGGATCCAGGACTATCCAGGGTTTCTTTCGTCGTACGGGCCCAGGGCACGTTGACGTATGCGACGGCGCGCGCTGCGCTGAGTCCGCTGTCACCAGACTGGACTGTCACCGCGTTCTCATCGCTCAGCGACCTCGTCTCGGACTCGCTCTCGCGTGATCGGATGCTGGCGTGGCTGTCAGGAGCGTTTGCATTCCTGGCATCGCTTCTTGCGGTGGCCGGAGTGTTCGGTTTGACCACTGTGCATGCGCAGCGCCGCACCCGCGAGATCGGCGTGCGGCTGGCGCTTGGCGCCACTGTCGCATCGATTCATCGGCTCCTGCTCCGCGAGATCGCAGTAGTGGCAAGCCTCGGCGCGTTGGCCGGTCTGACCATTTTCGTGCTGATGAGCGGCTATCTTGGGGCGCTGCTATTCGACTTGTCGCCGGTCGATCCTGTAACCCTCGGGATCGCGACCGCCGCGTTGGTTGGTGTCTCGTTCTTCGCAGGCACCATCCCGGTCTCGCGTGCCACGCGAGGGGAACTCAGCCGGGCCCTCCGGGTGGAATAGAGCGCGAGATACCAGCCATGCCTACAACACGACTCGGCGTCTTCGAACTCATGGTCCTCATGGCCGTGGCGACGGCACCAGAAGAGGCCGATGGCATCACGATTCGGCAGAAGGTGGCTGCCAGCCGTGGCCGGGACGTCTCGAGTGGCGCGGTCCACACGACACTCGATCGACTTGGGCACCGGGGACTCGTGTCCTCGCGGCAGGGCGACGCAACACCCGAGCGTGGCGGACGGCCGCGGCGATTCTACAGGTTGACAGCCCTCGGGGCGAAAGCCATCGACATCAACTACGGTGCCTTGCAGACGCTGGCAGGCCATGTGCCGCAGATCTTTCCCCAGTAGCGCACCAGGCAGAACGGAGGTCCTTGTGCAGGTTCCAAGAGTGGTGCTGATTACCTTCCTCGCGGCACTCGGTGCCGCCTCATGCGGGCCGTCAACATCACGGCTGGCCGACGGGCCCGTTCTCGTCCCGATGCGGGATGGTGTCCAATTGGCTACCGACCTCTACTTCCCGGAGCAGGACGAGGCTCCGTACCCAGTCATCCTGATCCGAACGCCGTACAACAAGAGCTGGCTTGCCAGCTACGGGGACTACTACACGCGGGCGGGATACGTCGTGGCCATTCAGGACGTTCGGGGCCGATGGGCGTCCCAAGGTGACTGGGAGCCCTTTGTTCACGAGGGCGATGACGGTTTCGACGCCATCGAGTGGCTTGGGACTCAGGCGTGGAGCACCGGCAAGGTGGGAATGGTGGGAGGATCGTACTCCGGCACGGTCCAGTTCGCAGCCGCGATTCAGAAACCCCCGCACCTGGTGACGATTGTCCCAAACGTCGCCCCGGCCATGCCATTCGACAACATTCCGAGAGAGGGCGGAGCCCTGGCGCTTGGTTGGGCGCTGCGTTGGACAGACATCATCGAGAACGCCCGAACGGGGCAGGAACTTCAGGCGAAGCTGCAACGGAGTATCAACGAGGATTGGTCACAGGCGTTCTCGGGTCTGCCCGTGGTCGATCTGGACCGAACGGTGGTGGGCCACGAAGTTCCGTACTTCCGAGACTGGGCGAGCCGCTCGCCCAGCGACGAGTACTGGGAGCCTCTCTCGTACTTGTCGGCCCTGGACGCGCTCGAGATCCCCGTGCTGCTGCAAAGCGGCTGGTTCGATCCGGGCACGCGCGGTTCGCGCCTCGCCTTTGAGCATCTCACGCGTGGTCCCAACCACCCCGTCCGGATGATCCTGGGGCCGTGGGCCCACGGCGACCAGGGCACCGCGGACGTGAACGGTATCGACATGGGCGCCGAAGCGCAGCGCGACTTGATGGGGGAATACCGGCGATGGTTCGACTTCTGGCTCAAGACCGACGCTGCCGACGCCCCAGCGGAACCCGGCGTGGAAGTGTACGTGATGGGATCGAACCGGTGGGTCAGCGGGCACAAGTACCCTCTTGACGGAACGACCCTCCGGCCTTTGTACCTGTCCGGTTCTGCGGGTCCAGGCACGCACGGCCGACTCGGCTGGGTCCCTCCCGCCACGACCGATGGCTTCGATACGTTCACCTACAATCCGGGCACACCAACACCCTCGTTCCACGCGGCCCTCAAACGAGACGCATTGGACGAGTATCTGGCGCGAATCAACACAGGCCGCGATGTTCTGATCTACGAATCGGCCCCGCTCGACCAGCCGCTCGACATCGTCGGTCCGATTGAAGCCAGACTCTTCGCGTCTTCGTCGGCCAGGGACACGGATTGGACGGCGACACTCTACGGATTGGACGAGGCGGGCGACGTTCGCGTCCTCGGCCTCACCTTCGGCATTCTCCGGGCTCGATTCAGAGACTCGCTCACGAGTCCATCGCTGCTCGACCCTGGAACCGTCTATCCGTTCACGATCGATCTTGGGCACACAGCGGTGACGATCCGCACTGGCGAAAGACTGAGGCTGGAAATCGCGTCAGCCGCGTTTCCTGAATTCTCGCGCAACCTCAACACCGGCGGGGACAACGAACGTGACACGGAGTGGATCGAGGCGCGGCAACGCGTGTACCGCAGTTCCGCTCAACCGTCGCACCTGCTCCTGCCCATCCTGATGAATCGATGAGCGTGAATTGAATCATCCTTGCGCGGAGTGCCTGGCGCCGACAGGCGCCGCCCGCCCTTCCGGCCCGCCCTCGGAGTTCACGACCGTGAGCGGGATACGCCGCTTGAGCACGTCAGGCATCGGCACTGGCCGGTCACCCGCATAGATCTTGTGCCGGCCGTACTGGGCATACCAGTCCCTGGTCGTGGCCACCATCCGCATCTGCTCGATGATGTGCCGCCAGCCAACCCCGGTGTTGTACGCACAGAAGGAGATCTCCCCTTCCTGCGTCCCGTACGGAATCACGCACATCTCGGTACGGCGGAAGTCATAGTTCCACAAGTCCTGGAACCACATGCTGAGGATCGAGGTCATTCGCCAGTCGCTGGACCGCGCGTCGGCCTCGCCTGTCACTGAGCCGCCCATCTTGCCGTTGAACATCCCGGCAAGGGTCTTCGGTGTCATGCCCTTCGGCGCCTTGCGCTGATCGAAATTGCGCAGGAACGACAATCCGAGTTGTGCGAGCGTCAGCTTGCGGCCGCGCGCGGAATCGACCACCACGTCAAGGTCGCGAAAGAAACGGTCGAGGTCGAAAAACGAAGTCACGGGCGCCCAGACATCAGTGCGGGTGTTGTGGACGAGAATCACGGCGGCACCACAATTGGGATGACAGCCGCACGCCAGATGGCCGAACTCCGCCTCGGGTCCGTTCAGGTGGTCGGCCAGCGCCGCGAATGAGGCTGCCGCACCCAGCGGATACCAATCCCGCACCGGATCGATGCGACCGCCATAGTAGGTCGACAGATCGTGGGCCAGATGCGAGGTGGTGTAGCGCTGGCGGAGACGCATCTCGTCACTGACGCCCTCGTCACGTCCGGCGAACGACACCGGCTGAAACGCAGGCCCACCCATCTTGGTGGGGTTCTTCATGCAATAGTCGAAGATCGGCCCCACCATGTGGTTGTTCACGCCGTTGATGACCGTCACGACCGGCGTAATACGTATGCCTGCCGCAGCCAGGTTGTCGATCGCGAGTTGCTTGACGTCGAACAGATTCGTGATGTGTCGGTGGCTGTTGGCCTCGTTGGTGGTGCCGTCGAACTGGAGGTAGACCATGTCCAGACCAGCCTCCCTGGCCTGACCGGCGAACTCCGGCTCGAGCGCGAAGCGGATCCCGTTGGTCGCCGCCTGGATCAGCGTATAGCCAACCTTCTTCGCGTAGGTGCATGCCTCCAGGAAGTGCGGCGACACCGTGGGCTCGCCGCCCGAATACTGCACCACCATCTGGCGCCGGGGTTTGAATGAAATCGAGTCGTCGAGGATGGCCCTGACGTCGTCCATCGTCAGTTCGTGCACGTAACCCACCTGGTTCGCGTCCATGAAGCAGGGGTTGCACATCATATTGCAGCGATTGGTGAGGTCCACAGTGAGCACGGCCCCTCGGCCGTAACGCACATTCGACGTGCCGTGACGATGAATCAGAGTGTCACCGGCCGTCCGGAAATCCCGACCCAGAAAGCGCTGTTCGACTTGCCGGGTGAAGTCGATGTCGGTCGACAGCAGGTCGTCGAACGTGCCGTGCTCAGGGCAGGTCTTGGTGATCCACACCTCCCGGCCCTTCTGATAAAGCGTCGCGCGAATCTCTCCGAGGTGACCATTGACGAGTTCGGACAACGCCCGCTCGCCGTTGAGGATTGCGTTGCGCGTGTCGATCACGCAGCGCGGGCACAGTGAGTCTGTCTCGCGCGGGTAGCCCAGAGGGGGACGTGTCCGCTCATACGACTTCGGCAGGGGGCCGGGCGCCCACTTGGGCGCCACCGAGGCGCCTTCAGTCATTCGTGAGTTGACGGCCTGAAAGGCTTGCCACACCGTCTCGCCCAAACGCTGAATCGACAACTCCATTCCATCTCCTCTCTTCTCGCAGCCTGTTTCAGCTCCAACACACCTGGCTCAAGTCTCCAATCGCGCCCAGAGGTCATCCACCAGTGGATCGTTCAGTCCGTGCCGATCGAGAGCCTGCACAAGTGTTCGTACGTATTCCCTGCCATCACCCACAACGCCGTGAGCGGCGCGCAGCCGGACCTCAAGTACTTCCGAATCTTGCGCCTCCCGCGCGCCAGGAGTCACCCAGACCCAGGCCGGCACGACCCCGTCCGGCGTCTCCACCATCTCCGTCTCACGCCGGCACTCATCGGCCGTCTCGCGCCGGGCGAGGTTGCGGGCAATCCGTCCCTTTTCCTCCGCCGGCACGGCGTACGCGATACCCCAGCACTCACCACCCTGGGTAAGGCCGACGACAGGACACGGTTTGTCAGGGGAGCCCCAGCGCCTGCGGGACTCATGGATGAATTCTCGGTGGTAGCCGGGTAGCCGGGCCGGTTGGGACACAAACCCGCTGAGGATGGCGTCACCCATCAGGCTTCCGTAGGCGAATACCCAGGTCATTGCTCTGGCTCACGTAACTGTTCGCCTGCGACCGGACTCTGGCCGGTAGCAGACCAGAAATACTCGTCGTTTCTGACTCTAGCGTCCCGCAAACCCAGATGCAAGGAGACGCCTGCGGGCATTGATCGCCACCCCGGATCGGCAGGCCGGCCCAGGGTCAGTGCGGCCGAAAACTCTCGACGGCTGCCCTTTCCGATTCGTAGGTCTCGAAGACATCGTCAAGCCCGCAGAGCTTCAGGAGTTGACCCGCCCGGGCGGGCACATGAAGCAACTTGACCGCGCCACCGCAACGCTGCGCGCAAAGGAGGGAATTGACCAGCGCGCCGATGCCGGCACTGTCGATAAACGACACATCGTGCATGTCGAAGACGAGCTTCGCCCGGCCGTGTTCCACGAGCGCCTTAATGTCCTTGCACAAGGGAATTCCGCCGTGGTCCGACACCATCTGGCCCTTGACCTGAAGAATCGTGACCCCGCCTCGGTCACGCTCCTCCACTTGCAGGAACGTTCCCATACGGCACCTCCACACCTCTCCTGGTGAGAGTAACTACTATCGATTTTAGCACCGTTGAGACGATGCGGCCTGGCAGCCGCAAGTCTGCCTGCCGGCCAAATGCCCCAGCCGACAGGACGAGCATCGAGACGGTGGCGGGCGATCCTGGCCCGGCTCAGCGCGAGAGACGCAGACGTCTCGCAGTTACCCGCGAGGAAACCGCTTTGTGAGAACGCGGCGGAGTTCCGTGATGGGTTGAGTGTGGTCGTCGACTTGCAGGCGCAACACGACGTCGTTGTGCAGCCACGGTCCGCCATCCTTCTTGACGATGAGCATCGCGGCAGATTGCATGCCGCGTTTGTCGCCGCCGGCCGCCTGACCTGCCTCCAGTGCCGCCAGCAGCCGGAAAGCCAGTCTGCCTTTCGTCGTCTCGAACGCCGTCACCATGCCTTCCACGACCGCCGGCCCAGCCAGGATGTTGCCCTGTGCGGTGCAGTACTTCCCCTGTTTGTCTCCGGCCCACTCGGTGGCGTCAGGCCCTGTGAACGCGGCGGTCTCACCAACCGGGTTGATCACCGCGAACTGCCGCCCCGCCTTGGGCCACGGACGGCCCCCCAGACCGGGGTCCGGATCGCGCTCCCAGATGTGTTTCACGATATCGGCCGGCTTGAGACCCTGGCGCAGAAGGTCCAACGCCTGTGGACCGTAACTGACATCAACGATGGCCTGGGTCGCGGCGGCGCCCACCCCCGCCTCCGCCCACAAGACGCCGTTCCCGACCGAGAACACACGTGATTGCACGGCGCCACCCAGTTCACCGGTCTCGGGATCGAAGCCCAGGATGGAGAATGTCGCCACTCCATCCTCCGGCGTGACTGGTCGCTGCAGGGTCGTCGGTCTGGCCGCGGCTGCCGCTGTCGCCACCAGCACTGCGCCGGCCATGAGCACGAGTCTCCGTTGGCTCCCCATTGTCATCCCTCCCGAAGTCTCGCCAGTGCTGCCTGAACGGACGCTACCGGCGCACGGCGCCAGGCCGTGTAATGAACTCAACCACCGTACTGATGAACGCCGTATGCGTGTCTTCGAGTTGCGCGGCATGATCGCCGCCAGGCAACACGGTCCATTGGCGCTGTGACGCACCGATCTTCTCGAAGAATCGCGCCGTGACGTCGATCGGGATGCCTGGATCCCGGGACCCGTGCAGGATCAGCGTCGGCATCGTCAGCAGGGCGGGATCGAGGGCGTTGAATTCTTCCTCATGGATCCAGTCCGTCCGA
>JAHEFO010000223.1 GCA_024640135.1 Acidobacteriota bacterium
TGGGATCGGCACCACACTGACGGTCACGGGAAGCACCTTTTCTGAGAACTATTCGGCCGGGTTCGGCGGCGGGATCAGTAGTTTTGATGCCATGACGATCACCAACAGCACCTTTGCCAACAACACGTCGTACCAGGGCGGCGGGGTCTACGTCTATTCGGGACTGGCGAAGATCACCAACAGCACCTTCTCAGGCAACAGGACCTTCAGTGTCGGCGGAGGCCTCGTCATGACGCCAGGTCTCACGATCAAGAACACGGTGTTGGCGGACAATGGTTCCTTCAATGGTGCCTTCGGGAACTGTTTCATCCACCTCGGCGTCACTTCTGCCGGACACAATCTGGCTGACGATAATTCATGTGCCTCGGGCTTCATCCAGCCGACAGACCTGAACGGCGTGTCCGCCGGCCTGGATCCCGCCGGGCTGCAAGACAACGGCGGCCTGACGAAGACCTTCGCGCTGGCGTGGGGCAGTCCTGCCCTGGATGCGATTCCTGTGAGCGACTGCACCGACGTGAACTCAGTCGCGGTCACTGTTGATCAGCGTGGTACGTCACGGCCCCAGGGCGCCGGGTGCGACATGGGAGCCTTCGAGGCGTCGTTCAATACGCCTCCCAACGCCGAGGCCGGTCCGGATCAGGGCACCTACGTCGGGAACCTCGTTGTGCTCGACGGCTCTGCGAGCAACGACGCGGATGGGAACCCGATCACCTTCTCCTGGACCCTGATCGCCAGGCCCGCCGGCAGCACGGCCGTGTTGAGCAACGCCAACACGGGCACCCCAGCCTTCATCCCCGACCTGCCGGGATCCTACGTAGTGCAGCTCATCGTCAGCGACCCCTTCGTCGCCTCTGCGCCGGACACCGTCACCATCGCGGTGGTCTCGACGACGGACTTCGCGGGCCAGCTGATCGTGGACGCGATCAATATCGTGGCGTCGTTGCCCCCTGACCGCGTGACCACCCGCGGAAATCAGACGGCGCTCGTGAATTTCCTGACGCAGGCGCTTGCGGCGCTTCAGTTGGGTGACGTCGGTGATGCGATCAAGAAAGTTCAGGACGCCATCGAGCGAACAGACGGCTGCGTACTTCGCGGGTCACCCGATCCCCAAGGCGGAGGGCAGATCAGACAGGATTACCTCACGGTGTGCACGGACCAGGCGCGCGTCTATGCACTGCTCAACGATGCGCTCGATGCGCTCTCCGGGGGGCTGTGAGAATGGTCGCGTACAGATAGCGACGGTTTGCTGCAGCCTGGCGGGAGAATCGCCTCGCCAGGCTGCAGCCGGGTCACCCGTCTGTGCTTGCAGCCGACGGAGGATGGTGCAAGCATGTGGTTCCGGCTCGGCTGATGCCCAGCGATAGGCAGATCAATACTCAAACAACATCTGCATGAAGATATACAAAGCGCATCTTGCCGCCCTCGCCGTTACCAACCTCTCGATTGCGGACAGCGTTGCGTCGCACGTTGCCGCATCCATGGCGGGAATTCCGCTCATCGACACATGGACCGCCACGTCGAAGTCCTGATCGCCGGCGCCGGCCCGGCCGGATGCGCGGCCGCCCGCATGCTGGCGGCGTGGGGCCATCAGGTGATCCTCGTCGACCGGCCACCCGGGACCAGGCCCGCGCTGGCCGAGTCCATTCCGCCAAGCGCCCGGCGCATCCTGTCGGCGCTCGCCATGGCGAACGCGGTGGAGGCCGCCGGCTTCCAACCGTGGCTGGGCAACACCGTCTGGTGGGGTGACGCCGGACCCAGGGTGGAGGCTTTCCGTCCCGGTGAGACGGGATATCAGGTGGAACGGTCGCGCTTCGATAAGGTGTTGCGCGGCGAGGCGGCGCGGGCCGGCGCCGATGTCAGGACAGGCACCGTTCGGCATGTTGTCGTCCCCGGCCTCGAGTCGGCCGGGTCGGCCCCGGCGTCCGGTGCGGACGCTCTTGCCACGATCGATGTGGATGGCCAGTTGACGGAGATCCGTGCGTCCATCGTGCTCGACTGTTCGGGCCGCGCGGGCGTGATCGCGCGACATGGACTGCGCGACGGCGGGACTTCGCACCGCACCGTGGCGCTGGCGGGCGTCTGGCAGGCGGGCAAGACGTGGCCCGAGGCGCAGGACGGACACACGTTGGTGGTCTCTCACGCCGATGGGTGGGCCTGGTCGGTGCCAACCGATCCGGAGACCCGGTACTTCACGGTGATGGTGGATCCCGAACGCAGCCATCTGGCGCGTGGTGTCGCCGCCGTGGATGTCTATCGCGCCGAACTCGACAAGGTGGCGCCCTTCCGGCCGTGGCTCGAACATGCCACGCTGGTGGCCGGTCCCTGGGGGGCCGACGCGTCCCTGTACAGTTGTCGGCGACAGGCCGGCCCGGGGTTCCTCGTTGTTGGTGACGCGGCATCCTTTGTCGATCCGCTGTCGTCGTTCGGCGTCAAGAAGGCCCTGGCCTCGGGCTGGCTGGCCGCCGTCGTTGTCCACACCATGTTCACGACGCCTGCAATGGCCGGGGAAGCGATGGCGTTCTTCGAACGGCGGGAACGGGCGATTGTGGATGGTCTCCGGAAGCAGACCCGGGAATTTGCCACTGGTGCAGCCGGTGCGGCCGAGGGCGCCGGGCATCCGTTCTGGGAGGCGCGCACCTCGTCTGGTCCGGCGAGGGTCGAAAGACAGGAGTCACTCGTTGAGGGCGAGGGCCCGGACCCGTCGGCGCTTGCCAGGGATCCGGACGTGCTTGCTGCGCTCGACGACCTCCGCCGGCGGCCGGAAATCCGCCTGCGCCTGAGTGACCAGGCGGACATCCGGAAGCGCGCAGCCATTCGCGGCAACCTCATCGTGATGGACGATCACCTGTTTGCGCCAGCCTGGCCGGGTGGCCTCCGCTATCTGCGCAACATCGACCTCCTGACGCTGGTCCGGCTGGCACCGAAACATCGGGATGCCGGCGAACTGTATGAAGCCCTGTTTCAGGCGCATCCCGGTGTGTCACTTCCGGACTTCCTCGGCGCGCTGTCGACCCTCCTTGCACGGGCCGTCCTGGAACACAAAGTGTGATACAAACGGCTACCTCAATATGAAACGCGCGTTGTTTTGTGTTCTCAGCCTATGCGTCCTGGGCGCGGCGATTGCCTCCAGACAAGTGCACGCGGCCCCGCAGGCCCGTGACGCGGCAGCCTCAATTGGGGTCGCCACGCAAACAACTGACGAGGGCATTCCCATCACGAACGTGAAGGTGAAGACGGTGTGCGGCGACTGTCATAAGACTGACGACCAGGGCCGCATGTCGCGCATCTCGTTTCGGCGCACCACGCCGGAAGGATGGCAGGAAACCATTCGCCGGATGGTCACGCTCAACCAGGCGGAGATCGAACCCGCGGACGCCCGCGACATCGTCAAGTACCTGTCCGATACGCTTGGCCTGGCTCCCGAGGAGGTCAAACCAGCCTCGTTCGAACTGGAGCGGCGCCTGATCGATTTCGAGTACCAGGGCAACGACGACACGAAGGAAATCTGCTCGAGCTGTCACTCGATGGGCCGGGTGATGCTGCAGCGGCGCACCGGCAAGGAATGGGACCTCCTGCTCGCGATGCACCGCGGGTGGTATCCGCTGGTGGACTTCCAGGTCTTCCGTCGCGGTGGTCCACCGAGCACGACGCCGGGACCCGACGGCCGCCCGCCAGACAACCGGCATCCGATGGACAAGGCGCTTGCGCACCTGAAGCCGACGTTTCCATTCAAGACGCCGGAGTGGACAGCCTGGTCCGCCACCATGCGCAGTCCGCGGCTGGACGGCACCTGGCTGCTGAGCGGCTATGACCCGGGCTACGGCCCCATCTTCGGCACCGTCACGATGACCGCCAACCCCGCGTCGCCCGACGACTTCACGACGCAGACCACGTTCCAGTACGCCCGAACGGGCCGGACGGTCACGCGGCAGGGACGTTCGATCGTCTACACCGGCCACCAGTGGCGCGGCCGCACGACCATCGGCGGCGATGATGACACGTCGCTGCGCGAGGTGATGGAGATCGAGCGGGACTGGCAGTCGATCTCGGGGCGATGGTTCAACGGCAGCTATGACGAACTCGGGCCCGACGTGATGCTGACGCGTATCGGCCGAGAGCCGGTTGTGGCCGGCCTCGATCGGCCGTCGGCGCGTCGCGGCACTTCGTCGCAGACCCTTCGTATTTTCGGCGCGAACTTCCCGGCCGCCGTAGCGCCTTCGGACGTGGACTTCGGTCCGGGCGTAACCGTGACCCGGGTGGCGGCGACGACGGCCACCATGATCACGGTCGACGTCTCCGTGACGGCCGATGCGGCGATGGGGGCGCGCGACCTGTTCGTGGCCGGCACGCTGCACAAGGCGGCCCTGACGGTGTTCGACAAGGCGGACTACATCAAGGTGGCGCCCGAATGGAACATGGCCCGCGTGGGCGGCGTGGTGTTCCCGAAGATGCTGGCGCAGTTCGAGGCGTTTGCGTATTCCAACGGTTTGGACGGCAAGCCCGGCACCGACGATGACCTGCAGGTGGGGCCGGTGGATGTCGCGTGGTCAGTTGAGGAATACACGGCGATCTTTGGAGATGATGACGCAAAGTTCGTTGGCGAGATGAATGCGGCGACGGGGTTGTTCACGCCGGCCGTGGATGGACCGAATCCGGCCCGTTCGGGCAACCGGAACAACGTGGGCGACGTATGGATCGTGGCCACGCATACGCCGGATGGTGGCGCGGCGCCGCTGCGGGCGCGCGCCCACCTGGTGGTGACGGTGCCGCTGTATCTTCGCTGGGACTTCTCGACGGTGAACGGTCGATGAGCGCAGGCGTCAACGTCCTCCAACCCGGCGACTGCCACGCGTTCGAGTCGGCAGGGCAGCGGTTCCTGTACCTGGCGCCCAGCGCCGCGGTGATGGCCGTGGATGAGGTGACGGCGGCCGTGCTCGACAGCGTGGCGCTGCGATCGCGTTCGAGTGAGGAGATTATGGCGGACCTGGCCGAGCGGTTTCCGGCCGAGGCCGTCGGCGAGAGCCTGGATGAACTGGTGAAGGTGCGCGCGCTGCGGCGCATCGACGCGCCGGCTCGGCGCCCTCCCGTGGTGTTGCCGCTGACGCCGGTGCCGCTGAGCACGATGGTGCTGAACGTCACCAACCAGTGCAACCTGAGCTGTTCGTACTGCTACGAGTACGGCGAAGACAAGATCGTCCAGACGGACAACGGGCGCCAGCCGAAGATGATGAGCGAGGAGACAGCGCGCGACAGCGTGGACTTTCTGCTTCGCGAGTCGGGCCCCGAGGCGCACATGACCTTCTTCGGCGGCGAAACGCTGCTGAACTTCCGGGTGCTGAAGACAACCGTCAAGTACGCCACGGAGCAGGCGGCGGCGATGGGCAAGACTATCGACTTCAGCATGACGACCAACGCCACGCTGCTGACGCCGGAGATCATCGAGTTCCTGGCCGAGCACAGGTTCGGCGTCACCATCTCGATGGACGGCCCGCCGGACCTGCAGAACAAGTTCCGCGTGTTCCACAACGGCGCCGGCAGCTACGACATGATGGCGCCGAAGGTGAAGGCGCTGATTGCGACGCACCGGTCGCGGCCCATCGGCGCGCGGGTCACGCTCACACGGGAGACGCTCGACGTGCGGCGCATCTACGAGCACCTGACCAACGAACTCGGGTTCTGGGAAGTCGGGTTCGCGCCGGTCACGGCGTCACCCGATCGCCCGCACGCGTTCGGCGACGCGGGATTCGAGCAGGTGCTGGACGAATTCCGCTCGCTGGCGCAGGACTACCTGGCCGCCGCGCTCGAGGGCCGGCACCACGGGTTCAGCAACGTACGCGAGACGCTTGGCGAGATTCACAAGGGCGCGAGCAAGGCCTGGCCGTGCGGCGCGGGCTTCGGCCTCCTCGGCGTCTCGACCGCCGGGGACGTTGCGCTGTGCCACCGGTTCGCCGGTTCGGACGACCACAAGCTGGGCACCGTGACGGCCGGCATCGATCGCACCAGGCAGTCGGAGTTTCTCGACACGCATCACGTGAGCAACAAGACCGACTGCCAGACCTGCTGGGCGCGCCCGCTGTGTGCCGGCGGCTGCTATCATGAAGCCCACACGCGCTTCGGCACCACCAATCAACCCAATCTGCACTACTGTGACTGGATTCGCGGGTGGACGGACACCTGCCTTCAGATCTACGGTCAGATTGCGCAACTCAACCCCGCTTTTCTGCAGCAGTTCGAGGACGACCATGAAGCACCTCAGCCCAGTTAATGCCAAAGCCCGCCGCCTTCAGGCCGCCTTGCAGCCGGAGGACGCACCGCCGGCAGCCGACGTCGTCGCGCTGCACACGCCGCAGCAGCCCAAGGGGCCGCACATTCCGCTGGGATGTTCGACCGTGTTTGCGCCAGGGTGGGAGGTGGACCGCTCGGGCGGCACCGCCGGGTTGTGCCAGCCGGTGGAGCGCGATCTCTTCGATTGCCACTTGGGATGCTTCTGGCCGGCGCAGGTGCCCGACCAGTTGAACCACGCGCCGGACTGGACCAAGAAGTGCGCCGCCGCCCAGAAGGACTGGCGCAAGCTCGACATCATCTTCCCCTGAGGTCACACAGCATGATTCGGGCGCGTCACCGTTTCGTTCGTCTCTTTGTCCTGATCGCGCTGGTTGCGGCCGGCGCCATGGTGTCTGCCGCCTCCGGCCAGGCCCCCAGGACCGCCAGGAGCGGCGGAACGGCTCCGACCGTGGCCGGTAACGGCACCATCTATCTGAGCGGCTACAACGAGAAGATCGCGATCATCGACGAAGCGACCGAGAAGATTGTCGGTGAGATCCCGCTGGCGTCCGGCATTCCCGGCCGCG
>JAHEFO010000393.1 GCA_024640135.1 Acidobacteriota bacterium
AACCGGGCCGAGCGCGAGAATATGACGACGTACTTCAATATCGACCCGGGGAAGGGACCGATCTACGGCTGGTACATGGAGAACAATGAGGCGCTGCCACCGATCTTCGATTCGTGGCTTAAACCATTTCGCGATCTCGGCGCCCGCCGGAACGTGCGTCAGGGCATCGGTAGTACCGACCACGTGAGCTTCATTCGCGCGGGCATGATCGGGTTCAATCCCGTTCAGGATTACGACGGCTACGACGTTCGTGAGCATCACACCAATGTCGACACGGCCGAGCGGATTGCGATCGATGACCTCAAGCAGAACGCGCTGATTCTGGCGTCGTTTCTCTATCACGCGTCGGTGAGGCCCGAGCGGCTGCCGGCGCCGCCCCGTGTTGAGGGAAGAAAGCCATGAGTATGGTTCGGGTGTGGCGGTCTCTCATCGCGTCGGTCGTCCCGGTGGTCTTGTGTCTTGCGCTGGCCTGCAACCAGGCACAGGAGCCGACTGACATCGCTGACCTGGGATTCATCGTCAAGGACATGCACGGGGAAGACGTGAAGTTGTCCGATTTTCGCGGCCGGCCGCTGATTGTGAATTTCTGGTTCATCAATTGTCCGCCCTGCCGTCAGGAGGTGCCGGCGTTTGTCGATCTGGTGAAGAAGTACGGCGACCAGGGATTCACGGTCCTTGGCTTGTCAGTGGAAGACTCGCCCGAAGCGATGCGCGCGTTCGCTGACGAATTCCAGGTCAACTACCCGCTGTTCGTCGCGTTGGACCGCTACGACATCATGGAGGCGTATCGCGCGACGTTTGCGTATCCGGTGTCCTGGTTCGTGAGGAGGGATGGCACGGTGTTTCTGAAACATCTGGGCACCGGGACCCCGGAATGGTTTGAGAGACAAGTCCTCGCCATTCTCGCTGAGAGCGTGCCGTGATGGCATGAGGATCGACGGGTGACTACACAGACCATGCTCTCTGCCGCCTTCGTGGCGGTCGCATTTGCCGCGTGGCCGCTCATTGGCCGCGAAGCACGGGTGTCTGGTGCGTGGATGGCCACAGCCGTCATGATCGGCGCGGCAATCTCGGTGACGCTCCTGTCGTCTTCGCACTTGACGCAATGGCCCTCATCTCGAGCCCTGTGGATCCTGGGTGCTGCGGCGATCGTCAACGGCCTGGCGGTGTTGGTGTATTCAACGAGCGCGGCGAATCCAGCTGTGGCTGCCGGCCCCTTCATCGTGGTCGTCTCTGTGCTGCAGGTGGCCGCGGTGCCGTTCATCGCGTGGGCCATGCCGGGGGGACAGGCGCCATCCCTGCGCCAAGCCGCGGGATTTGCGTTCGCGGCGATTGCCGTCTACCTGCTGGCGAAGGGCTGAGCCAGGCGTCTGGCATTTTGATGTACCAACGGGGCGACACTGGCAGCCAATCCCCATATTGTCGTGAGGGAGCGTCTTCCTCATGGACAGTCAGAAGGCTGCTGGCTTTACGCTGATTGAACTGCTCATCGTGGTCGCGATCATCGGCCTGCTCGCGGCCATGGCCATACCTGGACTCTCGCATGCCAGGATGTCCGGCAACGAGGTCTCGGCGGCTGCATCGCTCAGGGTCATCAATCTCGGCGAACTCCAGTACTCGGCCACCTGCGGCAACGACGGGTTCGCGGTGTCCTTTACGGTGCTCGCCACCAGGCCCGCGGGAGCGAGCGAGCCGTTCATCCCGGCAGACTTGTGGGCTCCGGCGCCGCAAAAGGCGGGGTACGTGTTTGCGTTGGCGCCTGGCAGCAGCGCCGCGCCAGGTCCGTCGGACTGTTCTGGCATCCCGACCCAGACGTCCTACGTCGCCTCAGCGGTACCGCAGGTGTTCGGAACCACTGGCGGGCGATCGTACGCGACCAGCCAGAGCAACCTGGTCTGGCAAATCGGCGCGGCCACCGCGCCCACTGAACCATTTGGGCCGCCAGCGACCCCGATCAGGGATTAGCCCGTGGACCTGAGAAGGCGTGCCGCCCCAGGCTGGCATGGTCGCAACGGA
>JAHEFO010000030.1 GCA_024640135.1 Acidobacteriota bacterium
ACGTTCCCCGTGTTCTTCACCGTAAACGTGTAGGTGATCACCTCACCCACCAGGCCCGTCCCCGTGCCGCCCACCGCCGCCGTCTTCACCACCGCGATCGCCGGCGCCTGCGTCACCGGCGTTGTCGCCGTCGCCTCCGTCGGGCCCGGCACCTGTGTGGTCACCACGCTGATCGTGTTCACCAGATTGACGCCCGCGTCGACGTCCGCCTGCGTCGTCGTATAGGTCGCCGTATACGTCCACGTCTCCCCGACATTCAACACGCCATTGGCAGACGTGCTCTCGGTCGCCGCACTCAACTGCCCCACGCCTGCACCAGGGTAGGTCTCGGTCGGAGCCACGCCAGTCAGGTCCGTGGAACCGGTGTTCGTGAGGACCACGGTGTACGTGAGGAGTTGCCCCGCTGCCGTCACGGGATTCGGGCCATCCGTCTGCGTCTTGGTGACGCTGAACGCCGCGATCGTGTCCGTGTCACTGGCCGTCGCCGGCGTCGGGTCCGTCATGCCGGCAGGCGGCGTCGCCGTCGCCGTATTCGTCACGCTCCCAGACGTTGCCGTCACCGTCGCCGTCACCAGAATCTCGTAGAACTCACCAGCCGCCAACGCCGGCAGCACGAACGTGCCGCTTTCCAACTCGGCTATCGTCGGCGCGGTCACACACTGCCCTGGCGTCCCCGAGCACGCGACCGTCGTCTTGGACAGCCCTGTGGCTGCCAGATCCGTCAACACCGCGCCCGTGACGACGCTCGACCCGTCATTGGTCGCCCGAACCGTGTATGTCGTGGTGCCGCCAGCGGCCACCTCCGTCACGCCATTCGTTTTCGTGATCGTCAGGTCCGCCACGGCCGCCGTCGCGGTGTCCTGCGCCGTGTTATTCGTCTGGTTGGTGTCCGTCGTTCCCGCCGGCGCCTCCACCGTGGCCGTGTTGATCAGCGCCTCCGTCGTCCCAACCGGGACGGTTCCAGTCACGGAGAAGGTCGCACTCGTCCCTGCCGGCAGGGTCACCAGCGCGTCGATATCACCCGCGCCGCTGGCAGTGCCGCAGGCCGCGCCCGCACCACTCGCCACACATGTCCACGTAAAGGCAGAGAGCGCGGCGGGCAGAGCATCCTGGACCCGGGCGTTGCTCACAGCGCTCGGCCCGCTGTTGCTGACGAGAATCGTGTAGGTCAGGGTCGATCCCGAGTAATACGGATTCGGCGTACTCGTCTTGGCAATCGACAGATCGGCCTGCGGTCCCACCGGGTTGGTATCGCTGGCCGTGTTGTTTCCGGGCACCGGGTCGGTCGTCCCGGACGGCGGGGTCACCGTCGCCGTGTTGATCAGCGATCCGGTGGTCGAAGCCGGCACGGTCCCTGTCACGGTGAAGGTGGCGCTCGTGGTCGCAGGCAACGTCACCAGCACGTCGATGTCGCCACTGCCGCTGGCGGTCCCGCAGCTTGCGCCTGCGCCACTCGCCAGACACGTCCACGTGAAGCCGGAGAGCGCCGCCGGCAGGGCATCCTGCACGCGCGCGTTGCTGACATCACTCGGCCCATCGTTGGTGACGACGATTGTGTAGGTGAGCGCCGCCCCCGGCACGTACGTCGTCGGCGAGCTCGACTTCGTGACCCACAGGTCGGCCTGCGGCCCTGCCGTGTTGGTATCAGTGGCGGTATTGTTCCCGGGCACGGGGTCCGTCGTCCCGGCCGGCGGGGTCACGGACGCCGTGTTGATCAGCACCTCCGACGTGCCTGCCGGCACGGTCCCGGTCACCGTAAACGTGGCCTGGGTCCCGACGGCGAGATTGACCGTGGTATTGATGTCACCGGTCCCGCTGCTGGTCCCGCAGGCCGCGCCCGCTCCGGCGGCACACGTCCAGGTGAAGGCCGACAGGGCTGCCGGCAGCGTATCCACGACCTGGGCGCCAGTCACCGGACTGGGCCCGCTGTTGGTCACCACCACCGTGTATGTCAGCGCCGCCCCTGGCACATACGGGTCCGGCGTGCTGGACTTGCTGATCGACAGATCCGCCTGTGCGCCGCTCGGATTGGTGTCAGTGGCCGTGTTGTTGCTCGGCACGGGGTCGGTCGTTCCGGCCGGCGGGGTCACGGACGCCGTGTTGGTCAGGATACCGGTCGTCCCGCCCGGCACGGTTCCGGTCAGTGTGAAGGTGGCCTGGGTTCCCGACGGGAGATTGACCGTGGTACTGATGTTGCCGGTCCCGCTGGCCGTCCCGCAGGCCGCACCTGCTCCGGAGGCAGCACACGTCCAGGTGAAAGCCGACAGAGCCGTCGGCAGCGTATCCACGACCTGTGCGCCGGTGACCCCGCTGGGCCCGCTATTGGTCACCACCACCGTGTACGTCAACGCCGCTCCCGGCACATACGGGTCCGGCGCGCTCGACTTACTGATGGACAGGTCCGCCGTGCCAATCGGCGTGGTGCTGGCCGTGTCCACGTTATTGGAACCGTTTGTGTCAACCATCCCCGACGAGGCTGTCGCCGTGTTGGTGTAGTCGCCGCTGGCCAGAACCAGCGCCGTGATGTTCAGGGTTGCACTGCCACCGTTGGCCAGAGTCCCCACCGTCCAGACGCCGGCGCCATAGCTCCCCATCGATGCGCTCGAGGAGACATAGGCATACCCGCTCGGCAGCGTGTCCGCCACCGTGACGCCCAGGGCAGCGTCAGGCCCGGCGTTACTCACGGTCACGGTGAACGTGACGTTGCTCCCGACATTCGGCGTCAAGTCGTTCACCGTCTTGGTGACGGCCAGATCGACCAGCGCCAGATTGACCGTCTTGCTGGCGGTGTTCGACGTGACTCCGCTCACCGTCGCCGACGCCAGATTCGTGACCGATCCCGCCGACACATCGGCGGCCTGAACGGTATAGGTCGCCGTGCAGGTGAGGCTCTCTCCCGGATCGAGGTAGTTGTCGAAGTCCCCCACCGCGGTCGGAGACGGGCACACGACACTTGTCTTGTCGTCCGCCACCGTCACCGGCCCCACCAGCGGCACATAGCCGGTGTTCGTCACCAGGTAGGTGTAATTCAGGACGTCTCCGGCTGCTGCAAACAGCGTCTGCGCAGCGCCCTTGGCAAGGGTCAACCCGGGCGTCGCATACGTGGCCGTCGAAGGCGCCGATGTCTTGCTGCCGCCGGCATGCGTGCCGGTGGCTGTCGCCGTGTTCGGGTGTGAACCCGCGACGGCCGGAATGGGTCCCTTCACGCAGTAGGCGGTATCGCCTGGCGCGAGCGGCGTCGTCCAACTGCAGGTTGCGGGATCCACGGACGTCGATGCCAGGGTGGGATCACTGACGCTGATCCCCGTGAACGGCACGTCTCCGTCGTTGTAGACCGTGAACCGGTAATACACGTCACCGCCGACGGGGACGCCGACGAACTTGAGCCAGTTGACGCCGTCGATGGAGATCTGCTTGTTCAGATCAATGGCCGCAGCCGGGGTCTTCACCACCAGCGTGGCAGTCGCGACATTCCCGGCGCCGCCTTCAACGGACGTCACCGCGCTGGTCGTATTGACCTTGGACCCGGTGGTCGCGCCGGTGACCGTGACACTGAAGGTGCACGCGCCGTTCGCGACGAGCGACCCGCCGGTAAACGTGATCGAACCCGGCGCCGCCGTCGTCAGTGTGCCGCCACACGTGGACACCGGACCGGTGCTGGCGACTGTCACGCCCGATGGCAGCGTGTCCGTAAACGCGATTCCCGTGAGCGCTGTCAACAGATTCGGATTACTGAGCGAAAACGTCAGCGTCGAGGTTTCTCCAGCAAACACCGAAGCCGGCAAGAACGTCTTGCCGATGGCAGGCGGAGCGATGACGTCGAGGGTATCGGTGGCGTAACTGGTGGACGTGCCGGTCTGCGTAGTCGAGACAAACCCGGTGACATTGTCGTAGTGCCCTTCGGTCGTGCCCGTGACAGGAACACCGAACGTGCACGTGGCCCCTGCCGCGATCGAGCCTCCCGTCAGCGCAATCGTCCGCGTACTCGCCGTCGTCGTCAGCGTGCCGGTCGTGCATTGCGCGGACGAACTGTTGACAATGGAAAGCCCCGCCGGCAGCACGTCAGAGAACGCCACGCCAGTCAGCGGCTGGTTGCCTGCAGCGGTATTGCTGATCGTGAAGGTCAGTGTGGACACGGCACCCTTGACGATGGGGTCCGGAGCGAAGGACTTGGCGATCGTCGGCGCGGGAACGGGCAACCCGCATCCGGTAAACGCTACGTTGTCCAGCAACAGATACGAGGATGTCGGGCTGTTTGTCCCCTTCGCGTTGATCCTGAAGTAGGTCGTGCCCGACCCGGTTGCTGCCGCGAGAACATTTCCGGTTGTCTGCCAGATGTCAGTCAGGCTGGAACTCGTCGCGATGAGACTGAATGACCCGGGCGCCCCGGTCGTACTGGAATAGACGAACATGGTCGGCGTATCCGTCCCGCCGCCGCCCCAGTTGGTGGTCCTGCTGTAGCCCAGGGAAATGCCCACCCCTGAGTACTTGCTCGTATCGATCGCGAATTGAAAATACGGAGCGGAATCTCCGGTCAGAGTCCCGGTCTTGGGGAATCCCGCCCCGGCCCATGAATTCACGGGGTTGCCGATCGCGGTATCGATCACCGTCGACATCCCGCTGCTGACAGACGCAATGGCGGAGGTGACATTGGCCGCTTTGGTCGTGAACGGCGGGGGCGGCCCGCCACTGCCTGTTCCGGAGACCGGCATCGTCCACGTCGCCAGCGATTGATTTGGCGTGCAGACGGGCGCGGCGGAAGCGACCAGCGTGTCCTGGCCGAAATTGCCGGTATCGGTCGTCCCGTTGATGAAGAGATGGCCCGTCGTATTCTGGAATGTCCCGGCCGGCGCCGTGACGAGGACGGTAATCGTGCAGGAGGTGTTCGGCCCCACCGCGCCGTTCGACAGCTTGATTCCCGTGCTGCCTGCCACCAGGGCACCGCCGGCATCATTCGTCAGGCTCCCGCCGCACGTATTGGTCGTCGTGAGTGGTGAAGCGACGGCCAGTCCTGTTGGTGAGACTGGAAATGTGTCGACGAAATTGAGGCCAGTGAACGTCTCAGGCGTCGGATTCGACACCTTGATGGTCATGGTCGAGGTGCCGCCGGGCGAGATGGCCTTCGGCGTGAAGGTCTTCGACATCGTGACTGACGACGGGCCAACGATGTTTGCGATGCGAAGGCCGACGCCGTAGTCGGCGTTGTAGTGATAGCTGCTGCCGGAGAAATCGTAGAGCAGGCTGCCGAGCGTCGCGCTGGTGCCGCCGCCACTCAGGATTTTGACTGTGTAGGTGGTGACGACGGTGCCACCAGCCTTGCCGTCCCCGCCGATGCAGGACCGGTAGTTCGGGCTGTTGGGATCGTTGTCCCAGAGACAGGCATCGGAATACAGCTTGTCGTTCGGCGAAGACACATAGGGAGAGGAATCCGAAGTGAACGTCGTGCTCACCGCCAGGACCTGGAAGATCGTGTTCGGGAAGTTGATGAACCCTTCCAGTTGCCCGTAGCCCTGCGTCGCCGTGTATCCCGCGAGTTCGATGTTGTAGGTATTGCCTACAACCACCGTCATGGCGCCGCCGGCGGGAATCGTCGAGTACGTCGGTGCGCTTGCCGGCTTCATCCGGATGGACGTGACCCCGTTCCGGTTCTGCGAGATCAGGTGTTCCACGTACAGCTCGCGCGGCTGCGGCGACGTGCCGGTGACCCCGGAGCCGGCATCGGTCACCGCGATGTGGTACCGGCGGACTGTGTCGTAGGCCGCAGCCGTCCTGGTGACCTCGACCTCGAAGTACGCGTCGACGCAGGCTCCGATGGCGATTGACCCGAGATTGAGTGTGGCCTGCGATCCCGGCCGCAGGTTGATGTTGACGTTCGCCGAGTCCCACACGAAGTTCGCCGTGACACTTGTGGCAGCCGCCGTCCCGACGTTGCAGACCCGGCCCCCAACCGGAAACTGGTTCGGGCCAGTGGCCGGGCTGTTGCTGTCAAGTCCGATGACGTTCCACGTCAGACGCGTGACAGTCAGCACCGGTGTATCGGCCAGCGGCGTTGGCGCGGGCGCGGCAACGGCCTTCGTCTCCGCCTCCGGCTCCGGGGCGACCGACACCACCGTCTGCGCCGGCAGACTTACGACGGCGGTCAGCCCATCGCTCCCGATGGTCGCGACACTGGAGACAGTCGTTTTGCCAGCCGGGAAGCTCGGGTCGAGCGACACGACGAATGACACTACGTAGGACGAGGTTCCGCGTGGTAACTGGCCGATGTTCCAGACCACCGTCCTGGTCGCGGCGTTGTAGGTCCCGCCGTCCGTGGCGCTCACAAAGCTCGTGCGAGCCGGCAGGAGGTTCCCCAGAACCACGCCGGTCTCATCCTGATTGCCGGTATTGGCATAGGTGAGCACATACGTCAGTCGATCGCCGGGAGCGGCCGTCTGCCGGTCCACGGCGGCGGTAATCGCCAGACCATGCTCCGGAGCCTCAACCGGCTCGGTCGCCAGCACGTTCGAACTGCCGCGCAGGCCGAAGTCCGTGTTCCGGCTGGTGCCTGTCGCCTCGGCCGCCTCCGTGAGCTGAATCACCGACCCGAGTTGCGCCGAGGTGGGTCGCACACCCAGGTGGACACTCAGGGTCGCCGACCCGCCTTCGCCTGGCCCGCCATCGGGATCGCCCGTGAGGTCACCAATGCTCCAGGTCATCGTGCGCGACGCGGCGTCATAGTCCACCGTGCCCTGAGACACGAGGCCCAGTCCTTCCAGCGTCACGTCAGCGGGGATGACATTCGTCACCACCGCGTTCGTCACATCGTCGTATCCGCTGTTCACGGCCGAGAAGCTGACGTCGTACACGGTCTTCTGATCGACCAACGGCGGCTGAGGACCGACCACCACCTTCGGCACACCGAAGTCCTGGCGGAGGTCGATCTTGCCGGCATTAATCAGTCCCGGAACTTCCGACCTGAAGCCGGCATACCCGGAATCCACCCGCCACGGAGCACCCACGACGGGCCGCGTCTGGAAATACGGGACAAAACGCGTGCTGCCCGGCCCCACGACACTGAACGCGTACTCGGCCACCCACTGGTCGCCAGGCGTGAGCGTCACCGGCATCTCTGCCGCGCCGAAGCTCGGCTGATCGATGTACGCCTGGCTCCAGTTGGCCGGAACACTGGTCGCCACCGAGCCCGCGTCCAGCCCGTTCGAGTCGTAGTAGTAGACCTTCACGGAGTCCAGGCGAACGACGTCGCCCTGAAACAGGCCCTGCGCGATGACCTGATCGAGTGGACTGCCGGCAATTTGCGAGTACTTGGAACGAATCGTGAAGGTCTCGCCCTGCGCGGCATCGATACTGCTGGGCGCGGTCTGCAGCCAGTCGAGATCGTGTTGAGAGACGGAAGCCGACGCCTCCATCTCCACGCGGAAGGCCGACGCCGACACGTCGACGATGTTGGAGCCCTTCAACGTCGCCGTAAATGTGTCGGCGTTTCCTGTGAGAGAGGTTGAGGTCTTGTCGACATTGAGAAACACCGTGTACGAGCCAGGCGCCAGACGGCCGTCACCGAGGCCATCAAGGCGATCGAGGCCACGCGTCGCCGTTCTCCCGTCACTCAACGGCTCATCGATCGACAGATCGGCGTTGCTCTCGTCGTCCAGCCGGGAGACCACGAGCACGGGATAGGTCACCTCCGTGGCGATGAACAGACGCACGGCCAGCGTTGCCCCCTCGGGATCCGCGGGGCCGACAGCCGGTGGAAGACCGTCTTCGTCTCCTGGCGTGCCGATGCTGGGCTCAAGAATGGCGGACGGCGACCCGATCGTGACGAATGTCACGGTCGGCTGTGCGCCGCTGCCACTCTGAAGGGCCGTGACGCCAAACGCCGCCACCAACAGGAGCCAGGCGGCGCGAAACACTCGCGCCCGGCGAGCTGGCGAGAGGCTCATCTTCTTCCGGCCAGCCCTGTTGGACGAGCGCTTTCGGGAACCTTTGATTTTCTTATGCAATGACATGAAGCTAGACCTGGGACAAGGGCGACGCGGATCGGCGGACTGACAAGCCGCGCAATCGGTGAGGAGTTGGCGCCCCGCCCGGCCTGCCGGCTGGAGCGATTTGGGCGACACACGGCAAAAGACAACGGCAAGCCCGGGCCATCAGGCGGCTCCTGCGGCGTGGGCGTCGAGCAAGAGGTCAACGGCAGTCTCGATCTCCGTGGCCTTGTCCAGGAAGAAGTTCGCGCCAATCTCGAGGCACCGTTGACGAAGTTCGGGGAACGCGTAACTGGTCAGCATGATGACGAGGCACGAAGGATCGTGGCGCCGGATCCACTCGAGCACCTCAATACCGGAGCCACCCGGCATGCGGATGTCCAGAATCACGGCATTCGGGCGATCGGAGGTGAAGCGGGCCATGCCCTCGGGCGCATCGCTCGCCACGCCGACCACGTCAATCGCATCTGACTCGCCCAACATGTCGAGCAGGCGGTCGCGAATGACTGAAGAGTCTTCAACCAGGAGCACACGAAGCCGAGAAGTGGACAGCACCGCTCAGATCATGGTGGTTCCGAGGCCGGCGGACAATTCGGCAAGACACTGATGTTCGTGTCGGGCGTGCCCTGACAAGGCTGTCAGGATTCTACCTACACGCCTGACGGGGTCAGTCGACGAGCCGATGCTGGAGTGCGTATCGGGTGATATCGACGCTGGTTCGCGCCCCCAGCTTCGCCATGATGCGCGATCGGTAGGTACCGATGGTCTTTTCGCTGAGCGACAGATCCGAGGCAATCTCCTTGACCGACCGGCCTGATGCGATGAGCCGCATGACCTCCAGTTCGCGCGGAGAGAGTTGGTCATGGAGCGCCCGGCCCGCGCCGTCACTGGCCATGCGCGCCAGCACCTGGGCAAGGGAGTCGCTGACGTGGATACCGCCGGCCGTGACAACGCGGATGGCCTCGAGCAGTTCGTCCGAGGCGCCCTCTTTTGTCAGATAGCCGCGCGCACCGGCTCTGAGGGCACGCACGGCGAATTCGGCCTCGGAAAACGTGCTCAGGATCAGGACCGGACTCGTGTCCCTCATTCGCTGCAACTCAGCCAGGACGTCCAGCCCGCTGCGCCCCGGCATGTTGATGTCGAGAAGAATGACATCCCAGGGTTCGGCTTGCGCCAGGGCGAGCGCGTCCTGCGACGTTCCGGCCTCTCCGCACTCGGCGTCCGGGAACGCCTCGGTGAGAATCTGCCGGAGGCCGCGTCGCACGATCTCATGGTCGTCGGCAATCAGCACCCGCATCAGTGGTCTCCATCCTCGGTCGCGTTCACGGGAACCTGCACCGTGACGGTCGTGCCGGCACCGGGGGCTCCGGTGATTGTGACCCCGCCACCAAGCAACTGGGCCCGTTCCTTCATGCTGAGCAGGCCCAGTGAGTGGGCGTCCGAGATTTCGCTGTCTGAGATCCCCCGCCCGTTGTCGGCAACCGTCAGGGTCAGCAGGTTCGCCTGAGCTTCGAGATTCACCATGACCCGCGAGGCGCCGGCATGCCTGGTGATGTTCGTCATGATCTCCTGAAAGATACGAAAGACCGCCGTTTCCACATCGGACGAGGCCTTGAGGGATTCAGGCACGGTGCCGAGTACGCACGCGGTGCCCGTGCGTTGTTCGTACCGTCCGAGTTCGTGACCCAGGGCCGTCGCCAGGCCAAGATGATCGAGAACGCCCGGACGCAGGTCGGCGGCAATGTTCTGGACTGAGCGCAGGGCCTCATCCACCAGCTTTACCGCACCCGTGAGCCTGGCTTCGCTCCGCTTTGCCTCTCGTTCATCCGCAGGCTGCCCCGAGTGTTTCTCGAGCCAGCGCAGATCCATGCGTATGGCGGTGAGCAACTGGCCAAGCACGTCATGAATCTCACGGGAAATCCTGGTCCGCTCCTGCTCCTGTATGGACCGCAACCGCACCGTCAGCTGCCGCAGGGCGTCCTCGGCAGCCCTGCGATCCGTGATGTCCCGCAGGAAATTCGCGAACGCCGACACATTGCCCTCCGCGTCCCGCACGATCTGGGTCGTCTGTTCCACCAGAATCATCCGGCCGGTGTGGCTCATCACCCGACACTCAATCGTGACATTCTCCGCGCCTTCAACGGTCCAACGCCGATACGACTCGGCGACTCTCGCCCTGTCTTCCTCGGCCACCAGGTCGAACGCGGATGTGCCCAGCAACTGCTCGACGCTACGCCCGCTGACAATCGCGATCGCCGGATTGCAGTAGGTGAAACAACCATCGGAATCCGTCACGTAGTAGCCCTGCGTGATGTTCTCGACGATGCTGCGAATGAACTGATCGCGCTCGCGGCGCAGCGCCCCGGCATGCTGGGCCTCGACCAGTCGCCGCTGCGCCTCCTCGGCTCGCTTGCGGGGGCCAATGTCAGTGATTACCGCAAACGCGCCCTCATACACACCCGCGTCATCAAAGATCGGGGAACTTGCCACGTGCGCCCAGAGCTCGTCACCGGCTCGACGGAGGAACCGCAAGTCGAACTCCTGCGCCCCTCCCTGCTGGCCGCGTTCCAGGGACGCCTGCGCGAGCGCCAGGTTCGCGTCATCCAGGTAGAGGGCGAATGGATGCCCGACCATCTCGTCGACGGCGACCCCCAGCATCTCGGCCATCTGGGGATTGACATAGGTTGTCAGGCCTCCAGGCTCGACGCTCCATACGCCTGCGTTGGCCAACTCCACGAGCTGCCGGTAGCGCTGCTCGCTCTGCGCCAGCTGGTGGAGGGCGCGTCTGGCCTCGCTGATGTCCACGATGCGGCCGCTCAACTCGACCGCGTTGCCCTCCGCGTCACGCACAACGCGTACAACGTCGCGCACCCATCTCCAACTTCCGTCCCGGTGCCGAATGCGGTACGCGTTGTCACACACGTCCCGTTCCAGAATCAGCTCCATATCCGCCAGGACCCGCGGAAGATCGTCAGAGTGGATCAACTGACGCCAGAGGTCGGGTGTGTCGATGAGCTCTTCCGGCGAATAGCCGAGCCACGAGGTCACGCCAGTGCCCACGAACAGGGCGTGATGGGGCGGCACCGTGCTCAGACTGTAGAGCACGGCCGTGCCCTCCTCGCTCGCGGGCGGGTTCAGAGGCTGACGGGGGTGCCGAATCGCCGGGGGAATCTTCTGGTCAGCCACACGTGTGTGAATAGATGAGCAGATACAGATCAACAGATCAAGTGTGAACTCCGGGGGTTTCGACCGTCGCTCCAGCCGAAATAGACCGAAAGACGACACGATTATCCTCAAGTCGCGCGCATTTCCGTGTCGCTGGCGACCCCGGTGGAGAAGCAGTGCCCTGTGGACCGAACCAGCGCCCCTGGCCTACGGACACTCTCCCGCCTGGCCTGAAGGCTTCCCGGAGGGAGTCCTGCGTGCCAAGCACCTGTAACCAGGCGCCGGAACTGGGCGAACATGGGGACAAGCCCAAATGATGCGCACCCTACTGCTCACATCCGTCCTCGTGGGCGCCTTCACCGGCGCCGGTCCCGCTGTAGCTCAGCCGCTGCAGGTGCCCCCACTGTCGATGTTCTTCGACGCCGGTGGCACGGATGACCGTGCGGCTGCCGCCGCAATGGCAGCCCTGGACCCGGTGTGGAAGGACGGCTACGCGTCGATGCTCATCGACATGGCGCGTGTTCTGCCGCCTCGCGTCGTCGACGGCCGGCCGCAGGCGCACCCGGTGCGAGTCCGGTTGCTGCGCTTCCTCGAACAGCAGACGGGCCAGCGATTCGGCGACGACCTGGACGCGTGGCGCGACTGGATCTGGAAGCGGCCCTACGACCCGCATCCAGAGTACGGCGCGTTCAAGGCTGAGGTGTACCGGCAGATCGATCCGCAGATGACGCGATTCTTCGCGCCGCCACGCGCGACGATTCGTCTCGACGAAGTGGACTGGGGCGGCGTCAAGGTGAACGGCATTCCGCCCCTCGATCACCCCCGGTCGATTCCCGCCTCGAGTGCCGGCTACCTCCGTGACTCACATGTGGTCTTCGGCGTGGTCATCAATGGTGAGGCGCGCGCGTATCCGAAACGCATTCTCGCCTGGCACGAGATGGCCCTTGACCGGCTGGGCGGCGTGGAGATCACCGTTGTGTATTGCACCTTGTGCGGCACGGTCATCCCCTACAACAGCGTCGTCGGCGGCACGAAGCGGACGTTCGGCACCAGCGGATTGCTGTATCGCGCCAACAAGCTGATGTTCGACCACGAGACGATGAGTTTGTGGTCCACCCTTGATGGTCATCCGGTGGTTGGCAGCCTGGCGGGACAGCCGCTGACACTGGAGGCGTTTCCAGTGGTGACCACCACGTGGGGCGAATGGAAGGCGCAGCACCCCGCCGCCACCGTGTTGTCACTCGACACCGGGTACGACCGCGACTACGGCGAAGGTGTCGCGTATCGCGAGTATTTCGACACAGACCGCCTGATGTTCCGTGTGCCACGAACCGACCCGCGACTCAAGAACAAGGACGAGGTATTGGGGGTGCTGCTGCCGGCGGTCGGCGGCGGCCGCCAGGCGCTGGCGTTTTCCGCCAGCTTCCTCAGGCAACATCGCATCCACCATGAGGTGGCCGAACAGCGCTCCCTCGTGGTGCTGACCAGTGTCAACGGCGCCAATCGTGTGTACGAAGCTGGCACGGTTCACATCAGTGGATGGCTCGACGCGTCAACCGTACGTGACACACGGGGCCGCCAGTGGAGGGTCACCGAAGAGGCACTGCAACCGGTCGGGGCCAACGCAGCGGCGCCGCTGCCCAGAATTCCCGCGTTTCGTGCGTTCTGGTTCGGCTGGTTCGCCCAGTTTCCGGAAACCTTTCTCGTCAAATGAGTTTCCCATCACCCCCTGAGCGGGTGCGCAAAATTGCCCACTCTGCCCAATATTGCTGGCTGATTTGTGCGGAACTCACGCCGTACTGGCGCTGTTTTGGGTGACGGCCAACGTGGCCCGGCGCTTGCAATGCCATGACGTGATGGTCCGCAAGACTCTGACCCTGACAGGCGCGTTGCTTGTCGCATTCCACATCTGGCTCTTCGCCGGGCAGGTGTGGCAGGGTGAGTTTGTCGATCTCGGCCTGGTCTCGCGATGGGTTATTTCCGTGGGACTGGTCGCGGCCTTGCTCACGTTGCACCGGCGCGGCGTCTCGATCATTCGGGGACGGCAGGCGGTCGCCGTCTGGCTGCTGGCCGGCTTGCTCCACGGCCCCGCTCTGGCCCGCGACATTGACGTCACTGCCCCGGCCATACCCGAGGTGGTGGCGACACTGGCGCAGATGACCACCGGCCTGATGGTCCTCGGAGGCGTGTTCCTCCTCGGCCTGGTGGGCCTGCGGCGCCGCGACACATCTTTGCAGCGCATCCGCGCAATCCTGGACGCGCCAGTCCTCGTGGGCGCCCTGCCCCAAGGCTCGTTTCTCAGTTTCGCCTCCCGCCCCCCGCCAATCGCGAATTAGCGAAATAAGGACGCAAGGAAGCGGGGACATGACTCCCCGGTTCCCGACTCCCCGATTTCGTCGCCAAGCGATTCCAGGTTTCAGATTCCAGATTCCAGATTCATCCGGGAGGTTACATGCGTACGCGGTTCTTTATTGGAGCGTTTTGTCTTGCGATGTTGTGGGCCACGCCGCCGGCCTTGGCCGCGACGTTGTCCGGGGTGGTCTCCGACGCCACCGGCGCGGCAGTCCCAGGCGCCAAAGTCGTGGTCCGGAACATCGCGAGCGGCCGCGAACGGACGGTCACCACCGGCGCCGACGGCAAGTACACGTTTGACACGCCTGACACAGGCACGTACCTGGTGCTGATCACCCGCCAGGGCTTCTCTGAAGTCGCGCGCACCATCGTCATTGCGCACGCGGAACAGCAGCTCGATGTCTCGGCGCAGTTGGAGATCGGGATCATCAATACCGAAGTGAGTGTGACGGCTGCACGCTCGGACCGCGAGATTCGCACAATCCCACTGCACGTGGAAACGATCTCGGGCGCCGCGATGTCGCAGACCAATCCCCTCTCGAGCGGAGATGCGCTCGCATCGGTGGCCAACATCACGTCGGTCGGCGGCGGCCCGTTCGGGGTGCGACCACGCCTGCGCGGCCTGGATTCCACGCGCTTGCTGGTGCTGGTCGACGGCGAACGTCTGAACACCGCGCGCCAGGCCACGGAGCGCACTGGCGCGGAGGTGGGCCTGATCTCCCCTGACGCAATCACCCGGATGGAAATTGTCAATGGCGCGGGCACGCTGATGTACGGGTCGGACGCGCTGGCCGGCACCATCAACATCATCACGAACGAGCCATCGTTCACGGACTCTCGCCAGTTCCTCTACGGTGTCAACAGCTTCTACAGTTCGAATGAGGATGGCCGCAGAGGCACACTGACGCTTGGCGTCACCGCGCCGCGGTACGCCTTCCGGGTCCAGGGCGGCGTGGAGCAGTTCGGCAACTACAAGGCTGGCGCGCTGACGTCGGAGGACACCACCAGATTCTTCACGGACGGCACACTGCGCCGGGCCGACACCATTGACGACAGCTTCGGCTTCGCCTTCAAGTCGTTCCCGGATCCCTTCAACGCGCCATACACCCGCACAGACAACACCATCCTCAACTCGCAGGCGAAGGGGCATTTCGTGAATGCCTCGGGACTCATCAAGATAGCCGACCGGCGTACGATCAAGCTGCGTTACCAGCAGCGGCGCATGAAGGACGTGGGATTCCCGGACTTCTCTGAGCCGTATTTCTTCAATACCACCTCACTGCCGCACAGCCGGCTCGACCGTGTCTCGGCCAAATATGAAGCGCAAGCCGTCACACCCTGGCTGGCGAATCTGTCCCTGACGACGTACTACCAGCGCACCACGCGCCTGCTCGAAAACACATTGCCGGTTCAGTTCCCGGCACCCACCGCCGGCAGTTTCTTTCCCATCAGTGTCATGCGCCTGGACATCCTCTCCCAGACCGAACAGCGCGTATGGACACCCGGGGTAGACCTGCAGGCTGTGTGGGTGCCGGCGTCCAATCACGTGCTGACGACGGGGGCGACGTTCTACCGCGACCGCAGCCGCGATGCGCGCACCACCACCACTCAGATGTCACTGGTCGGACACGTGGCCCTCGGCCAGCGCGGTCCTGCCGCCACCGTCTTCGAGTCGCCGATGCTGTTGGGACCGGCCACGGTGGCACACCCGGTTCGTGTGCCGGATGCGAGCCTGCGAAACATCGCCTTGTTCGCCCAGGACGAGTGGCGTCTTCGTCAGAATCTGTCGCTGGTGGCAGGTCTGCGCGGCGACCTCTATCAGGTCAAGATCGACGCCACGCCGGGTTACACCGTTGATCCCGTGGTGGAAGGCGCCACGCCTGCAATCGATCCAGCCACGCTGCCGGACGTGAACGGCGCGTCCTACAGCCGCAAGGCGCTGACCGGCGACATCGGCCTGGTCGCCAATGCCAACGGCCGCATCAACCCGTTCATCCGGTTCGGCCGCACGTATCGCCACGCGAATCTCGAGGAAATGCTCTACTCGGGCCCGGCCACCGTCGGCAACCTCGCGCCAAATGTGCTGGTGCGACCCGAGGTGGGCCGCAACTTCGACGTCGGAGCGAACTTCCGCTTCGGACAGATCGCCGGCGGGGCCTACGCATTCCTGAATCAGTACCGTGACTTCATCGCGCAGGACCTCGTGGTGGCCTCGACGCCGGCGGGCCCCCTGGCACAGGCCACGAACTACGCCGACGTGCGCATTTCAGGGCTGGAACTGTCCATCGAAGCGCCGATCGTGCTCGAGCGCGGCATCCTGACGTTGTCCGGCGCGGCCGCACTGACGCGCGGCACGATCACCGACGGGACCAATCCGCTGACGGGCGACACCCTGAGCGATACGCCGGCTGACAACATCACGCCCTCGAAGTTGGTGGCCAACGCGCGGTTCACCGATGTGCATGGCCGGTGGTGGGTCGATTACGGCGTGCGCGCACAGGGTCAGGTCAATCGCGTGGCACAGGCACTGCTCGACTCGCCGTTCCTGATCGCGCAGGACCTGCTGGCGCTCGACGGACTTGCCGTGCATCGGATTGCTGCCGGCATCAACCTCACGCAGCAGCGGGACCGGGTGGCACTCACGTTCGCGGTCGAGAACCTGACCAACCGGTTCTATCGCGAACACTTCCAGTTCGCGCCGGCGCGCGGACGCAGTTTCACCATCGGCCTCTCACTGGGAGCCTTCTAGGTCACCCATGAGTGCATCTGCAGTTCACTACCTCCCGATCGTCACCACGTGCCTCGCGATTCCGTTCGCGGTGGCGATCGGGCGTCGATTCCTCCAGCACCCCGATCGCCTGCACCTGCTGTGGTGGACGATCGGGGTGGCGGCCTACGGCGCTGGGACGCTGACCGAAGCGCTCACCACGCTCTTGGGCTGGCACGAGCCGGTCTTCCGGCTGTGGTACATCACCGGGGCGCTGCTGGGCGGCGCGCCGCTGGCGCAGGGGACGGTGTATCTCCTGCTCAGGCGTCGCACCGCACACCTGTTGACGACGGCGCTGGTCCTCACCGTTCTGGTGGCCAGCGTGGCAGTCTGGAGTTCGCCCATCCAGCTCGACCTGGTGGAATCGCATCGTCTTTCGGGTCGTGTCTTTGAATGGACCTGGGTCCGGCGATTCAGCCCCTTCATCAACATCTACGCCATGATCTTCCTGGTCGGGGGGGCGGCGCTTTCGGCCGTGCGCTACAGCAGGCAGCCGGAGAACCGGCACCGGATGTGGGCCAACGTCTGGATTGCCGCGGGCGCCATGCTGCCGGGAATCGGGGGGACGTTCACCCGATTCGGCTATGTGGAAGTGCTGTATGTCACGGAACTGCTGGGCCTGCTGATGATGTGGCGCGGGTACGTGATCAGCGTGCGCACGTAGCAGCCCGTCCTGCCGAAGGGTCCAACACCCTTCGGCAGGACGGACCACCAGAAGGCCCCGCGAGCGCGAAAAGCTACTTCTTGGCCTGCAGCATGAAGGTGAACGTGCCTTTTATCGGTTCCGGGGAACAGTCGCCGCCGATGAAGGCCGAACCTGAAACCTTCTTGCGGTCGGCGGTCACGTCCGCACTGCCCGAGAGTGTCCCCCAGCAGCCCTGGTCGACCATCTCATAGGGATACTCGAACTTCCACACACCCTTCTCGATCTGTCCGCTCAGCGTGGCTCGAACGGTCGTCGGACTCAGGATGGTCATCGTGCCGGTGACCATTCCCTTCGCGTCCACAGTGAACGTCGAGGTCCCCGTGTAGTAGGCCTCCTCCCCTGGGGGGCCCGCCAGGAACGAGACGTCGTAGACCGGTTCCGCCTTGGGCGCCTGTGCCGCGATCCCGACCATGCCCAGGATCACCAACACTGCCGCCGCCATCACTTTCCGCATGCCTGATACCTCCAAGGCCTTTGACGACAACTCCGCCCCAAATGGTTCACTGCGCAGGACGGACCGACCGCTGGCCGCAGCCATTCCGTCTTCATGACGACCTCGAAGGCATCAATGCGCATTGACTGCGCGATGCATAGGGTCTACCAGCGAGCGGCTCACATGGCGTTCGAGATCGGACAGTGGGTATAAGATCAGCCCGGAGGCTCTCATGATTGCGCGGTTGAGGTGGCGGAGAAGTACGTGGTGCGTCGTGGCTCTGGGGACGCTGGGCTTCATGATGCCGTTCCTGGGCGCCCAGTCATCCGGAGGCGACAACGAGTTTCGACTCGAGGCCTACGAGACCCACACAGCCATGACGCAGGCCTCACCCTACAAAGACATGGCGTGGTCGTTCCTCGGGCCCACCAACGTCAGCGGCCGGATGGCCGACGTGGCGGTGGCTGACTACCCGACGTTCCGGCGCCTTTATGCGGCCTCGTGCTGCGGCGGCCTCTGGCAGAGCGACGACCTCGGCGAGACGTGGCACCCGGTGTTCGAACACTTTGCCTCGAGCGCGATTGGCGACGTCACCGTCGCCCCCTCCAATCCCGACGTCGTGTATGTGGGCACCGGCGAGACCAACATCTATCGCAGCTCGTACGCCGGTACGGGTGTCTACAAATCGACAGATGGGGCCAGGACGTGGAAGCACGTCGGCCTGACTGACTCGCAGACCATCGGCCGCATTGTCATCCACCCGACGAATCCCGACATCGTGTACGTCGCCGCCAGCGGCCACGAGTGGTCGGAGAACGACATGCGCGGCGTGTTCAAGACCACCGACGGCGGCACGTCCTGGTCCAAGGTGCTGTATGTCAACCCGCAGACGGGCGCCGTGGACCTGGTCATGGATCCGAACCAGCCCAACACGCTCTATGCCGCGATGTGGCAGCGCCAGCGCCGCAAGTGGGCAGACCCGCGGACCGAACCGGGGTTTACCAACAGCGGCGTGTGGAAGTCCACCAACGCAGGTGTCGACTGGACCCGGCTGGAAGGCGGCCTCCCGCCCGGCAAGGACCTGGGACGCATCGGCCTGGACGTGGCGCAGTCGAATCCCAACGTCGTCTATGCCTTTGTGGACAACTATGCGCAGGGCGACAAGGCGCCGCCGAATACGCGCAATCCGTACGGCGTCGCCATCGAGTACTACCCGATCGGGAACGAGGTGTATCGCTCCAACGACAAGGGTGCGACCTGGACAAGAACGAGCGGCCAGGACGATCAGCAGCGGCTCTACATGCGGAACCTGTCGTCGAGCTACGGCTGGGTCTTCGGCAATATCCGGGTCGATCCCCGCGATGAGAACACCATCTACACGCTGGCGCTGGGCGTGAGCGTCTCCCACGACGCCGGCAAGACCATGGGCCGCATTCCTCCGCCTGCGGGCGGGGGCCGTGGCGGCGGTTCCGGCGGCGACAACCACGCGATGTGGCTCGACCCGAAGGACCCGAACTTCATGCTGCTGGGGAATGACAGCGGCTTCCGGGTGTCGCGCGACGGCGGCGGATCGTGGACGCGCGCCGACATCCCATCAAGCACGTTCTTCAACATGTCGTTCGACATGGACACGCCATTCCGCGTGTACGGATCGGTCCAGGATCACGGCAGCTTCCGTGCGCAGGTGGATGTCCGCAGCGGCGTCAACGCGATGCAGCCGATTCCGTTCGAAGGTGCGCCGGGCGGCGAAGGCAGCACCCACGCCATCGACCCGACCAACCCGAACATCGTGTATTCGGAAGGGACGTACGGATCGATCACGCGTACCGACCTGACTCCGAATCCGGATGCGCCTGCTGGCGGTCGTGGCCGCGGACGCGGCAATTCCAAGAACATCCGACCCGAGCCAGACGCCGTGGACGAGACGCTTCGCGGTCAGTGGCTGGCGCCCATGATCCTGTCGCCCCACGATCCCAACACGCTGTACTTCGGGCTCCAGGGCCTGTACCGGTCGAGAGATCGGGGCGATACGTGGGAGAAGCTCTCGCCCGACATGAGTCGCGGCATCGAGACCGAGCTGGGAGAGGTGCCGTATCAAACGGTGATCTCGATCTCGGAGTCGCCGATGAAGGAAGGCCTGATCTACACCGGCACCGACGATGGCAAACTGCATGTGTCGATTGACTCCGGCAAGGAGTGGACGGACCTGACCGCGAAGCTGCCGAATCAGAAGACCTGGGTCGCGAAGGTCACCGCATCCAAGTACAACGAAGCCACCGTGTATCTGGCCAAGCAGGGCCGGTACGACGACGACTTCGCGGTGTACCTGTACAAGTCCGTCGACTACGGGCAGACGTGGACGAGCATCGCAGGCAACCTGCCCGCAGGGCCCATGAACACGATTCAGGAGGATCCGGTCAACCCGAATGTCCTCTATACGTCCAACGACTTCGGCGTGTATGTGTCTGCCAACGGCGGACAGAAGTGGGAAGTCATGGGCGGCAACCTGCCTTCCTCACACGTGATGGACTTCATCGTCCATCCGCGCGACCCCGTGCTGGTGGCCGCCACCCATGGCCGGGGCGTGTGGGTGATCGATGTCAGCCGGTTCAGAACGCGGTAGGACTTGAAAGGGGGGGGGCGCCGGGTGGGTTCACGGAACCCGGCCCCTCTGTTCACTCGACCCAGACAAGCAGGCGATCCCCATTCTGGAGCCGCTGGTCCAGCACCAGACCCGGACCATGCCGTGTCAGGGTCTCCGTGGTCAGTTGCAGCCGGTCCAGGTCGAGGCCTGTGTCGCGTAGTGCAAACTGCAGAGCGGGACGCTTCATCCTGAAGAACCAGAACGGCACGTGGGCCACCACCAGGCGCTCGCCTGCGGACCGGTATGCCAGCACCTCAAGGCGCTTCAGTGGAACAGCGGGGATAGCCGCCGGCGACACGGGTCCAGGGATGACCAGCCCGGCCGCGTCAACCTCGATCATCGGCACCTGGTTCGCAAACTGTTTCTGGATCTCGTCAAAACGGAGGAACGCCTCGGACTGGCCCACCTCTTCAACGTCAACCGCCTGGTAGACCAGAGTCCCGAAGATCGACACGCCCACGAGCGCGGCAATCGCCATCAGTGCGAGGACGCGAAATATCCGCCTTCGGGTCACTGCACGCGCGCGGCGTCAGGGTCCGCTCGCACCACCACTGTCGTGTTGATCACCTTGTCGCCGATGGTGAGCTTGACGCGGTAGGTCCCTGGCCCCGCACTGGCCCCAGCGCCGCCACCGCGACCACCGCCGCGTCCGCCCCCACCGGCGCGACCGGCAGCGGCTCCGCCACCCGCCCGGCCGCCGGCGCGTCCGCCACCTCGGCCCCCGCCAGCAGCCGCCGGGCTTCCGAAACGCAGCGGCCAGAAGTACCGATTGATGCCGGCCGTGACCGGCACGTCCGCCGTGAAGGTCTGCTCGCCATCGGTGCTGGTGATCTCGATTTTCGCGGGTCCGGACGGCACCCGCCCGACGTAGAACGTCACCGTCGCCGAGTTCGTCAGTTCGCTCGGCGAGTTGGCCGGCGCCCGCTGCTCGATCGTCAACGGATTCCGTCCCTGGAACAGGAAGTGTCCCCGGGTGGCCCCCCGGCTGACCGCCTTCCAGATCGTCGCCACTCGATTACTGAACGCGTGCGCGTCAGCCGCGAGCACGGCCGGGGTCAGCTGCTGGAGCGGCGTGATGTCGTCCAGAATCCAGATGCTGCGTCCGTGCGTGGCCGCAATCAAATCGTTGTCGCGCGGATGGATCACCAGGTCATGGACCGCCACGGTCGGCATGTCCGTCATCATCCTGTGCCACTCTCCGCCGCCGTTGACCGAGGCGTACACGCCGAACTCCGTTCCCACAAACAGCAGCGAAGGATTCCTCAGGTCTTCCTTCACGACGTACACGGGATCGCGCTGCGGCAGGTTCGCCGTGATCGCGGTCCAGGTGGCGCCGAAGTCGGTGGTCTTGAAGACGTAGGGCTTGAAGTTGCTGTTGCGGTGACCGTCAAATGACACATAGGCCGTGCCGAGGTCGAAGTGCGAGGGCTCGACCCGGCTGACCCACGTGCGCGCCGGCACCTGACTCACGGGAATATTGTCTCGCACGTTCGTCCAGGTCACCCCGTCGTCTCGTGTGACCTGCACATTCCCGTCATCGGTCCCGGCCCAAATGACTCCTGGCCGCAGTGGGGACTCGACGACGGAGACGAGAGAAGCGAAGGTTTCGGCCCCGCCGCGCTCACCCATGAAGCCGGCCGGTGCCGGCGTCGTGTAGTCCGGATCGTTGGTCGACAGGTCTGGGCTGATAATGCTCCAACTCTCTCCTCGATCGGTGCTGCGCAGCAGACGGTTTCTGCCCAGATACAGCGTCTTCGAATCGTGCGGCGAGAGAATCAGCGGCGTGCTCCAGTTGGAACGGAACTCCGGCTCCTGCCCTTCGGCCGCAGTGATCTCGTCGAAATTGAGAATCGTCTGCCGATTGGGCGAAACGCTGGTCCCGGCCTGGCGGAAATCCGCGTCCAGTCGTCGCACACTGCCGTTCTGGGTCTCGGTGTAGACCGTGGTCCAGTCGTCGGGATCGACAGTGGTGTGAAAGCCGTCACCCGAATGGAACTTGAACCAGTGCTCGCCGAGGATCCCGTTGTAGTCGCGACTGTTGCTCACGCCACCCCAGTTACCGCTGTCCTGCAATCCGCCGTAGACGTGATAGGGGTCGCGGTTGTCCACGGTCACGGCGTAGAACTGACCAATGTCCATGTTGTCGAACATGATGAAGTGCTCGCCGCCGTCGTAGGTCACCGACGCGCCCTTGTCGTTGCCGATGTAGAACCGCTGACTGTTGGCCGGATCGATCCACATCGCGTGGAAATCACCTTCGATGCCGGGCAAGCTGCGCGCGAACGTCCGGCCGCCGTCTTCCGAAACCTGCGCAGGCACCGTCAGGTGGTAGAGGCGATTGGGTTCATTGGGATCCAGATAGATGTGGCTGTAGTAGAACGGCCGGCTGTTGTTGGTATTGACGTAGGTCCAGGTGGCCCCGGCGTCCTCGGAGCGATACACCCCGGAGCCGGGCACAGCCAGATCTCCGGTTGTCTCCGCCTCGATGATGACGGAGAGAATCCGCGGGTTCTTGCGGTGAATCGTGATGGCCACCTTCCCGGTATTACCGGCGGGCAGGCCGTCTGTCAGCTTCGTCCAGCTCTCGCCGCCATTGGTGGACTTGAACAGCCCGCCGTTGGGCCCGCCGCTCTCGAAGATGAAGGGCCGGCGAATGCGCTCCCACATGCCGGCATACAGCACGTCCGGGTTCGATGGATCCATCTGGACATCGGACGCGCCGGTCCTGCCGTCGTTCGGCAGCCCTGTCGCCAGCCTGCGCCACGTCTTGCCGCCATCAGTCGTCTTGTAGAGGCCGCGTTCGGGATTGCTGTCCCACAGATGTCCGTGCGCCGCCACATACACGATGTCGGGATTGGTGGGATGGGTCATGACCTTGCCAATGTGCTCTGACTCCGGCAGTCCCACATTGACGAACGTCTTCCCCGCGTCCGTGGACTTGTAGATGCCGTCGCCCCAGCTCACGCTGCCGCGCACGCAGTCCTCTCCGGTGCCCACCCAGATGATGTTCGGATCCGGCTGGAAGATGGCGATGTCACCGATCGACGCCACCGGATAGTTCTCGAAGATCGGCTCCCAGGTGGTGCCCGCGTTGGTGGACTTCCACACGCCGCCTGACGCCGATCCGACGTAGACGATGGCCGGATTGGCCTCCACGGCCTCGATGTCCGACACACGACCGGCCATGTTCGCCGGCCCGATATTGCGCCAGTGAAGCTGGCCAAACAACGACTCGGCAGTGACCGGGGCAGGCGTCTGGGCGAGAGGATTGGCCGCCACCCACGCGAACACACCGAGACCCACGGCCAACGACATCCTGGAGCGCACCATCAGTCGAAACATAGGGCGAAGATTACCAGATTGAATCTGGGAGCCGGCAATCGGCTGCGATCTCAGATCGGTTGCCCGATTGTCCGAAGATTACTCGATTCCCCGATGATTACCCGACTGTCCGATGATTCCCCGATTCTCCGATGGTTCCCCGATTCCCCGATGGTTCCCCGATTCCCCGATGGTTCCCCGATTCCCCGATGGTTCCCCGATTCCCCGATGGTTCCCCGATTACCGATTACTGATGTAGCGATAATCGATTACCGATTCCCGATTCCAGATTGCCGATTAATTTGGTTCAGCCTGTCGATGTTTTCCGGCGTGGGCAGCGGTTCGGAGTCGCCGAAGATGGCCCGGATCCAGTGGCCGTCCGTGGGATTTGGAAACAGGATGAAGCGGCGGCCGAAGTCGCTCCGGTCCGTCGCCAGTCGCGCCCGTCGGTTCTCGACGTCAGTCACGTAGTAGGACCGGCTGAAGTCGTTCAGGTTGTCACCCAGATACAGCAGAACGTCGTGAGACTGCGCCAGTGCGCGCTGGCGGGGTTCCTTGTCCGAACTGTCCGTGAGGACGGTCAGATGCTCGGCATCGGCAAAGGGCAGGCCGGCGGCTTTGAGGTTGCCGAGGGCCAACTCCATCGTCTGCGGCCCCTGGTCCCGGTTGGTGACGTAGAACACTTCCACCCCGGCCTCGTGACAGAAATTGAGGAACTCCAGAGCTCCTGGACTGGCTCGCACCTGGTTCGTTGCGACCCACGCGTCCCAGAGTGCGTCGCTGAAGAATGGCTCGTCGGCCGACAGCACTTCGCGCCAGTAGTCGCGCGTATCGAGCACGGTGTCATCAAGATCCGAGATGACCACCGGCCGGCGCCCGTCTCTCAACGCCCGGTCCAGGTGCATCCTGGCCACATTGAAGCCCTGGTAGTACAAGGCGTCGTACTCCGCTGCCGCCTGCTTCCAGGCCACAGCCATCGCCAGCGGGTTACGCGGCGCCGGCGGCGGATCGGCCGGACGAGCGCAGCCGAACGCCCCGAGTGTCAATGTCAGCAAAACGCAAGCGGAGGATCGGGGCATGGTGAACCTGCAATCTGGGAATCGGCAATCTGGAATCGATTATCTACACATCGGCAATCGGTAATCGGCCACGTTCCCCCGATTCATCGATGGTTACGAATTGCAGATTATCGATGTTCAGATGATCGATTGGAGATTGCCGATTCCCAGATTACAGATTCAATCTACTTGACTACGTTCAGCGTGACCTGGAGTTTGATGACTTCGCCGCTGGTCTTGTCGGTCGCCACGGCGAACTCCACGGTCTGTCCGTCTCGGAGGATGGGCTGATGCGTGGCCCTGAAAGAGTTGAATACGGGACGGCCGCCGTCGCCCTGAACACGCGAACTGTCGGTGATGCGAAACACCTGATTGTCCTGAATGCTCAGGTCAACTCTGTACATCCCACCAGTCAACTCCCTGGCATTGCAGGAAATAACAGTACCCAGGCTCC
>JAHEFO010000224.1 GCA_024640135.1 Acidobacteriota bacterium
GTGGTCGGATACGGCCTCGATTTCGATGAGCAGTATCGGCACCTGCCGTTCATTGGCGTCGTTCAGGGAGTGGAGTGACGTGGCTATTCGCAGGTTCTCAATCATCACCGAAGGCGATGCTAGACACATCGAACCCGGAACGTCGGTGGAGCTGGAGGAGGGCGGCCACATCACGCCGCTGGCCGCGGATACGTTGCGGGAGCGGCGGGTGACTGTGGTGCGGGCGGGGAGTCTGGACCCGGCGCTGCCGGCAGACCTGGCCCCGGTGTTCCCCGTGCGGCGCGTCACCATCGGTGCCGATCACAAGGGTGTCGAACTCAAGGGCGCGGTGGTGTCGCACCTGCGAAGCGCAGGCGTGGCTGTGTATGATTGCGGCACGGACGGACCCGCGGCAGTGGACTATCCCGACATCGCGGCGGCGGTCGGACGCAGTGTGGTCCGCGGGGAAGCCGACGCGGGCATCGTGATTGACGGTGCGGGTCTCGGCTCGTCTATTGCGGCCAACAAGATCCGTGGCGTCCGCGCGGCCATGTGCATGACTGTCACGCTGGCCAGGTATGCGCGCGAGCACAACGGCGCCAACGTTCTCGCGCTCGGTTCGACATTGATCGAGACGGCGGAGGCGATCGCGATCGTCGATACCTGGCTCGGGACGCCGACAAAAGATGCCCGGCACCTCCGGCGCCTGTTGAAAGTCCGGCGCCTGGAAGAAGGGTTCTAGTCACGGGATTCCAGCCCATGGACACACACACTGTCGACTTGTCACGGCTGATCGCCATCATCGCGGAAGAAGTGCTGGCCGCGTCGCGGCGTCCGGCAGCCAGATGCGACTGCCACGCGGTGAATGAGGACTGCTGTCCGGCGCGCCTGCAGAGCGTGATTGATGCTGGAGCGGAACGGTTCGGCGTCCACGCCACGGGCGGGGCGCCGGACGGTGTCTCGGGTCTGATCGACCACACGTTGCTCAAACCTGACGCGACGCGGAGTGATTTGGAGCAATTGTGCCGGGAGGCCGCGGAGTTCAAGTTCGCCACCGTGTGCGTCCAGCCGTGCTGGGTACCGCTCTGCGTTGCTCAATTGCGATCCACGGCGGTGGGTGTGTGTACTGTGGTGGGGTTCCCGCTGGGAGCGACGACCTCCGACGTGAAGAACTACGAGGCGCGCCGGGTCATCTTCGACGGGGCCCGCGAAGTGGACATGGTCATCAACGTCGGCGCGCTCAAGAGTGGCGACGTCCGCGCCGTGGAACGCGACATCGAGGCCGTGGCGCGGCCCTGCCGGGAGGCCGGTGTGGTGAGCAAGGTGATTATCGAGGCCGCCTACCTGACGGACGAAGAGAAGGTGACGGCGTGCACGCTGGCGAAGGCCGCGGGCGCGGACTTCGTGAAGACCTCCACCGGTTTTGGGCCCAGTGGCGCCACGGTGGCAGATGTGGCACTGATGCGCCGGGTTGTGGGTGCGGACATGGGCGTGAAGGCGGCCGGAGGCGTGCGCGATCTCCAGGGGCTCAAGGCCATGGTGGCCGCCGGCGCCACACGCGTCGGGGCCAGTGCCGGCGTCAAGATTGTTCAGCAGTCCCGGGGCGGAGGGCCTGCAGCACCGGAGCAGCCCAAATAGAGAACGGGGCGACTGCGTCCGTCGCAATCGCCCCGCACCCTGAACCGCCGGACCTGCGGCCTTATCGAATCGGATCTCCAGACGTCGTGAGTCCGTGGCGCTCCAGCCGGCGGTAGAGCGCCGACCGGCTCAGGCCGAGTGCGCGGGCCGCCCTGCTGACGTTCCCGCGCGCCCGCTGCATGGCGTTGCGGACGAGCTGGCCTTCCACCTCACGCAGGCGCATGACTTCGAAGGTCGAGCCCTGGGTCGCGCCGGGGACAGCGGCGGCGGCCACCTGGGCCTCGAGCTCGGCCACGCGCCTGAGCGCCCTGCCCAGCTCTGCCTGTGAACGCAGCGTGGCAATCAGGCGTCCATCGTCGAAAGGCTTCTCGATGAAGTCTTTCGCACCACGCCGCATGGCCTCGAGCGCCAGGCCGATGGTATTCCACGCAGTCATCACCGTGATGGGCAGCGCGGCATCGAGCTGATGCAACCGGGCGACGAGGTCGAGCCCCTGCTCGCCGGTCGTCCGGCCCAGCTCGAAATTCAGGTCCACGAGTGCCGCATGCACGGTCTGCGTGCGCGCGACTTCAAGGGCCTGCTCGGGAGTAGTGGCGCCGACGGTGGTCAGACCGTCGGACGCCAGCAGGAGGCGGACAGCTTCGATGACATCTTTCTGGTCATCAGCTACGAGGACCCGCAACCGTGCGGCCTTTGGCTGAACAGGGGGCGCGGAGACCTCTGGTGCACGAGCCGCCTCCGGCGTCTGCAACATCGTTGTCACTGGCGTACCTCAACAAGACAATAAAAGGTGATTAGCTGACGTGAAAACCGCTTTCTTCAAGGTCTTTCTGTCCGGTTCGCGCAGCATCCTCCTCGACGACGCGGCCGTCGAAGAGATGAATGGAGCGCTCCGCATTTCTGGCATAGCGGGGGTCATGCGTGACCATGCAGATGGTCGCGCCTTCTTTGTGCAGTTCGTGCAGCAATTCCATGACGGCTTCGCCGTTCTTGGAATCGAGGTTGCCCGTCGGCTCGTCAGCCAGCAGGATGGACGGCGAGCCGCCGACCGCGCGGGCCACCGCGACGCGCTGCTGCTGACCACCGGAAAGCTGGCTGGGCAGGTGCTTGGCGCGATGCGACATCCCGACCTTCTCCAAGGCGGCCATGACGCGCTCCTTGCGTTCCGTGGCCTTCATGCCCCGGTAGGTGAGGGGCAGTTCGACGTTCTCGTAAACCGTGAGGTCGCCGATCAGATTGAAGCTCTGGAAGACGAAACCGATTTCCCGGTTGCGCACACGGGCTCGCTCGGACAGGGGCAGATCTGCAACTGAGCGCGTGTTGAGCACGTACGTGCCTTCGCTGGGCGTATCCAGGAGTCCCAGAATGGACAGGAGTGTCGACTTGCCGCAGCCGGACGGTCCGGCAATCGAGATGTACTCGCCGCGCTGGATCTCCAGATGGATTCCGGCGAGCGCGTGTGTCTCGACCTCGTCGGTGTAAAAGACTTTTGTCACGCCATCAAGCTGGATAAGCGGTTGTCCCGGAGTACTCATGTGTCTGCCCTTTCCGAAGGCCACTCGTGGCCTGATCAACGCCACGACTGGCGTGGCTCCCTTGGCACCGCGGCGCCTGCCGCACATGCCCTGTCCCTTGCTATCTCCCGATTCGAACCCGATCGAACGCCTCGAATGCCGCCATGTCTGACAACACCACCTCATCGCCTTCGTTCAGGCCTTCCTTGACCTCAACCTCTGCAACCGACGATACGCCGAGGGTCACCCGCACGCGAATCGCATTCCCGTCGGCGCTCACCCGGTAGAGCTGGATGGTCGCGTTGTCCTGACTGAACGACGGCCGCTGCACTTTCAAGACGTTATCCAGCCGCTCTAGTTCAATCGTGCCGTCCACGCTCAGGTCCGGACGCGCGCCCTGGGGCAGTGGCCCCTCCAGTGTCACGTCCACGCCGACCGTGCCGTTCTGTGCCGCCGGGTCAATTCGTGCCACCACCCCGTTCACCTTGCCGTTACGCGTGTCGACGACCGCCGTCTGGCCGATCCGCACGTCCCGGGTCTGTGTCTCTGACACCCGAATCTGGGCCTTGAGCCTGGACGGGTCGGCCACACGCGCAATGTTGGCTCCGCCTCCCACCTGCTGGCCCACCTCGACGGGCACTACCTGCAATTCCCCGGTCATACCTGCCTTGACCTGAAGGTCCGCCAGGTTTCCCTTGACCAGCTCATAGGCGGCCCTGGACCGGGTGACATCCGACTCCTGGGGCGCGATCTGCGACTGCTCGCTTTCGCGGCTCATCGCCAATCGCTTTTCCTCCAGCGCCAGCGTGTTTCTCGCGCGGTCCACGGCCGCCTGACTCTGTTTCAGCTGCAAGGCCGCAAGCAGTCCAATCTTGTTCAACTCCTGGTCAGCCGCGAACTGCAGTTCCCGCTGCTCCAAATCTGATTTCGCGTTCGCGACCGAGTTCTCGAACTGGAGCCGTTCCGTGCTCAACTGCGCCCTCCGGTTCGCCAGTGCGGCTTCGGCGGTTTGCAGCGCCAGTTCCGCCACCGTCACCGCCTGCCGCAAGTCAGGATTACTCAGTTCGAGAATCACACTGTTTGGCGTGACCTTCGCTCCAGGCTGCAACAGGATGCGTTCCACGCGCCCTTGTGTTGTCGCCGTAATCCAGCGAATGTCCTCGGGCACCAGCGTGCCGGAGCCCTTGACCTCGCGTACGAGTGGTCCGCGCACGACCTTGCCGGTCCACGCCGCGTTCTTGTCCACGGTGGGGACCGCTGGTTCCAGATTCATCACCCAGACTGAAACGGCGATGAGGGCAATAACGCCCAAACCAGCCAGGATCGCCTGCCGCTGTTTCTTCTTCTTCAGAATTGCCGGGTCACGCTTGACGTCCATTGCCATGCCATTACCGTATGCAAGACTCGGTGCATATCGCTTCATCTTGGCTAAACGTCTATTGCGCAACAGGTTAGCAGTTTTGGCCTCCCTTCGATTGAAAACGACCGGCGCGGTTTCGGGAAACTCGAATCCCGGAAGCGGGGACGGTCGGCTCTTGTTTTTGCCCGACAAAGCCTTTGACGGTCATTTGGGCCTGTTGGTTGACCGTGGCACCATGACGCGATGCCGTCGCTGCACGAATTGGGCTGGAACGATCACTTTGCCGCGGCATACGCGGAGTACGCGGGCCCAGATGTTCTGCCCGGCCGTGTCGCCCTGGAGCATAACCACGTCTACCGGGTCATTACCGAAGACGGAGAGCGCCTGGCCGAGGCAACAGGCCGCCTGAAGCACCTGGCCCAGGGCCGCAGTGAACTGCCGGCCGTGGGCGACTGGGTCGCGCTGCGAATTGACGAAGCCGGGGATCGGGTTTCCATCAGGGCCGTGCTCCCGAGGCTCGGGAAATTCTCGCGAAAGAGTGCCGGAGACTGGACCGAGGAGCAGGTCGTCGCGGCGAATATCGATACGGTCTTTCTTGTGTCTGGCCTCGACGGAGACTTCAACCCGCGTCGAATTGAGCGCTACCTGCTCCTGGCGCAGCAGAGTGAGGCGAGACCGGTGGTGATCCTGAACAAGACCGATCTGGCCGACGATGTGCCGGAGGCGCTTGCGATCATTAGGGAGATCGCGCCCGACGTGACCGTGCATGCGATTAGCGCGGCCGATGGCCAGGGTTTTGATGCGCTTCGGCCGTACCTCGGTGTTGGACAGACCGTGGCCCTGCTCGGTTCATCAGGGGCGGGGAAGTCCACCATCGTGAATCGACTTCTTGGCGAACGCGTCCTGCCGACCCGCGCCGTCAGGGAATCGGATAGCCGGGGTCGTCACGCCAGCGTGCACCGGCAGATGATTGCGCTGCCGGGCGGCGGTCTCGTGATCGATACGCCCGGGATGCGCGAACTGCAGTTGTGGGGCGTCGACCAGGGACTGTCCGGGAGCTTCGATGACGTGGTAGCGCTCGGCGCCGCGTGCCGGTTTCGCGACTGCCGCCATCGAAATGAGCCGGGCTGCGCCGTCAAGGCGGCTGTTGAGGCCGGGACTCTGGACGCGGCCAGGTACGACAACTTCTCGAAACTACAGAACGAGCAGGAGGCGCATGAGCGCCGGGTGAACGAACGCGCCCTGCTCGAGCAGAAGCGAAGCGCCAAGGTCATCAGCCGATCCATCAAGGCCATGCAGAAACAGCGCGGACGGTGATGCCTCGTACTCTGGCTGGCTGCCTCCTTCTTGTTGGCGCCCTGACGTGGCCGGTTGACGCGACGCCTCAGTCGCCCGCCCGCGGGCTTGCTGCGGGCCAGTTCAGCGCTGCGTTGACGCTTCTGATGGATGGGTCGGTCGATGTTCGAGAGACGATCGTGCTGCGATTCGGGGATCGCGCGGCGTCGGAGTTCGAACGTGAGCTCACGCTCAAAGGCCTGGACGACGTGATTGACGTGCGCGCGGCGATGGACGGCCAGCCGCTCGAGCAGGGGGAGGGGGACGGACAGGTGCAGATACGCCGGGGTCGCAGGACGCTGCGCGTGATCTGGAGGTTTCCTGACACCGTCGGCCGGACCAGGACGTTCGTCCTCGAGTACCGGGCGATGGGGGTGCTTGCGCTTTCCCGCGGCCGGGCGTCACTGGCCTGGCCCGTGTTGCCGCAGGGCCACCGTTATCCCATCGACCAGGCTACCGTGGAGTGGAGGGTGCCCGCGTCCGTGGTCAGGCTGGTTCCGACTACGGTGGATGACCCCCGCTGGACGAGCGCCGCCATGGCGGATGGGTGGACGGCGACCAGAACGGGCATCGGTCCTGGAGAAACCGCGACGCTGGTCGACGCGTTTGACCAGACCACGCTCGCGGCATCGGTGCCGGTCTGGCAGAGGAATCTGGACCGCGCAGAGCAGATGGCCCCGGCGTTTGTCGTCGGCGCGCTGACGTTGATTGTGATGGGAGCCGGGGTCGTCGGCATGACGAGGTTCCGCTACCACCGGCCTCGCGTGGACCCCTCGGTCGTCGCCCCCGCCGCCGCGAATTCCCTGCCGCCGGCCCTGGGCACGTCGCTTGTCCGGGGACGGGTCGCGATCGGAATCCCGCAATTGCAGGCGGCGTTACTGGATTTGGTTCGTCGCAACATCATCACAATCCGTGGGACGGGTCAGGGCGACGGACCCAGCCCCCCGTACCGGATGGTGATGCCCATGCCCAGGGGCCT
>JAHEFO010000031.1 GCA_024640135.1 Acidobacteriota bacterium
CCCCGGCCACCGCCGCCTCGGCCGCCGCCACCACGGCCACCGCCTCGGCCGCCACCCGTCGTGCCCGCCGTCGCCGACACGCCGGGCAGGCCCATGGTGCGCGTGAAGCGAATGTCGTAGTACGAACAGCCGGCGCGCTTGCACTCGTCAAGCGCGATATCGGCCAGCCCCTTGAACCGGGACTGCAGCACCCGGCCGGGTGACTGCGCAAGCAGATCGCCGATGAGATCGCTGGAAGCGAGAACGATGCCGGAGGCCGCGGCCGTCTTGATGAAATCGCGTCGTGTCGTTGCCATAGTTCTGGTTCCTGCTCTAGACCGCCGGTGAGATGGACGTCATGTAAAAGTCTTCGATGCGCGCGGGTGGGATCAGGCCCGTGTTGCCGCCGTCATAGGATTCGCCCATGTGCATCGGGACTGGCTTGCCCACCAGCGACAGGTTGTTGTAGCCGACCAGCGGCGACATGTTCCACCGGAAGTTCTGGACGGGTCGGGTGATCTCACCGTTCTCGATCAGGAAAAGACCGTCGCGGGTCATGCCGGTGTTGAGCAGGATCGAGTTGTCGACGCCCCGGATGTACCAGAAGAACGTCACGAGCAATCCCCGGCGCGTTTGTTTGACCATGTCGTCAACGGACAGATCGGAACCGCCCATGGACAGACTCATGTTGACGTTGGCGCGCGGACCGTCCGGGCCTCCTGCCAGATTCTTCAGCACCCCGTTCTCCACCCATGTGACCGGCGCCGCCGGCGTGTTGTCACCGAGCATGGTGGTCTGGCGGAGAATCGGGTTGCCGACGTCACTCTTCAACGTAAACAGATCACTGAGAATCTTGTCGCCGGGCTGCTTGCCGTCCATGAACGTGAGGCCGCCGCCCCCACCGCCGAATCCACCGCCGCCTCCGCCACCCTGATTGAAAATGCCGGTAATCAATGAGAGGAATCGCGCGTTGGCCCTTGGCTCGAGAATCACGGTGTACCGGCCGGGCTCAAGCGCCTGAGCGTTCCGGCTCTTCATCGCCTTGTCGGCGGCGACCTCGGTCAGCGCGACCGGATCGATCATGCTGACGTCTTTGATACCGGTGATGCCGGCCCAGCCGGATCCGCTCCCGTCAGGCATGCGGCAGGTGAGCACGAAGCCAGTCTCCGCGTAGGAATAGAAGGCAAACAGCCCCTTCGTATTCGCCGTGCACGTGGTCTGGAACGTCTTGGGAATGTACCCGGATCCCAGGACCCCGCGCTTCTCGCTGACATCGACGCTGGCCTTGACCATCATGGCGCGTTCGCGCGGACCGAAGTTCACGCCGGAGGTGAGCGCCGCGTCCACCGGGATGTACTCCTGCGGTCCCAGGCGCTCGGGCAGATTCGGCGACTCATCGGCGCCGTTCGCGTCGGCAATCGCCTCGGTCACGGCTTCCTTCAGTCCCGTGTCACTGAAGTCACGCGTGAACGCACTGCCGGCCTTCTGGCCGACGCGCACGTTGATGGTCAACTGGCGATCGAACTGGATGAGATTTGTTGTGATGCTGGAATTGGCCCAGCGGGTACCGGACCGCTCATTGCCGGTCAGGTCCACCTCCACGTCGTGCCCCTGCGCCATGTTGAAAATCTTGTCGGTGATGGCTTTGACTTCGTCGCGTGAATACATGGTGGGGGAAGGCTACACGGAAAGGATTGAAGGGTCCAGCAGATCCAACGGTCCACACCCAACAGTCCGAGCGTCTGCGGCGAGGCGGCTTCCCGCACTCTTCGCGGCTGTCAGGCGGGGCCCGTGCGCCCAGTCCGCTCTTGCCACGTCGCGCCGCCGTCAACGGTCGTGAACGTCCGGCCATCCACGGTGACGACGGTGGCATGGAGGGCGTCAACGGCTTCCACAGACGTGATCGCGGCCGGCCCCGGGGACGCAACCTGCTCGAAGGTCACGCCATCACTGGAGACGAACACCGCGCCGCCCTGGCCGACAAGCCAGCACACGGTCTCCGAGGCCGCGGCCCCTGCCGTCAGGAAAGACGACGGAACGACCGTGATGTTCACTGGCGTCCAGGTGACTCCCGCATCAATGGACCGTTCCACCCGTGTGCCTTCGAGAATGCGCCATCGGGAAGGCACCTCGCTGCCGCCCCCTAATCCTGCCGCCTGCCTGCGTGCCGCACCGGCCTGCGCGGCGGGCTGTGTCCGGGAGGCGAAGGCGAGGCTGCCCGGCGCAATGATCTCAATCGGCGCCAGTTCAGCGAGAACCTTCTTCTCGGCAACAGCGGCTTCCCTCGGCTCGTTGGCCTGCGCGGTGTCCGCGGCGGCCCGCCGCCCCAGAACACCCCCAACCACCGGTGTCTGGGCCGCCGCCGGAGGAGGCGGTGGTGGCGCCGTGGCCGGAGCCGGCCGAGAATCCGTCCGGCGCTCCTCAGTCTTCGATGGCGGAGGTTCCGCGGCCGGCGGGGATACGGGAAGCGAAGGCGGCACGCCGGCCAAATCGGGTGGAGGCACTGGCGATGACACAGGCGCCTCAGAGACCGGAGGCCCCGTGGGTGCCACAGATTCCAGCTCCAGGGATTTGGTATCTGACAAACCAGCGGGAACCGACTCGTTCGACGCGAGCGTTGCCTCCTCCTTCGGGGAAGATGTGGGGCCCTCGGTCCAGACCATCAGGACCACGGCCGCGGCGGTGGCCAGGCTGGCGGCGGCCCAGCGCACAGGCCTGCGGTTCCAGAACGGAAGCACGACAGCCGCCGCGGGTTCGCTCCGGACGAACGCCGCCAGCATCCCCTGGCATCGCTCGCAGTTGGACAGATGCAGTTCCACCCGCTCAGTGTCGGTGGCAGACAAGCCGGCATCCGCCCACGCTGCCAGCGTCTCGGCATCGATGCAGTGCTCGCGCGTGGCGTTAGTGGTCACTGGACTCCTTCCTATTTTGAACGATCCTGCCGCCAGTTCTTGCGAGCATCGCGCTCAGGTCCAGATCCCCGGCATCGTTCATCACGGTGCGCAGACAGTCCGCCAGAGCCGAGTCCGCGTAGCCGTGGGTCTCTCTCATGACGGACTCGACGACCGCACGAAGCTCGCGACGAATCCGCGCCAGGTGCCTCGACGCGGTGGCTTCATGCTCGCGGAACATCTTTCCAATAGCAGCCAGCTTCAAGTTCTGGACGTAGTAGCACCCCAGACGCAGCCGGTCGCGCGGTTCAAGCCGGCTCAGGGCCTCCGCCAGCGAGGCCCGCACCGCGGCTCGACACCCTGGCTCCTCCGGGTCTGCCTGATCCTGCCGTGTGGGTCTGCCAACCCCCGTCCTCGGCGGCGCATCGTCTTCCGGCAGCGGCACCAGGCGACGGGTGGCGCGAATGCGATCGACGTGTCGCTGCGCCAGCACGGCGCGAAGCCAGGTGGCCAGACTGCTGCGACCGTGGAAGTATCGGAAGAGCGACTTGCGCTCGCCGTCCTGCTCGCGCAGACCATAGAGGTCGGCAAACATTCCGTCGGCCAGTTCGCGCGCGCCGCCGCCGGGGTCGATGGCGTCCGCAGCCCGTTGCAACCCGGGCCGGTAGTCCCGGAGGAACCGCTCCCAGGCGGCCTCGTCGCCGGCGGCACACGCCTCGGCCAGGGCGAGGTCGGCCTGATGGTCGGACGGTTCGTTGGGGCCGGGACTCACGTTCGACATTGTGCCCCAGGGGATGCTGACGCGCCATGCAGGGGGAGCACACGCCTGCCGGGCCGGGGGCTCGATTGTGGCCCGCATGATGAGAAACCGCTCTAAGATGCGCACATGGCCCCATCCCTGACTCGACGCGAATTGCTCGGCCGGATCGGCGCCACGGCTGGCGCAGCGATGCTGCCGCTGGGAGTCATCCGTGGACAGGACAAGCCGATCATGGTGGCGGGCCGGCCCGTGGAAGTGGCGGTGTTCTCCGTCAGTCCCGATACGGTGCGCATCACCGTGCGGCAGATCGAGGCCGGCGTACCGGCACTTGTCGCGGATACGGGCGCCTTGGTCAGCGACGAGTTTGGTTCCGCGCAGGCGCGCAGCCGCGCCGCGGCGGGGCTGTCACGTGTGAACGCAGGCAACCTGATCGTCAGTTTTTCAGACGGACCACCCACGATTGACATCATGCGGCCGGGACAGAGCGGCCGGCCAACGGCGCCGGCGGCCAGGGTTCAGCAGTTGAAGCTCGATGCCGCCGAGCCGGGACTGTCGTTCGACCTTCCCAACGGCCCGCTGCTCGGTTTGGGCGAAGGTGGCGTGCAGTTCGATCGCAAGGGCGCCACGGACCAGATGCGCAACGGGCAGGTGAACTCGGATGCCGACGGATACCGGCTGGCCATTCACGGCACACGCATGCCGATTCAGTGGCTGGTCGGCACCGATGGCTGGGCGATATTCATTCACCAGCCGTATGGCGCGTTTGATTTCCAGGGCTCAGTGGGGCGATTCACGCCACGGCCGGACGCCGCATTGCCGCTTGACGTCTTCGTCGTCAGCGCCGACGACCCGGTCACGATCATGCGCGAATATGGCCGCATCACGGGGTTGCCGGAAATGCCGCCGATGTGGGCGTTCGGGTATCAGCAGTCTTCGCGGACGCTCGACGGCCCGGACGAAATCCTCGGCGTGGCGCGCACGTTTCGGGAAAAGAAACTGCCCTGTGACACGCTCATCTATCTCGGCACTGAATTCGCGCCGTCGGGATGGAACACCCGCAACGGTGAGTTCACCTGGCACCCGACGAACTTCCCCGATCCCAAGGCAATGATGGATGCCCTGCATGCGGAACACTTCCGCGTCGTCGTGCACGTGGTCATCGAGGGGCGTCGCCTCACCGGCCGTGTGTCGGATCCCTGCACAGCTGAGGCCCTGCCGAGCGGGCGAACACCAGACAATCGCTGGCCGCCAGCGCGGCAAGTGTCATGTTACTGGCCCGTACACAAGGCGGTGCTCGACGCAGGCGTCGACGGCTGGTGGCCCGATCAGGGCGACGGTTTCGACGGTCCGTCCCGATTCAACCGGCATCGGATGTACTACGAAGGCACGCAGCTGTATCGTCCCGACGATCGGCCGTTCGCGCTCCATCGCAATGCCTCTGCCGGCGTGCAACGTTTCGGTGGCTTTATCTGGTCCGGTGACGTCCAGTCGCGCTGGGAAACACTGAAGACACATGTCCCCGTGGCAGTCAACACGTCACTGTCGGGGCTTCCCTTCTGGGGCACGGACATCGGCGGCTTCAACCCCACCGAGGATTACACCGCTGAGCTGCACGTGCGCTGGTTCCAGTTCGGCGCGTTCAATCCCTTGTTCCGCGCGCACGGGCGCAACTGGCATCTGCGGCTGCCGTGGGGATGGGATGGCGGCGACGGCGGTCCCTTTGAATCGCGTGACTGGCGCGTCGACCCGGCGGAGCTCAAGCGGCCGGACGTGGAAACAATCTGCCGGAAGTATCTGGAACTGCGATACCGGCTGATGCCGTACCTGCAGACGGCCGTGCGCCAGGCGCATGAAACGGGTCTGCCTCTCATGCGCGCGTTGTGGCTGCACTATGCCGATGACGCCACGGCAGTCACACGAGGTGACGAGTACTTGTGGGGTCGCGACCTCTTGGTCGCGCCGGTGGTCGAGAAGGCCGCGACGAGCCGGCGCCTGTATCTGCCACGCGGCGCGTGGGTGGACTACTGGACAGAACAACCCGAGCGCGGTGGCCGCGAGGTCGACCGCCCGGTGGACCTGGCGACCATGCCGCTCTACGTGAGGGCCGGGGCCGTGGTGCCCCACGGCCCTGTCAGGCAATACGTGGACGAACCTGTCGATGCGCCTGTCACGCTCGTCGTGTATCCAGGCGCCGATGGATCATCGACCTGGTATGAAGACGACGGCCGCACGTTCGCCTATCGGTCGGGCGCCTGGATGAAGATCGACATGACGTGGCAGAACGCAGCGCGGCGCCTGACGCTGGATCTCGCACCGGGCGGGCGGATGCTGCCGCCCACTCGCCGGCAGCTCATCGTGCGCGTCGCCGGCGAAGCGGCCACGCGCACTGTCGAATTCGAAGGCCGCCGACTCCAGATTGATTTGTGACGGCGTCGTCTCAGCATGCGCGCATCTTCATCACCGCGCACGCTCCACCATCCACACGTCGGCCTGCTCCCGGGCCGCCCCCACGTAGATGGTCCGCCCATCGGGCGAGAGGACGACCCTGATAATTCGGGCGCCGGGCAGCTGCAGGCCGAGGTCACGGACGGCACCCGTGTCGACGTTCCAGACCACCAGGCCCCGGCCGGCTCTGTTGCTAGTCAGCAGTCGGTGGCCGCCCGGTATCCACTGGGGACCTCCGGTCGATCTGTCCGGCGCCAAGATGAGCTTCCCGGTCTCGAGATCGATCACCGCGGAGACCGCCACAACGTCCAGGGTATTTCCGGCCAGCCACCGGCCGTCGGCAGAAACCTGAATCGGAAAGAATGGCAGCGAGAAGCGGGCGACCGGGAACGAAGGCGCAGGCCTCACCCCAGTGAGATCGAAGCGCAGCACGCCGCTGTCCTGGGCCCAGACGAACATCTGATCGCCCGCCGGTGAGAACGCCGGATATCCCAGGTCCTCCTTCGGCGTTTCCGCGATCAACTCCAGCCCTCCGCCGTCGGGCCGGATGGACCAGATCGCGTATTTGCCGCCCCGGGTCGACATGAACGCGACGGCGTCCCGGCCGGGCACCCAGGCCGGTCCGCGGTCCCGCGCCTCATCGTCGGTCAGTCGACGCAGCGCGGTGCCATCCGCCTGGCTGATGAACAGGTCCTCCGGCCGTTCGCCCACGTTTGAGTGGACCAGCCAGCGCCCGTCGGGCGAGATCGCGGAGGGGAATCGCAGCCCGGTCTGGGTAGACAGCTCCTTGGGTGTCCCCAGGGTCAGCGTCTGAGGATCGAACGGGATCGCCACCGGGTTTGCCGATCCCGACAGGGACCGGAAGACGAGCCGGCTCCCGTCCTTCGAGAAGCTCGGGAGTGCCGCTTGCGCTGCGACACCAATCGTGACCGGCTCCGGGTCGCCCCGTCGCTCGCCGCTGGCTTCGTCGATGGCGATGCGCCACAGGTTCATGGCGCCGCCACGGTCGCTCGCAAAGTACAGGTACTGCCCGTCCGGCGACCAGGTGACGCTCCAGTCCAGGGGTGGATCCTCGAACACCGGAACCCGCTCGCCCCCATCCGCGGAGATCGTGTAGAGATCGCGCTGTCCTCCCTCAATGGCCCAGTAGGCGATCCGGCGGCCCGAAGGCGACCACGCCGGCTGCACGCCATCGCTCTCGGTCAACTGGATTGGCTGGGCCGTCGGGTCGTCGACAGCGACGACCCAGAGACGGCTCAGCCCAGGCCGGCTGTACGGCGTGTCGACCTGCTCAGTGCAATAGACGATGCGGGTGCCGTCGGGCGACCAGGCCGGGTGATAGCCCTCGTCGGTCAGCCGCCGCGACGACTCGCCCGTGGCGCCCGCCACGACAATGCCACCGCGGCCGCTCGCCAGGTTGTAGGCGATGCGGGTGCTGTCGGGGGAAAACGCCGGCGCAGTCTCGTCCAGCGTGGGATCGCCCGCAACGACCGTGGCGTTGCGGCCCCCCAGGCGCTGCACGTAGATGTCGGAGGTTCCAGCCGCGGCGCTGACGTAGGCGACGGACGTGCCGTCCGGCGAGATGACCGGGTAGTCCTCGACGCCGGCCGCGTCGGTGAGCTGCGTGAACTGCTGCCACGGATTCGGCGCTGGTGCGGGCTTGAACCACCAGATGAGCGCGGCGGCCCCAACCAGCACGGCGGCCCACGCCACGCGTTCGCCAACCCGGGACGGTGGCGTTCGTGTGTCCCCTCCCAGTGTCCGGCCCGCCGCCTCGTCGGGAGCCGGAGCCTCATCGAGCTCCAGCCGCGCGTCGCCGATGTCGCGCAGCCGCTTCGCCGGGTTGCGCTCGAGGCACCGGCGCAGCACGCGACGGACGGGCGACGGCGTGGCCGCGGGCAGCCGCTCCCACGAGATGTCCTCGCGCAGCACGGCGGCCAACGTGTCGGACACCGTCTCGTCGCCGCTGCTCGACGAGCCGAACAGCCGCTGCCCGGTCAGCATCTCGAAGAGAACAACACCGAAGGCCCAGATGTCGCTGCGCTTGTCGACCGGCCGCCCGCGCGCCTGCTCGGGCGACATGTAGGCGGCGGTGCCGAGGATAAGACCAGCCTGAGTGAGCGCTGGGCTGGTCATCGTCGGTCCTGGGTCCTGCGTCCTGAGTCCAGGGTCGTTGTCGAGTCCGGGGTCCTGAGTCCCGGGTCCCGAGTCCTGGGTCATCGCTTTCGCAAGCCCGAAGTCCAGGACCTTTACCGTGCCGTCGGGCCGCACCTTGACGTTCGCCGGCTTGAGGTCGCGATGCACGATGCCGGCGTCGTGCGCGGCCTCGAGCGCATCGGCGATCTGCCGCGCGATCGGCAACGCGTCGTCCAAGCTCATGGCTCGCGGGGCCCCGCCCCCACTCGCAGTCGCCCCTCGGCTCGAAGACTCGCTCGGCGCTCCGGCCGCGGGCGCTGCGCGTCCGTGTCGCGCGAGGATCGCTGACAGGTCCTCGCCCTCCACCAGTTCCATGACAAGCGCTCGTATCGGGCGCGCATCGGACTCCGGGCTCGGGACTCCGGACTCGGGACCCGACACCCGCGATTCCTCAATCCCGTAAATCGCGGCAATGTTCGGGTGGTTCAGTGCCGCCACCGTCTTCGCCTCGCGCTCGAACCGCATCAGCCGATCGGGATCGCTGGCGAACGACTCGGGCAGGATCTTCAGGGCGACGTCACGATCGAGCCTCGTGTCGCGGGCACGATAGACCTCGCCCATGCCGCCCGCGCCAAGCGGCGAGACGACTTCATATGGGCCAAGGCGGGTACCGGGAGTCAGGGTCATCGAGCGGATTCAGACACGAGACGGCCGACGGCATCGGACCAGTTGAGGACGACGTTGAGCTGGCGCGGCACCGAACCCGGATCGCGACGAATCATGAGGAACCGCGTGCCGTCTGGCGAGACACTGTAGCTGTTGAACCGATGGTTGAACAGAAAGGGCGACCGGTCGAACAGGCGGCGGGGAGCGCCGAATGACCCATCGGGCCGGACCGGCACGGCCACCATCGCATCTTCTGCCACGTAGTAGAGTTCCCTGCCGTCGCCGGACCACCTGGGCAGAATGCCGCCGCCGGGCGAGACGGGGATTCGATCGCTTCCGGCGGGATACGACTGCACGTAGATTTCGAATCGGCCGGACTCGTCGGACTCATACGCGACCCGGCGCGATCCTCCAATCGGGCCCGGTGACACCTGAGCCTGTGTTTCGTTGTATGGCGTCACGCGCAACGCCGAAGCCTTACCCGCCGGTGACAGGGTCCAGACATCTCGTCCCGTTGCGGGCTGGATGTCGAGGAAGAGGAGGGTGCCGTCGGCCAGTGTCGAGAGTGGGAACTGATCGTACGGCCGCTCGAGCAGCACCGCCGAGGGGCCAGACCCGTCGGAGGGTTGCGTGTAGATGTCCCAGTCACCGCCCTGGTTCGAGGCGAACACGATCCGCTTCCCGTCCCGGCTCCAGAGCGGCAACAGGTTGGCGCCGGTCGCCAGTCGACTGCGGGTCGCTCGCTCCAGATCGTAGACCCACAGTTCTGACGCTTGCCGGACGACCGCCTGTCGCCCGCTCGGCGACAGGCTGGCCTCCCGATACACGCCCTGATCTGTGACGAGCGGCTCGCTCCTGCCTTCGCGGTCGACGTTGACCAGCGTCGTGCGTGCCGGATTGCCGGACGCGTAGACGGCGGTGCCCGTGTTCGACACCGCCAGCCAGCCCAGGCTCTCGACCTCCGCTTCGTAATAGACGTCGGACAGGACCAGCGTATCGGCACTCGTGGGCCCGGGGTTCGCGGCGTCGAGTGGCGCCGCCCTGATACCCGCCGCCTCGTCGATGAGCAGCACGTGACCGGCCGACCCACCAGACGACTGGAACGTGGCGACAGCCGACCCGGCCTGTGGCAGGACCACCTCCCAGAGTCCTGACTCCAGGGAGAGCACGGCCGCCCCCTGCGCCTGTCCCCAGGTGGTGAACAGGATGCTCCGTCCGCCGGGAAGCGACTGGGGGAACACGTGGGCATATCCGAGCGCCGCGCCGTCAGGCTTCGTCAGGAGCGCGGGCGCCCCCCCGGCGGCGGGAATCCGCAGCAAGCCAGAACTGAGCGACCCGGCGTAGATGATGGTGTCGTCGTCGTTCCACGTCCCACCGAAGGCGTACGCGGCTTCAGCCAGCCGAATGGGGGTACCGCCGGCAACCTCCGCCTTGAGGAGTTGGCCCTGCGCGAAGAACGCCACCCATGTCCCGTCTGGCGAGAAGAATGGTTGTTTGGCGCCACTCGAACCAGGGACGGTCACAGGATCGAAGGCATTGAGATCGCGCAGGAAGAGCTGCGAATCTCCGCTACCCTGCTGCGCCACGTAGGCGACGGTCCGGCCGTCCCGACTGATTGCCGGATACGACGTGAGTTCCGCATCCGGCGGCAGCGCGATGGTCAATCGGGCGGTGGTCCTTTCAACCGCCGGCCGGTTCCACAGTGCCAGCGCTGCCACTACGAGCGATACGACAGCCACGGCGCTCGCTGTCCACACGAGCGCTCCTGTCCGGCGCATGTCAGGCGGCGGTGCGGGATTCCCGCCCTCCAGTGCGATGCGACATTCCCCAATGTCGCGCAGCCGTCGCCTGGGATCCTTGTCGAGACAGCGCCGCAACAACGACCGCACCGGCACCGGCGTGGACGACGGCAGCGCAGTCCAGTTCGCGTCCTTGCCGACGACGGAAACGATGGTGTCGGTGACGTCCTCGCCGCGGAATGCGCGCTGCCCCGAGAGCATCTCGTACAGAACGACGCCGAAGGCCCAGATGTCGGCGCGTTTGTCGACCGGCTTACCCCGGGCCTGTTCGGGCGCCATGTAGGCGGCCGTGCCAAGGATCATCCCTATGTGCGTCGGACCCGCGGTTAGAGTCGGTGAGTTGGCGGGGTCCAGGGGTCCAGAAGTCCCGAGGTCCATCGCCTTCGCCAACCCGAAGTCGAGCACCTTCACCGTGCCGTCGGGCCGCACCTTGACGTTCGCCGGCTTGAGATCGCGGTGGATGATGCCTTGCTCGTGCGCGGCCTCGAGCGCGTCGGCGATCTGCCGCGCGATGGCCACCGCATCGTCGAGCGGCACCGGCCCGCGCGCGATGATCGCTGACAGGTCCTCGCCCTCGACCAGTTCCATGACAAGGGCCCGCGTGCTTCCTGACTCCTGGACTTCAGGACCTCCGGCTCCCTGGACTTCAGGTCTGGACCCGGACTCCTCTATCCCATATATCGCGGCAATGTTCGGGTGGTTGAGCGCGGCCAGCGTCTTCGCCTCGCGCTCGAAGCGCATCAGACGATCGGGATCGCTGGCGAACGACTCGGGCAGGATCTTCAGGGCGACGTCACGATCGAGCTTCGTGTCGCGCGCACGATACACCTCGCCCATGCCGCCTTCGCCGAGCGGCGAGACGACTTCATACGAGCCGAGGCGGGTACCGGGAGTCAGGGACATCGGGAAACTGCGCCATCATAGCCCGGCAGGCGCGCCCGGACTACCCGCCGCCGGGCAACCAACCGGGGCGACCTCACCAGCAACCGTCTACCGCGGCACCACCCACGTCCTGCAGATCCAGTCGTGCGGTCCCTGGTGCGGCCTGGCAATCGACCACGCCGCGCCAAGAGCCATACAGAGAATTGCCGCACCGAGGCCGACCACCGTCGAGGTGTGCCCCTCCATGACGCGCTGGACCGGTTCCCTGCCCAGCGAAACCAGCCAGATGATCACGGGCGACCACGCCAACAGGACACGCACAATCGACCACCCCCGGCCGGCCTCACGGCCGTTTCTTCTGATCGTGGCCAGTCCCACCAGTCTGAACACGACACCTCCACGGACCGCAACCGCGGAAATCAGCGCACTGACGACGGCCATGGCAAGCAGGATCGCCCCCAGGCCGGTGAGAAGAGCCGATCCCGACTGAGCCAGACGTGGCGCGATGGTGTTGTCATAGAGCGTCGTGGTCCTGGCCACTTCCGGAGCGACTGTGGGGGCCACTCGTTCCAGGTCCTCGGCCGTGACCTCTGGATGGGCGGCGAGCAGTTCGCGCGCGGGCGTGCGGAGCGCGGAGAGATTGCCCTGCATGACCAGGCTCGACCAGAAGCCGTCATCGGCCAACTGACTCCGGTAATGGCCCGCCAGGTAGACCTCGATAGCCTCCTGTGTCTCGGGTGAGCGTTCCGGCAGCGTCGTCAACAGTCCCACGATCTGGATGTTGTCTGGGGTAGCGAATGTTCTGACGGTCCTGAGCGCCAGGCCTGCTGCCACGATCAGCATCAGCATCGGCAGCCCCGACAAGAGAACGGGCAAAGCGCGGCGAAGGCGAGGCACATGCTCCGGCACTCGGGCGGCTTCCACCAGGCGGTCGCGGGCGTCCGTGAGTGTCCCCATGCGACCGGCTGCCCACTCCGAGAGCAGGTTTGCCGCCGAGAGAGGCAGCGTGGGCACGAAATCGCTTCGTGAGCCCATCTGCAGGGCCGCAACTTCTGCCAACAGTGCCACGGGAGTTCGATTCTTGCCCTTCTGACCGGTCCCCACACCTGGCGCGGGAAAGTCCAGCAAGACGGCCCGGCCGTTCTCGCGGGTCCAGATCCGATCGGGGGCCAGTTCAGGCAAGGTGTCTTCCCGTGCGCTGGCCTCGAGTTCGTTTGCCAACTCCAGCAGCGTCATCTTTGCCGCTGCCCACGGCACCTGTCCGTCGACCTGCGCGGGCACCCCGTCGGGTGCCTCGAATGCGTCCCAATTCTCATCGACGGAGCGCCGGCCGGAAAGCCAGTGCAAGCGGCCCGCCCGCCGCACATCCCGGCGGGCTGCGCTTACTGGCGGCGTTCCGACCGCGACCGAGTGAATCCACACGCGCCGGCGCAGTACAGGGTCAAGACCTTGAAGGAGCTTCCCGTCTGGCGTGGGACCCAGATCCCCGGTGATGTCGAATGGGCCCAGTCGTGAAACCCCGGTGGACGAATCGCCCAGAGGGGAGACTTCGACCAGGTCGGTGTACCGAGCCGAGCGCGATGAGACGGCCGCCCGCCACACAACGCGTGTGCCACTGGCGCGATCGTGCAACGCCGCCCAACCGTTGCGATGCCGCGCCGGCAGGAACAGGCCGACGGTCACGAGAACCGGGAGCGCGGCCGCCATCGCCGCCAGGACTGGCCGTGCCACCATCCAGGGCTCCACGACGGACGTACCCCAGACAAAGTACGGTGCCGACAGAATCATCCCGGAGAACTGGTACAGCAGGGTGCGGATGCCGACTTGTCGCCACGAAGGTTGAGCCCCCGAGGAGGTGAGCCGCAATCCGAACAATCGCTTTCCGACGGACGCCCCCCAGCGCCCTTCGACCAGCAGGAAATACACCACACCCACGACCCACGCCCACGGGTTGACGTGAAAGGACGACCCAGAAGATGCCTCGGTTGAAAAACTGACTCCGACCTGTTGCGAGGAATCAAGAAACGATGCGGGAATACCCACAATCAACAAGTCCACGAGACCGGCCATGAGGCGAGGTCCAGGCGACGCCGGAACGTCCTGCTTCGCGGAGAAGGGCCTGAGGGCCTCGGACAACTCGGCGTAGGACGCGGGTCGATCCACCGGACTCTTGGCGAGACATCTGAGAACGATCGTGGCAAGCCCGGATGGCACCGCGGGCTGCAACTGGCGCGGAGAAACAGGCGTCTCGGTCGTGACTGCCCGCACCAGTTCATTCAAATCGCTGGAGTCAAACGGCGGCTTGCCTGTCAGCAGGTAGTACAGCGTCGCGCCAACCGCGTAGATGTCTGCGCGAACGTCCAGTGGTTGCCCGCGCAGTTGTTCCGGTGCCGCAAACTGCGGCGTGCCCTCGAAGCCGCCGGCGCCAATCCGCTGGCGCACATCACGCGCCAGCGTCGAAATCGACAGACCGAAGTCGCCCACTTTGACTGTGCCGTCGTGATCATTGAAACAATTGGACGGCTTGATGTCGCGGTGCAGGATGCCGGCGGCGCTGGCCGCATCAAGGCCTCCGGCGATGTCGAGGATGGCGGTCACGGCATCAGTGGGCGGCAGTGGGCCCTCCGCAACCACGCGATCCTTCAACGTGCCACCCGGCAGCAGTTCCATCGCAATCACCGGCCTGCCGGTGATTTCCTCGCTACCGTAGATGTAGACCGCGTGGGGATGGCTAATCGACGCGGCCAACTGGCCTTCATGCAGGAAGCGCGCGCGGTCGCCTGAGCTCTGAAGCTGGCTCCGGAGGACTTTCAGTGCAACCCGGCGACCGTTCTCCGCGTGCTCCGCCTCGTAGACTTCACCCATACCACCCCGCCCAAGAAGGCGGATGATCCGATACGGGCCGAATTCCTGACCATCCTCGAGGCCGGGTCCTCGAGACCCCGATGATGCCTGGTTGCCTTCGTTGGACAGCACCGTTTCCATGTCGCCGGTGGCGGCGCACATGGGGCAGAGATCACCGTCGGCATCGGCGGCCAGTTCCATGCCGCACCGTGAGCATCGCCGGGTGAGTTGAGTAATGTCTTCCATGTCAGCCGGACGGACGTGAAAGCGCGGCGCGCCTGCTACGTTTCGATGAGGGCCTTCAGGCGGGCGAGGTCAGATTGCAGGGCCGACGTCATCGGCCCGGTGACCATGGCCTCCGGCACGAACGGGAAGTCCTTGAGTTCTCCGGTGTTCTGCACCTGCACGTGTGAACCTCCGCCGGAGCGCTGGATGCCGATACGAGCGATGCCGACAAACGGCCCGTCGATCATCTTGAGCGCCAGCACGTGAGGAAAATGGACCACCTCCACCTCCGTGGTCCAGGCGATGGGCTGGCCCATGAAGGTGCCGTGGTGGCGAACCCGCGCGCCGGGCGCAAGCGCCTTGTCGAGGACCTCCACGCGCTCCACGGCCTTCATCCACTCTGAGTAGCGCTGCGGGTCGAACATCACGCCCGCGATCGTCGAGGGGGATGCGGCAATCTCAATCTCTGCGCGAACGTCAATCATGAAGGTAGATTAATCGATAATCTGGAATCGGTAATCGGCAATCGATTATCGCGACATCGATACTCTGTAATCTGCAAACATCGATTGCTCGGGGAATCGGGGAATCGGGGAATCGCGAAATGGGCAAATCTCGGAATCTGCAATCTTCGGCGTGGTGCAGTCTGCTGGAAGGTGCGTACGAATCTCGACAAATCGGTAATCTCGCGAGCGGGACGCGTCACGGCGGAGTGGAACGAGCTGTGCAATGACCGCGGGGCATGACCCCTCAGGAACTGCGCGCGCGGTTGGCGGAGTTTGTGATTGCCATTGAGAAGTTCAGCCGGCCACTCCTTGGTGCGATAGAGACTCGTGATGCGGCGACGCAGTTGCGCCGCGCGTCCAGTTCCGCCGCTGCCAATCACCGCGCCGCCGGACGAGGACGGTCTCACGCAGAGTTCACCTCAAAACTGAGCGTCGCACTCGAAGAGGCCGACGAAACGCTGTTCTGGCTCGAATACCTGGACGAAAGCGGTCTGGCTCCCGTGAAGGAACTGATCCCGCTCATTCGCGAAGCCAGAGAGGTGGTGGCGATTCTGACAACCTCCGTCCACACCACGCGCGCACGAACCCCAAGACCCACTCGCGCGTGGAGGTAGATTGGCCGATTGGCAGATTGGCCGATTGGCCGATTGCCGATTGCCGATTGCCGATTGGCCGATTGCCGATTGCCGATTGCCGATTGCCGATTGCCGATTGCCGATTGCCGATCAAGCGATGGTCAGAGATTACAGATTATCGATGTAGCGATAATCGATTCCAGATTACCGATTCCAGATTACCGATTGACGGCAATTCTTCTCACCACCACCGGTGTCCTCGGCGTCTCCCCATCGACTGGTGTGGCAGCAATCGCCATGACCACGTCCATGCCACGCACGACGCGGCCGAAGACGGCGTATTGCCCATCGAGCCCGCGGCATTCCCCTGTGCAGATGAAGAATGACGATGTGGCGCTGCCCGGGTCTTCGCCACGCGCCATGGAGAGGATGCCCGGCAGGTTGGGGGTGTTCGTGAACTCGGGCGCAAGGGTGTGGATCAGGGAGGCCTGCTTGGCCGTAAGCGGTGTCTGCCGGAATGTCGGCGACCCGGTCTGAATCACGAAATTCGGCACGACCCGATGGACGAGCGTGTCGTCGAACACACCGGCGACGGCAAGTTGCAGGAAGTTCCGGACGGTCTCGGGCGCCTTGTCCGGAAGGAGCTCCACTTCGATCTCGCCGGCGGACGTGTCGAGCACGGCCCGCGCGCTCGCCATCTCCTCGATCGTCGCGTCCACGAACGGCGGCTTGACGGGCGGCGGCGTGTCACGAATGGTCACCGACGTGATGACGACCCGTTCTTTCGCCAGGCCGTATGCGTCGGCCTCTACCGCGGAAATCGCCTGCACCACGTCCAGGCCTTCCGCCACCCGGCCGAACACGGTGTACTGGCCGTCGAGCGCAAGTTGCGGACTGGCGCACACGAAGAACTGCCAGCCGCCGCTGTCGGGCATCCCCGGCGCCAGGACGGCGCTGACTGTCCCGATGCTGTGCGACTCCTGACTCTTCTCCATCTTGAGCAGGTTCATGCCGCCCGTGCCGTAATCGGCCGCCTTCGCGGGATCCTTGGACAGCGGATCGCCGCCCTGGATGATGCCGTAGAGAATGACCCGGTGGAACGTCGTTCCCGTAAACGCCCCGTCACGCGCCTGTTTCATGAAGAAGCCGACATGATTCGGCGCGGCCTCCGGCAACAGGTCGAAGATGAACGTGCCCATCGACGTCTCCACGACAGCCTGCTTCCCCGTCATCTCGGCCACCGAGTACGGCGTGGTGAAGTAGGTGGTTTGTGCGCCGGCCTGCGGGTCGGCCGACCCGGATAGCCCGATCGTGAGCGCCAGCATGGTCAGATGAAACAGCCACATGCGCACAGGTTACTCCAACCACTTGCGTGCGGTCCTGAGGTAGATTTACCTCATGAATCTTCGTCAAGTACTTCCCATTGGAGCCCTGCTGGCGACGTGTGCCTGTGGCGGTGGAGCGACGCAACCCCAGACCGTGGCCGAAATGCCGGATCTCGACACCTCGCGCGTGCTGGCAGACATCACGCGGTTGGCGTCTGACGAGTTCCAGGGCCGTGCGCCCGGCTCGGAGGGCGAGCGCATCACGGTGCAGTTCCTGTCGGACCAGTTCAAGGCCGCGGGCCTCGAGCCGGGCAACCCTGACGGCACATGGGTGCAGCAGGTGCCGCTGGTCGGCATCCGCCCGCGGGTCGCCAAGCCATTCACCGTCACACAGGCTGGCCGAACGCGTCAGTTGAATGTCCTGGGCGACGTGGTTCCGTTCAGCCGGCATGTCACCGAGACCGTTGAACTGGCAAATTCCGACATGGTCTTTGTCGGCTATGGCATTCAGGCACCTGAGTATCAGTGGGACGACTACAAGGGCCTTGACGTGACGGGCAAGACGCTCCTGATGCTGGTCAACGACCCGCCCATCCCGGGCAGTGGCCCGGGCGACCTCGATCCGGCCGTCTTCGGGGGCAAGGCCATGACCTATTACGGCCGCTGGACCTACAAGTACGAGAAGGCCGCAGAAATGGGCGCGGCCGCAGTACTCGTCATCCACGAAACCGGTCCGGCCGGCTACCCCTTCTCGGTGGCGCAGGGCATGGGCGGAGAACGTTTCAATCTCTCGACACCCGACAAGAACATGGGGAAGGCCTCAGTCGAAGGCTGGATTTCCCTCGACGCGACAACCGCGCTCTTCAAGAACGCTGGGCTGGACTTCGACGCACTCAAGGCTTCTGCCGCCACGCGCGAGTTCGCGCCGGTATCGCTCAAGGCCACGGCTTCCTTGACGCTCTCGCAGCAGATTCGCGAACTGGACTCACATAACGTCGTCGCCAAACTGACCGGCAGCGATCCCGAACTCAACACCGAATATGTCGTCTACACGGCGCACTGGGATCACTTCGGTATCGGCGAACCGGGACCGGATGGCGACACGATTTACCATGGCGCCTCGGACAACGCCAGCGGCACGGCGACGATGCTCGAAATGGCCCGGGCCTTCAAGTCGCTTCCCACGCCCCCGAAGCGTTCAATCATCTTCCTGGCCGTCACGGCCGAAGAACAGGGTCTGCTGGGCTCCGAATACTACGCCCGATTCCCGCTGTACCCGCTGGAGCGCACGCTGGCCAGTATCAACATCGACGGCATGAACCTGTGGGGCGCAACCAGTGACATCACAGTCATTGGTCTGGGTGCGTCGGACCTCGACGACTACATCAGCGAGGCGGCCGCCGAACAGAACCGCACGCTCATTCCCGATCCCGAATCTGAGAAGGGGTTCTACTATCGCTCCGACCACTTCAATTTTGCCAAGGTCGGCGTTCCGGCGCTGTATACCGACACCGGCGTCACCTACATCGGCAAACCCGCCGACTACGGCCAGCAGAAGCGCGACGAGTACAACGTCAACGACTACCACAAGCCTTCCGACCGCGTGAAACCCGATTGGGACCTCGCCGGACTCGCCCAGGACGGCAAGCTCCTGCTCGCGGTCGGCTACCGCGTCGCCATGGCGCCGACCTACCCGGAATGGAAGCCAGGCAGCGAATTCCGGGCGATACGGGAGAGCATGTTGAATCGGTAATCTGGAATCGGGAATTGGTAATCGATTATCTGAGAATCTGAAATCGATAATCGGGGAACCAATTGGTGATCGTGGAGACCATCGACTTGTCGCCAATCGGCCGATGGCTCGATTGCCAGATGATTACAGATTGCAGATTATCGATGGAGCGATAATCGATTACCGATTCCAGATTCCAGATTACCGATTCAATCGGGCCACCCACGTGGTCATGGCCCGCTGGTCTTGAACGACCGTCGTCTTGAGCGGATCCAGCAACTGGCCGCCCAGCGTCGCTGTCAGGCCCATCAGTTGTTGTTCATCGACGAGATAACGCTCGGATCGATCCGGGAGCACGAAACGACGGCCCTCGAGGCGGCGCACGCGCGACTCCATCCCGATCGTTGACGCGAGGCGCGCGAAGAACAGGCCGCCAGGGCGAAGGACCCGCCAGCTCTCTCCCACCATCGCCTCGAAGTGGGCATCGTCCCTCGCAAAGTGCAGCACGGCGCTGCAGATGACGACATCGAACGCATCATCCGCGAAGGTCAAGGCTTCCAGAGGCCCGGCACGAAAGTGCTCATCGTCTGCCGGCCGGCCGAGTTCCCTGGCAAGGTCGCGAAGTCCCTCAACCGCAACCGGGTTACTGTCCACGCCGTAGACATCCACTCCCTGGGTCAGCAGGTAGAACGCGTTTCGGCCCGATCCACATCCGGCATCCAGGACCTTGTCCGTGGCCGCGATTCGCCCCTTGAGGAGCTGGTCGAACAGGTAGATGTCGATGTTGCCGAACTCAGCGGCCAGGTCGCGCATAGCCCATCATACCGGCCCGTGCACTACACTTGGCGCCGTGGGAACCCTGTCTTCCACCGCAGATGTCGCCGGCGCCATCGCGCACCTGAAAGGGCGTCTTGGTCCGGTGGTCAGTGACAGCGCCGCCGTGCGGGACCATCACAGTCACGGCGAGTCATATCACCCTCCCGCCGCGCCCGACGCGGTGTGTTTTCCCCGCACGACAGACGACGTGGTGGAAATCATGAAAGCCAGCAAGGCTTTCGGCGTGCCGGTCGTGCCCTTTGGCGCGGGGTCGTCACTGGAAGGCCATGTGCATGCGCTGCGCGGGGGCCTCTCGATCGATCTCACGCAGATGAATCACATCCTGCGCATCAGCCAGGAAGACCTCGATGCCACGGTCGAAGCCGGGGTGACCAGGCTGCAGCTCGCCAAGGCGTTGCGTAGCACCGGCCTGATGTTCCCGGTCGATCCCGGTGCCGACGCGACGTTTGGCGGGATGGCGGCCACACGCGCGTCCGGGACAACCGCCGTACGGTACGGAACGATGCGCGAGAATGTGCTGGCGCTCACGGTGGTGCTGCCGGACGGGACCGTCACCACTACCGGTACCCGCGCCAGGAAGTCGTCGGCCGGGTACGACCTCACACGACTCTTCGTGGGGTCCGAGGGTACGCTGGGTGTCATCACCGAAGTCACGGTGCGCCTGCATCCTGTGCCCGAAGCTGTGTCGGCGGCCGTGTGTGCCTTCGAAACCATGGCCGGTGCGGTAGACACCGTCATTACGACCATTCAGCTGGGCCTGCAGGTGGCGCGAATCGAGCTACTCGACGCGACGCAACTGGACGCGATCAACCGGTATTCGAAGACGGCTTATCCGCTGGCCCCGACATTGTTCTTCGAATTCCACGGCGACCACGAGCGGCACGTGACCGAACAGGCGGAGGCGGTTCAACACCTGGCGTCTGAGCATGGCGGTCACGGGTTCGAGTGGGCGACGAAGCTGGAGGATCGCGAGCGGCTCTGGCACGCCCGTCACAATGCGCTCTACGCCTCACTGGCGCTGCGGCCGGGGGCGCGCGCCTGGACGACGGACGTATGCGTCCCGATCTCCCGCCTCGCCGAATGCATTCTCGCGACCACTGAGGACAACCGGGACGCCCCATTCCCCGTGTGCCTGGTGGGCCATGCCGGAGACGGCAACTTCCACCTTCTCTACGTACTCGACCCGGACAACGCCTCGGAACTCGATGCTGCCAGGCGCCTCAATGACCGTCTGGTCACTCGGGCACTGGCCATGGGCGGCACTTGCACTGGTGAGCACGGTATCGGCTACGGCAAGAAGGCGGCACTGGAGAAGGAACACGGCGCCGGTGTCGAAGTCATGCGCGCGATCAAGCGCGCGCTGGATCCGGACAACCGTATGAACCCCGGCAAAGTGGTCGATCCGTAGGGCGGTGGTTCTGGTGCGGCTGAAGCCACGCCGGAACCCGTCACGACGGCGTTGGGGCACGAGTGAGGCGCCCCTCCAGGAGAGAGCAGAGACAGGAAGGGCTCGGCGCCCCTGTTCCCTCAACGAGGTGCCGAGCCCAGACCTCCACAGCTGAACGTATCAGGTGCGGAACAGACAATCCGCGTTCGGAAGCGCCAGGCCGAGCTTCTCGAGGATCTTGATAGCAAGCTGGCCGATCCAGTGGTCCAGTGACACGAAGCGGCCGCCGTCCCCATGGTCGAAGTGCGCCGGCAGAGCCGAGTCCGACACCAAGACCATCTTCCCGAAGACATAGGTCCCAAGGAAGCCGAGGTCCACGGTGTCGTTCGCCGAGTTGACGTGACACACTGTCGTCTTTTCGGCTGGCGCCGCGTTGACAACGGGCGCTGCCACAACTGCAAGCGCCGCTGCAGCAAACATCGCCACGACTAGTCTTTTCATGGCATTCTCCTTCTCGAGTTTTGAACGTAGGCCAATGAGATGCACCCCGCATCCCACCTCCAATTACCGCAGACGCACCGGTACCGATCAATCCCACCGCTTGACCATTTCCTTGCTCAATTTTGGGTAGTGCTTCGGCGCCCGCCGACGGCGGCTACGTCAACTTGTTTCGCAGTGCCATCGAGACGATCTGTGCCTGTCGATGGAGACCAGTCTTCCGGAGCATGTTGCGGATATGACTGCGAATCGTCAACAGACTGAGGCCCAGACGCTTCGCGATCTGCCTCGCGGAGTAGCCGCGGCTCAGCAAGTCGAGTACCTCCAACTCGCGTCGGCCCAGGGCCGCCAGGCCATTGGCTGGAGTCGCCTTCACCGCAGGCAAGGGTGGCATCTCCTCACCGCCTTGGGAGCCTGACTGCGCGGAGAGATACGCCTGCAGGGACGCGAGCATCTCATGCAGTTGATCGTCGGCCGATTCGTGGTCTCGCGCCGAACGGATCGTATGGACGACCACCGGGTCAATCCCGATCGGAAGCGTACACGTGCTGAGGGTCACCCATACGGCCTGCTTCGAGGAGCCGCGCATGACCAGATCAACATCCTCCGCCCACAGGTTCCGTCGAACGCATTGAAAGACCGGACAGTCTTCACCGCAGAACCGACGGCCTGACTCGACCCGGCCGCTCAGCGTCTCGTAACAGTGGCGACCGATGACTTCGGCGGCCGGATAGCCGAGCAGGTTTGCGGCGGCGCGATTCCACGTGAGGATTCGGTGGTCACGGTTGACGGCGAAGACACCGTTCTGAGTGTTACCCAGCTCTCGCAACCACTTCGGCTGATGGCGCATGCTCCGGACCTCGACAGCGCAGAGCCTCCCGAGTCCAGCCTACACCCGCAAACAGGCGCGGGCAACCACCATGGACCTTCGGACCCACGGGCCGCAAGTGTCAGTCTCTTACAGATTCGGCCCCAGCCATCGCTCCGCCTCCAGGACAGCCATGTCCTTGCGCTTTGCGTACTCCTCGAGCTGGTCGCGGCCGATTCGGCCCACGTTGAAGTACTTCGCCTGAGGGTGGCTGAAGTACAGGCCGCTCACTGACGCGGCGGGCATCATCGCGAAGTTCTCGGTCAGCGTGATACCCACGGCCGGCGCATCGAGCAGCGTGAAGAGCGTTGCCTTCTCCGTGTGGTCGGGGCACGCGGGATATCCGAAGGCCGGGCGGATGCCGCGATACTTCTCGGCCGCCAGTTCCTCCGGCGTGAATTGTTCGGCTTTGCCGTAACCCCAATCGTGACGCGCCTGTGCGTGCAGGTACTCGGCAAACGCCTCGGCCAGTCGATCAGCCAGCGCCTTGGCAAGGATGGCATTGTAGTCGTCGTGCTGGGCCTCGAACTCCTTGACGAGTTCGTCCACTCCAATACCGGTCGTCACGGCGAACGCGCCGACGTAGTCTGGCGCCATGCTCTCCTTCGGCGCTACGAAATCCGCCAGCGACCGGTTGGGCCGCTTGTCGGCAATGGGCTCCTGCTGCCGCAGCATATGGAACCGCGCCACCTCCGCATTCCTCGCATCGTCCTTGTAGACCACGATGTCGTCGCCGACGGAGTTGGCCGGCCAGAAGCCGTAGACGCCACGCGCCTTGAAGCGCTTCTCCGCGACGATCCGCTTGAGCAGCGCCTGCGCGTGATCATAGAGCTCGCGCGCGGCATGGCCGTACTCCGGATGCTCGAAGATGGCCGGAACACGGCCCTTCAGCTGCCACGCGGAGAAGAAGTACGTCCAGTCGATGAACGGCACGATCTTCTCCAGCGGCTCGTCATCAAGCACGCGTTTGCCGACGAACCAGGGGACCGCGATCTCCTGCGTGTCCCAGTCGGTCGTCAGCGGATTCGCCCGCGCAGCCTCGTACGTCAGCAGCGCGCGTTCCGATCGATTCGAGTGCTGCTCGCGAAGCCCTGCCTGGTCGGCGCGCACCTTCTGAACGAACTCGTCCCGCTTGGTGTCGCTCAACAGGCTCGACACGACATCCACCGCCCTCGACGCGTCCAGCACATGCGTCGTGGGTCCCGAGTACCTCGGCGCAATCTTCACCGCGGTATGTTGCTTGCTCGTCGTCGCGCCACCAATCAGGAGCGGCAGCGTCATCCCGCGACGTTCCATTTCCTCGGCAACAAACACCATCTCGTCGAGTGACGGCGTAATCAGGCCGCTCAATCCGACGATGTCCACCTTCTGTTCCACGGCTGTGGAGAGGATCGTGTCCATGGACACCATGACGCCCAGATCCACCACCTCGTAGTTATTGCAGCCGAGCACGACGCCGACGATGTTCTTGCCGATGTCGTGGACGTCACCCTTGACCGTGGCCATCAGGACCCGGCCTTGCGGCTTCAGATCGATGCCGGCGGCGATTTGCGCAGCCTTCTCGGCCTCCATGAACGGCTCCAGATAAGCCACGGCGCGCTTCATCGCGCGCGCACTCTTGACCACCTGCGGCAGGAACATCTTGCCCGCACCGAAGAGGTCGCCAACGGTCTTCATGCCGTCCATGAGGGGGCCCTCGATGACTTCAAGGGGCCGATCGAACGTCAGCCGGGCTTCTTCGGTGTCGACCTCGATGAAATCGACCACGCCGTGAATCAGCGCGAACGCCAGACGTTCGTTGACCGGCTTCTCGCGCCACGCCAGATCGATCTCGCGCTTCTTGCCGGAGCCCTTGACCGTGTCGGCAAACGTGACCATCCGCTCGGTGGCATCAGACCGGCGATCGAACAGGATGTCTTCGACATGTTCGAGCAGGTCGGCCGGAATGTCCTCGTACACCACGAGCTGGCCGGCATTCACGATGCCCATGTCGAGGCCGGCCTTGATGGCATGGAAGAGGAACGCCGAATGAATGGCTTCACGGACGACATCGTTACCGCGGAAGGAGAACGACAGGTTGCTGATCCCGCCGCTGACCTTGACGCCTGGGCACGTGGCCTTGATGATGCGCGTCGCCTCGATGAAGTTGATGGCGTACTTGTTGTGTTCCTCCAGGCCGGTGGCAATCGCCAGGATATTCGGGTCGAAGATGATGTCCGATGGATCGAAGCCGGCCGTTTCGGTCAGGAGCTTGTAGGCCCGCTGGCAGATCGACACCTTTCGCTCGACAGTGTCTGCCTGGCCGGTCTCGTCGAACGCCATCACGACGCAGGCAGCGCCGTAACGGCGCACGAGCA
>JAHEFO010000225.1 GCA_024640135.1 Acidobacteriota bacterium
CACAAGCAGATGCAGTTCCGTCGCGCTCAGAAGCAGACGGCGACGTTCCTGGACATTTTTCGCAAGAGCAGCCGTTTCTCCGAGGTCCACTCGGTGTGCGGCAACCTGGTGGCCAGTCCCCTCGTGGGATTGTTCCACATGGGCTATGCCGAGCTGAACACCCAGTTGCGGACAGGGGGCGAGGCCAAACTTGGTGTGCCGGTCCAGCGTCCAACTCTGAGAAGCCTGGAAAGTCTCGACCGAGCCTTGTTGCGCGCGACCACCGTGGAGGTGAGTCGATTGGAATCGCGGGTGGGTTTCCTGGCGACGACCGCTTCGATCACGCCGTACATCGGATTGTTCGGCACGGTCGTCGGGATCATGGCGTCGTTTCAGGGAATCGGTGAGACGGGGTCCACGAGTCTGGCGGTGGTCGCGCCTGGAATTGCCGATGCGCTCATCGCGACCGCCGCGGGGTTGTTTGCGGCGATCCCGGCCGTGTATTTCTACAACGACCTGACGAGCCAGGTGAAGGGATTTGCCGCCGCGATGGATGATTTCTCCATGGAGTTTCTGAACATCGCCGAGCGAAATTTTTCGTAAGGGGGGCCACCCGCGTGCCAAAAGTTGAACAAGTTTCGCAGGGAGGCGGCCGCGGTCGGCGTGGCCGCGGGCAACGCGTCTCCACTTCTCTGGCGGAGATCAACGTCGTGCCGCTCGTCGACGTGATGCTGGTGCTCCTGATCATTTTCATGGTCAGCGCGCCGATGATGCAGCAGGGATTTGGTGTGCGACTGCCTCAGGCGCGCCGGTCACAGCCCATCAGCGCGGAGCCGGTGTATGTCACGGTCCCGCTGTCGTTCATGCGGGATCAGGTTGTGCTCCTCGGCAAGCAACGCGTGGGCATCAACTTCATCGCCGAGCGCGTGGCGCAGGAGCTGAAGGATCGCCCCAGCCGTGACGTGTACGTTGGCGGTGATGGCCAGGTGACTTATCAGGCCATGGTCACCGTGATGGATCGGTTGAAGTCGGGCGGCGTGGATCGGGTCATGCTGGCGCTCGCTCCGCCGGACGGGAGACAAGATCCGTGAGAGGGGCGATCACCGAGGTGATTGCCGCGCGGTCGCAGGAAGACGACGGCCTCACCCGCCTCGTGGGATATTCGCTGGTGTTGCACGTGGTGTTTGGGTTGGCCGCGGTCCTGATTCCCTCGTACTGGCTGTCGACTGAAGCGATCAGACCGAATGTGATTGAGGTGAGTCTCGCTGGTTCGCTCGGCGCCACCACGACCGGCGTCGCACCGATTGCCGGGCGTCGGGTTGAGCAAGCCGTGCCCGAGCCAAAGCGGCCCGCACCGGTCCTGCCGGCGCCGCCGCCGAAGCCCGATGTGATGCCGACGCCGGTGAAGGCCGCGACTCCGCCCAAGGTGCCGGAGAAGGCACCAGAGACGCCGCCCACGCAGGCGCCCGCAGCGACGAAGCCTCCGGTGACCGGCCGGCAGGTGCAGGCCGGCTCGGCGGTGACCGATACAGGGGCATCAGGGTTATCCCAGGGGTTGACTCAGGGCGGGGGCGGCGGCGGTGGTGGCGTGGTTGACCTGAACACGTTTGACCAGGCCTGGACCGCGCAGATGACCGGTGCGATTCGGAAGCACTGGGACAACCTCCAGACTGAGACGGGTTGGAGCGAGGTACTGTTTGTGGTGAAGAGAGACGGCGAAGTGGTCAGTCGGGAGATTGCGACGAGCAGCGGGAGTTTCATCCTGGACCAGGCGGCCTTGCGGGCTGTGGGAATGGCATTGATTCCGCCGCTCCCGCGCGACTACGAGGAAAGCACCTTGAGGGTGCGCTTGCGTTTCAATTACGAGGTCAGGTGATGCGCGCCACACTTGCTGTCACCACTGCTCTGCTGAGCACCGCACTTGTGGCCTGGACGCCCACCGCCGAGACGCCCGATGTGACATCCGTCCCGCTTGACGGCCAGCAGACCGAAATTCGCGCCACGATCGGCGGTTCCAGCGGCCGGCTGCCCAGGCTCGCGGTTCCCGCCTTCCTGGTCGACGGCGGTGACGCCGAGTTGCGGGAGGCGGCCACGACGTTGACGGATGTGTTGTGGAAGGATCTGGAGTTCGAACGGGAGTTTCAGATGATCAGTCAGTCAGGAGCCGCGCAGATTCCTTCGGCACCGGCCGATGCGCTGAACTACGACTCCTGGAATCAGATCGGCGCCGACGACGTCCTGGTTGGGAATCTGCTGCGCAGCGGTGGGAACCTCCAGCTGGAAGTGCGGGTCATGAATGTGGAGAGAAAGGTCGGCACATTCGGGAAGCGCTACACCTGTTCTCTGCGGGGTATTCGGCTGTGCGCCCACACGATTGCGGACGAACTGCACAAGGAGCGTTTCGGGCTCGACGGCGTGGCACGGACCAAGTTCGCGTTCGCGTCGGACCGCGACGGTGAGCGCATGACCGGCACGATCGAGCAACGTTCGATCAAGGAAATCTACATCGCTGACTATGACGGCAAACGCGCGAGCCGGGTGACCGTGCGCGGGTCGCTCAACATCGCCCCGACGTGGGCGCCTGACGGGCGTTCGATCGCCTACCAGTCGCATCAGTCGGGGTACGTCGATATCTACGTTCAGAAGCTCTATGAAGTCCAGACGCAGTTGGGGCGGCCGGCGAAGGGCACCGACCGCGTTCAGAATTTCTTTCCGGCCTGGTCGCCCGACGGCACGCGAATCGCGTTTGCCTCCAGCCTGGAGGGCAATTGGGAGATTTTTGTCGTCAAGGTCGATGGGACAGACCTCCGGCGACTGACATCTCACAGGTCCGCCGACAGTGCGCCGGCCTGGTCACCCAACGGCGCGCAGATTGCTTTCACCTCCGACCGCACCGGCACGAATCAGATCTACATCATGAGCGCCGACGGTGGTCCCGTGACTCAAATCACGAGCGAGCCCAGGAAGGCGGACCGGCCGACCTGGGCCCTTGATTTCATCGCGTACAGCGCGGAAGTGCCGGCTGGCGTGGAGATCAAGAAGGTCAATGTCGGCACACGCCAAGTCACCCAACTGACGAATGGCCCCGGCACCAACGAAAGCCCCACCGTTGCCCCCAACGGCCGGCACATCGCGTTTGTGACGACCCGCTGGGGGAAGGAACAGATTGCCGTGATGGACGCCGACGGCAACAACACCAGACAAATTACGTTCACTGGCAACAACCGATATCCGCGCTGGTCAAACCGCTAGCCGGACTTCAAGGACACACGCTTATGTCACGTTCCGTACTCACGTCGATTCTTCTGGCCGGCACTCTTTCGCTGGTGGCAGCCTGCGGTGGGAAAACGCCGCCTGTGGCCACGCCGACGCCGCCGCCGCCCGCACCTGCGACGCCCGTGGAGGCGCCGGTCGCTCAGCCCCGGCCGCCCATGCCTCCGGTCCCCGAGGCGCCGCCGATCATTGACTCGGAGCCGGCGGTTGTGTCGGACCCGCTCGCCACCATGGACACTGATGAGATCAATCGCCGGGCGCCCCTTGGGCCGGTGTTCTTTCGCTACGACAGCGATACCGTCGACGAGGACGGGCAGAGAGTCCTGGCGGCAAACGCCGAAATACTGAAGAAGTATCCGACCTGGGCCATCACCGTGGAGGGCCATTGTGATGAGCGAGGCACGGCCGAGTACAATCTCGCTCTGGGGGAGCGGCGCGCGCTGGCTGCCAAGAGCTACTTGATCTCGCTCGGCATCGCGGCGGATCGTCTGCGCACGGTCAGCTATGGCAAGGAGTTCCCCTTCGATCCCGGCAAGACCGAAGCCGCGTTCAGCCAGAACCGCCGCGGACACTTTGTGGTCACCGCAAAGTAGTGACTGACACTCGAGGGATGGCCCCATGAGCATTCGCGCCCTTACGACCTTCTTTCTCAGCGCGCTCGTCATCGCGACGGCGGCGTGGCCCGCCTGGGCGGCTCCACAGAACCGTGAGCACCAGCAAATCTTTGCCGATCTGCGGATGTTGCAGGAGCAGACGCAGCAACTTCGCCTGGCCGTGGCCTCGCTGGCCGAAGCGCTTGCCAAGGTGGGGCCCAGCTTGGACGAGCAGAGCGAGACGACCCGGAAGATGTTTGCCGATCAGGGACTGGTCATCGGTGCGCTGACCGACAACGCGCGGATTCTTCGTGAGAAGCTCGACGCGACGAATGTGAGTCTCTCGAAGGACTCGCACGAGCTGGAAACGATGAGGCAGGAATTGACGGCCCAGCGTACCCTGCTCACGCAGATCATCACCTTGCTCACGCCCGCGCCGGTCGTTGATCCAGAGGCTGTGGCTGCTGGGGCTGCCGGAGCGGCTGGGGCCATTACCGAACCCGGCACCGTCCCGGTCCAGCAGCCGACGGTGCCGCTGCCGACGGTGCCTCCCCCGCCTCAGAACCCGCAGCGGGCGTTCGACTCCGCGTTCGGTGACTACGCCAGGGGCGACTTTGACATGGCGATCACCGGGTTTGAGTACTACATCAAGATCTTTCCGACATCCCCGGACGCCGCCAAGGCCCGATTCCACATCGCCGAATCGTATTATGGCAAGGGCGCGTTCCAGGAAGCGGTCACGGCCTATGCACAAGTGATTACCCTTCACAAGGGAACGGATTGGGAGCCGCAGGCCCTGTACAAACAGGGCCTGGCCTATGAACAACTGGGGCAAACGGCTCGCGCCAAAGCCAATTGGGAATTGGTGAAGGCGTCCTTCCCCGACAGCAGCGCGTATATGCTGGCCACGCAGGGCCTGGCGCGCATCAAGAAGTAGCACAACCACCGATACACGCGGCTAACGCACGAAAGAAGCAGGGACGGATTTATGGGCAGTGTCAACAAGGCAATTCTGGTCGGCAACCTCGGGCGTGACGCCGAGATGCGATTCACGACGGGGGGCACGGCCGTCGCTACGGTCAGTATCGCCACGACCGAGCATTTCACCGATCGCGAGGGCCAGAAGCGTGAAGACACGCAGTGGCACCGCATTGTCATCTGGGGAAAGACTGCTGAGTCCATTCAGCCGTACCTTACCAAGGGCAAGCAAATCTACGTCGAGGGCAGGATCCAGACCCGCGAGTGGACAGACAAGGAAGGCAAGCAGGTCAAGACGACTGAGATCCGTGCCGACCGTGTCGTCCTGCTGGGTGGCGCTGGCGGTGAACGCGCCCCTCGCCCCCAGCGCGATCGTTTTGCGTCAACTGCAGGCGCCGGCGGAGGCGCAGACATGTCCAACGACATGGGGCCAGTCGACGCGCCGAACGACGACGACATCCCGTTTTAATCGGCAATCTGGAATCGGCAATCTGGAATCGCTTATCTGAAAATCGATAATCGGCAATCGGTAATCTATCGGTCAATCGAAAGCCGTCGGGCGGATCGAGGGCTCACGATTCGCCGATTCGAAGATGTTTCCAGATTCCCCGATTGCTGATTTGTCGATAAGCGATTCCAGATTGCCGATTCCAGATTCCAGATTCCCGACTGTCGCCTAATCCTTCCGCCCGTACCTGTCTTCGAGTCGCACGACATCGTCCAATTCCGGCGTTGAGACTTCCATGATGTCGGAGTCTTCGATGGCCGTCATTCGGTGCACGGTCTTCGGTGTGACGTGGACGGACTCACCGGGAGACATCTCCCTCCCGACCAATTGGCCATCCTCTTCAATCTCAAACAAGATTTTTCCCGACCAGAGGAAGATCGTCTCATCCTTCACGTTGTGGTACTGCAGGCTCAGGGCGTGTCCCTTTGCGACGTGGATGACTTTTCCCACGTAGCGATCCGTCTTGGCCCAATGCAGTTCGTAGCCCCAAGGCTTGTCTACCCGTGTCACGTTCACCATCGTACTCCTTCTTGTCGCTGTTCTACCCGGCGGCGACCGCGGCGTGCATCGCGTCCGCGAGGGGTGTCAGCAGCTTGTGCACATCCTCGGCTGCGTCGGCCGCGAGTGCACGCCTGGCAAACCGCTCCGCGAGACGGCTGTCGACGGCTCGCAGGCTCCGCTTCACCACCGGCAGAGCGGCTGGCGTCATGCTGAATGCCCGGAACCCCAGCCCCACGAGCAGGGCAACCAGTAACGGGTCTGCCGCCATTTCTCCGCACACCGAGAAATCGCGCCCGGTCCGTCGCCCGGCGACGGCCACCATCCGGAGCAGCCGCAGCACGGCCGGCTCCCTCGGTTCGTAGTGCCCGGAGAGCCGTTCGTCCGTGCGGTCAATCGCCAAAGTGTACTGGATCAGGTCGTTGGTGCCCACGCTCAGGAAGTCGGCCGTCTGCGCCAGACGATCCGCGGTCAGAGCCGCTGCCGGCACTTCGATCATCGCGCCGATTGGAACCTCTTCGGCGTGGGGTATGCCGCGCGCGATTTCCCGGATGAGAGTGCGCGCCTGGCGGAACTCGGCGGCCGACGTGACGAAGGGGAGCAGGATGCGGAGCTGTCCGAACGGGGCGGCTCGCATCAGGGCCCGCACCTGGACCGCAAATCGGTCATCGTGCTGGAGTGCCGCCCGGACGCCCCGCAAGCCGAACTGCTCGCGCCGCCCCTGCCCCCGCGCCATTCGCTCCCAGCGTTCCTCACCGGCGTCGAATGTCCGAATGGTGACCGGACGCGGCGCCATGGCTTCGAGCAGGCGCCGGTACGTTTCAGACTGCGCGTCTTCGTCCAGGCCTGCGGATGTCGGCAGGCGGTCGAGCAGGAATTCAGACCGGTACAGCCCAATCCCCTCAGCGCCCACATCCAGGACG
>JAHEFO010000032.1:0-449 GCA_024640135.1 Acidobacteriota bacterium
CTGGGTCAGGAAATCAACTTTGGCGGGCATTGCCTTCGTGACCAACTGCAGCAACGTGGCCCCGCTCTCGCCCACGGTGATGTGGCCGATGACGGAGAGGACGAGCAGGGAGAAGGGAAAGAGCGACAACAGGGAGTAGTAGGCGATCGATGCGGCAAACGTCAGGTCGTCGCTTCGATAGAACCCGCCAAGCCCGTGCCAGATCGCACGAAGTCCGATCCTGAAACTCCGCTGGAGGCGCCGGCCCAGGCGCCTGATCGCGCGCACCACCCAATGCCGACCGTCGCCGGCATCAGCCACGCGGGGCCTGTTCTCAGCGCCCGGGCGGCTCGGCATCGCTCTGCGTGTTCCTGACCACGGCTCTGGCGCGCTCTATTTCGGAGGCCAGGTCCGCCAGCTTCGGCTCCAGATCCTCGCGCAAGCGGCGGCCCTCCTCGGTGAACCAGAGG
>JAHEFO010000032.1:459-24615 GCA_024640135.1 Acidobacteriota bacterium
ACGCAGCCGCCAACGACGGAACCCATTAACGCACCCAACACGATGGACGTACGGTCACTCACGGCGTTTGCCCCCATGGGCGTCCATTGTACTTCGCCCAAGACGCCGCACCTGTACAATGGGACGGCCTATGGAGCCCCTGACGAGCCTGATCAAAACCACCTCGCCGGAATACGCGGCCAATCGCGATCGCATGCTGGCCCTCCTTGACGAACTCCGGTCTCGCACGGCCAAGGTGCATGAGGGCGGTGGGCCCCGATACGTCGCCCGGCACCGCGAACAGGGCAAACTTCCCGTCCGCGAGCGCATCGAGCAGCTCCTGGACCCGGGCACGCCGTTCCTGGAGCTCTCGGCGCTGGCCGCCTGGGATCTCTACGAGAACAAGGCTCCCTCTGCGGGCGTCGTCACGGGAATCGGACGCGTGTCCGGACGCGACGTGATGGTGATCGCGAACGACGCCACGGTCAAGGGCGGCAGCTATCTTCCGATGACGGTCAAGAAACACCTGCGGGCCCAGCAGGTGGCTCTCGAGAATCGGCTCCCCTGCGTGTACCTGGTCGACTCGGGTGGCGCGTTCCTGCCGCTGCAGGCCGACGTCTTCCCGGACAAGGAACACTTCGGCCGAATCTTCTTCAATCAGGCGCGGATGTCTGCCGAACGGATCCCCCAGATCGCCATCGTCATGGGCTCCTGCACGGCGGGGGGCGCGTACGTCCCCGCGATGTCTGACGAGACGGTTATCGTCAAAGGCACCGGCACAATCTTTCTCGGCGGACCTCCCCTCGTCAAGGCGGCAACGGGCGAGGAAGTCACCGCTGAGGACCTGGGAGGCGCCGACGTCCACACGCGCCTGTCCGGCGTGGCGGATTATTTTGCGGAGGATGACGAACATGCGCTGGAGCTGGCGCGCACGATTGTCTCCACCCTGCACACGACCAAGCGCCTGCCCCTGGACATGACGTCGCCGGAACCACCGAGGTACGACCCGGAAGAGCTCTACGGCGTCGTCAATATCGATCCCCGGCACCCATACGATGTGCATGAAGTGCTGGCGCGTCTGGTGGACGGTTCGCGATTTGATGAGTTCAAAGCGCGTTACGCAACCACGGTGGTTACGGGCTTCGCGCGCCTGCACGGTTTCCTGGTGGGCATTGTGGCCAGCAACGGCGTGCTCTTCTCCGAGTCGGCGCTCAAGGTCACGCACTTCATTCAGATGTGCAACCTGCGAAACGTCCCCCTGGTGTTCCTGCAGAACATCACCGGGTTCATGGTCGGGCAGCAGTATGAGCGCGGAGGCATTGCCAAGGACGGCGCGAAGATGGTGCACGCCGTGGCGAATTCCGTCGTCCCGAAGTTCACGGTTGTGATTGGCGGCTCCTTTGGCGCCGGGAACTACGGCATGTGCGGCCGGGCCTATGAACCGCGCCTGCTGTGGATGTGGCCCAACAGTCGCATCTCAGTCATGGGCGGCGAGCAGGCGGCGTCCGTCCTGGCGACCGTCAAGAAGGACCAACTCGAGCGCGAGGGCACACCATTTACCGCAGAAGACGAGGCCGCCCTCAAGCAGCCGATTCTGCACAAATATGACACCGAAGGTTCGCCCTATTACTCCACCGCGCGACTGTGGGATGACGGCGTCCTGGACCCCGCCCGCACGCGGGATGCGCTGGCGCTTGGATTGTCCGCGGCCTGCAACGCGCCGATTGCGGACCCGCGTTTCGGCATTTTCCGGATGTGAATGATGACGACCATTACTGTCTCCAGCGGGCCGGTGACCACGGTCACCCTCAATCGACCGGCCGTCCGCAACGCGTTCAACGAACGCCTCATCGAGGACCTGTCATCGTTCGCCTCGAACGTGCCTTCCGACGGCTCCGTGCGTGTGGTCGTCCTGCGCGGGGCGGGCAGCTCGTTCTGCGCCGGCGCCGATTTGAAGTGGATGTCGAAGATGGCGGGGTATTCCCGCGAAGAGAACCTGGCCGACGCCCGCCTGGCCGCATCGATGTTTCTCGCGCTGGATTCACTGCCCGTGCCGCTGATTGGACGCGTCCACGGCGCGGCACTCGGCGGCGGGGCCGGCCTGGCCGCCGTCTGTGATCTCGTCGTGGCAGCCGACGCGACGACATTTGGCTTCACGGAAGTCGTGCTGGGCATCCTGCCGGCCATGATTTCACCGTACGTCGTGCGGAAGATCGGACTGTCGGCGGCGCGCGAGTTGTGCCTGAGCGGCGCGCGGTTCTCCGCTGACCGCGCGAAGGAAATCGGACTGGTGCACGACGTGGTGACGGAAGACCGGCTGGACTTGACGGTCGACCGCCATGTCGCGCAATTCCTCAAGACTGCGCCTGGCGCGGTGGCGGCGACCAAGCGTCTCCTGAGCCGGGTGTCCGGAGAACGGCCCGCTGATGTGCTCGAACACACCGTCGACGCGATCGCCACGCAGCGGGTTTCACCCGAAGGTCAGGAAGGCCTCGGCGCGTTCCTCGAGAAACGACGGGCGTCCTGGCAGTCATGATGCGCCGGGTCCTCATCGCCAACCGGGGTGAAATCGCCCTGCGGATCATCCGCGCGTGCCGGGAGATGGGCATCAGAACGGTGGCCGTCTACTCCGAGGCCGACGCCGACGCCCCGCATGTGATGGCCGCCCACGACGCCGTGCCCATCGGGCCGCCGGCGGCCGCCGCCAGCTACCTCAACGTGCCGGCCATCCTCGACGCCGCCTCGCGCACGGAAGCCGATGCGATTCATCCGGGCTACGGCTTCCTCTCTGAACACGCCGGCTTCGCGCGCCGGTGTGAAGACCGCGGCCTGATGTTCATCGGCCCGCCGTCGCCGGTGATCGAACGCATGGGGTCGAAGACCGCTGCCCGGGCTGCCGTCGCACAAGCTGGAGTCCCGGTTGTCCCCGGGAACACCCCGAAGAGCCAGGAGGCGGCGGACGTGCTCGACTCACTGGCGCGCGTCGGGTACCCCGCCCTTCTCAAGGCGTCCGCCGGTGGTGGCGGCAAGGGCATGCGCATCGTCCGCACGGAAGCCGAAGCCGCCGAAGCAATCGACGCCGCCCGCCGGGAGGCCGACCGCGCGTTTGCCGACGGGACGCTGTATGTCGAGCGCCTCATCGAGCGCCCACGGCACATCGAAGTCCAGGTCCTGGCGGACGGCCACGGCTCCACGGTGCACTTGTTCGAGCGTGACTGTACGCTGCAGCGCCGCCATCAGAAGGTCATCGAAGAGTCTCCGGGGCCAACCGTCACGCCGGCGCTCCGCGAGCGGATCACCCAGGCGGCCGTGGCGGCGTGCCGGGCTGTGGGCTATGTGAACGCCGGCACCATCGAGTTTCTTGTCTCCGGCGAGGACTTCTACTTCCTCGAGATGAACACGCGCCTGCAGGTGGAACATCCCGTGACAGAGGCGGTGACGGGTATCGACCTGGTGCGCGCACAACTCCTGGTGGCGTCCGGGGAGCGTCTTCCCTTCCGGCAGGAGGACCTGACCATGCGAGGGGCCGCGGTTGAGTGCCGCGTCTATGCAGAGGACCCGTCCGCGAACTTCCTGCCGCAGACCGGACTCCTGCTCCGCTATCGCGAACCCCAGGGCCCCGGCGTGCGCGTCGATGCCGGCGTCAGGGAAGGCCAGGAGATTACCGTCCACTACGATCCAATGGTGGCCAAGGTCATCACGTCGGGTGAAACACGCGACATCGCCTGGGCCCGGGCGGCCCTGGCACTGCGCGGGTTCGAGATTCTTGGTCTTCGACATAACATCCCGTTCCTGCTGGCGCTACTCGGCCATCCCGACGTGCGCGCCGGTCGCATCCATACCCGTTTCATCGAAGAGCACCTGGCGGATTTCACGGCGCCAGCGGGAGACGACGCGGCGCTCGCCCAGGTGGCACTGGCGGCGGTGATGGCGGACGCTGCAATGTCCGGATCGGCGTCGCCAGGGAGAGCTGGGGAGACCGCCACTGGCATCGACCCCTGGTCGACATTCGGACCGGTGGCCTGGTAGTCATGGCGGCCCAATGGCGTGTCAGCAACGGCCAGCGCGAGTGGCTCGTCACCGTGGACGGCACATCAGTGACGGTCGAGGGTGTCGACGGTGAATTCGTCGTCATGCCTCGTCCCGATGGCAGATGGTCGATTACCCACGCGGACCAGGTCAGCACCGCCAGCGCGGCGCGAGCCGACCAGAGCATCTGGACTGAAATGGACGGCGCGGGGACCGAGTGGCAGGCTCACCCCGCCTCCTCACGAGCCCGCCACCGGGTCGTCGACGACAGCATCAGGTCGCCGATGTCAGCCACGGTTGTCAGTGTGCACGTCACGGCCGGCAGCGCGGTCGCTGAGGGCGATCCGCTGGTGGTGGTCGAGGCGATGAAGATGGAGATGCCTCTGCGGGCTCCAAGCGCCTGCGTCGTCAAGGCGGTCCACTGCCAGGTGGGCGAACTGGTGCAGCCCACGACGGTGCTCGTGGAGTTGGAGTAGCCGTTGGCGTCGCTGCCAGGGACCGTGACCGTGATGGAGGTGGGCCCCCGGGATGGTCTCCAGAACGAGGCGGCGCGGATCAGCACCGACGCCAAGATCGCCTTCGTCGATCGCCTCAGTGCTGCGGGCCTCCGTCACATCGAGGTGTCGGCATTCGTGAGTCCGAAGTGGATTCCGCAACTCGATGACGCCGGCGAGGTGTTTGCGGGCATCACGCGACGGCCGGATGTGCGGTACTCGGCCCTCGTTCCGAATATGAAGGGCCTGGAACGGGCCCAGGCTGCGGGCGTGACCGACGTGGCAATCTTCGTCGCTGCCTCGGAGACATTCAGTCAGCGCAACACAAATCGAACGATCGACGCGTCGGTGCAGACGTCTCGCGAGGTCGCATTAGCGGCGCTCGCGGCCGGGCTTCGCGTCCGCGGCTACCTCTCGACCGCGTTCGGGTGTCCGTTCGAAGGTCCGGTCCCCGTCGAGCGCGTGGTCACCCTGACGCGGCAGCTGGTGGACATGGGCGTGTTTGCCGTCGCCGTCAGCGACACTATCGGCGTCGCCCATCCCGGTCAGGTGCGGGCACTCCTGCCGGAGCTGCTGGCAGCCGTTTCTCCCACTGATCTGGCCCTGCATTTTCACGACACACGCGGCACCGCGCTGGCCAATGTCCTGGCGGCGCTCGACTTCGGCATCACCACATTCGACGCATCCGCCGGCGGCCTTGGCGGGTGCCCGTACGCCCCGCGGGCGACCGGCAACCTCGCCACGGAGGACCTGCTCTACATGCTGCACGGACTTGATATCGAGACCGGTGTGGACATCAACGCCGTCTCGGATGCCGCCTTGGCGATGGCTCCGCACGTGGGCCACCCCCTGGCCTCGCGGTACACCCAGACACGCTGAGCAGTATTGCCGTGGACAACGCTGTCTTCACGACGTGGCTCGCGGCGCTGGAGCAGCGGCACCTGGCCGAGCTGACACGACAGGAATTCACGCGGGCGGTGCGTGCGCTCTCTGCCAGGTACGTCCAGCGCCGCGGCCAGCTGCCGGATCGCTCCCCTCTTGATTCGGCGGGCAAACGGGCGGCGTTTGCGCTCTTCTACGCCCCACTCCACCTCCTGACGACGCAGGCGGCCCTGGCCCGGACGGACGTGCGGACCGATCTCGAGACCCTGGTCGATCTCGGGTGCGGCACCGGGGTCTCGAGCGCCGCCTGGGCACTGATGCAGGACACGCCGCCATCCATTACCGGGATCGACACGCACCCCTGGGTCCTCGATGAGGCGCGGTGGAACTGGCGCGCCATGGGCCTGCCGGGTCATGCCGTGCGCGGCGACATGGTCACCGCCGCCAGAAACCTGCTGCGCCACTCGAACGCCAGCCTCGCGACGACGGGACTCATCGCGGGATGGTCGGTCAACGAACTGGCACAGTCCGATCGCGCGCGGTTGCTGGACACCGTCGACCAGCTCCTGAGCCGAGGCGTCACGCTGGTGGTTCTTGAACCGCTGGCCCGCGGCGTGACTCCCTGGTGGGATGACTGGGTCGCGCACCTGGCGACACATCGCGTCTGTGCCGGGGACATCAAGGTCGATGTCGATCTGCCGGCCCCGCTGGCGGGGTTCAGCAAGGCCGCCGGATTCAGGAAGAAGGAACTTGGTGTCAGGGTCATGACATCTGCTACTGTTCGTACATCCCATGGATGAAGCTGCACTCATCGAGGCACTGCGGTCTGGTGACGGACAGGCCTTCGAGACCCTCGTCCGCACGTACGGCGGCCGATTGATGTCCATCGCCCGGCGCATGCTCCACGATGAAGACGACGCACGCGAGGTGGTGCAGGCGGCATTCGTGGCCGCGTTCCAGAACCGCGCGTCGCTGCCGGCTGACTCGTCGATCTCGACCTGGCTGCATACGATCGCCGTGAAGACCGCCCTGCAGAAACTGCACGACCGCCCGAGGATGCCCGAAGAGGCCGTCGCGGGGTACCTGCCCCGCTTCCTTCCGGGGGGCGTGCATGCAGAGACCTTTGCCCCGTGGCCGGAGCGCGTGGAAGTGGCGCTCGCGCATAAGGAAGTGGCGCAACAGGTGCGTGAGGACATCGAGACCCTTCCCGAGACTTACCGCACGACGCTTCTACTGCGCGATGTGGAAGGGATGTCCAGGGAGGAGACGGCGACCATCGTGGATACAACCCCCAACGCCGTCAAGATTCGCCTGCACCGGGGGCGGATGGCCCTGCGGACGCTCATCGCGCGCCGCTTGACTGGAGATCCGTCATGACCTGTCGAGACGTGTCGCGGTTTCTCAGGGAGTATTTCGAAGATGAGCTGGTGCCGGCCGAGCGGCAGGATATCGAGGCACACATCGCCGAGTGCGAGAACTGCAGGACCTACCTCACGCAGTATCAGGACACGATCAAAGCCGCCCAACTCGCGTGCGAGGACGCCAATGTCGCGGACCTCCCCGAAGATCTCGTGAAGGCCGTGATCGCCGCGATTGCCCAGGAGCGTCGGTGACCAGGGCGCTCGCGCTCGTGGTGCTCGCCGCGGTGGCGGGCTGGCCGGCCGGCACAGAGCAGCACGTCGCCACGAGCCCAGAACCGGCGCTGCACAATCCCCATTGGGCACAGTGGCGGGGCCCGGACGGACAGGGTATTGCGACCGGTGACTATCAGGACACCTGGTCCGACACCCGGAACGTGGTCTGGAAGACGGAAATTCCCGGCCGCGGCCATTCCTCGCCTATCGTCTGGGGCGATCGTGTCTTTCTTACGACATCCGTCCAGGGCAGACATGTGCCTGGCCGCACGGCGCCGGACCACCTGGGTTTTGACATGAAGCCCGGTTACCTCAACCCTGACAGCACGGCCGTGGACTACGACTATGCCCTCAGCGTCCTTGCCGTGGACGCCGGGTCTGGCAAGATTCTGTGGCAGCACACGCCGTACGACGGCGCGATGTATGACAACCGCCATCGCCTGAACACGTATGCATCGGCATCGGTGGTGACTGACGGCGCGATGCTGTATGTGTCGTTCGAGGCACATGGCTTCTACGCCTACACGGTGGATGGCGAGCTCAAGTGGCAGGTCAGCCTGGGCAACGTGGCGAAGGCCGGCCTGGGCCCGGGCACATCCCCCATTCTCTATAAGAACCTCGTCATCCTTCAGGTCGATCAGGAAATGGGAGCAGAGTCCCGGATTCTGGCCTTTGATCGCAAGACCGGCGAGGAGGTGTGGCGGGCCGAACGCGCCAATCGGCGAAGTTGGGCGACACCGGTGCTCGTCAATGCCGGTTCCCGTGTCGACCTCGTAGCCTCAGGCGCAGAGAACGTGATCGCCTACGACCCTCTCACGGGCAAGGAGCGATGGCGCACCGAGGGCACGCGCAGTCATCCCATTCCCAGTTCGGTGCAAGCGCATGGATTGGTGTTCGCCTCGGCCGGCAACTCGGCCAAGGTGCTGCTCGCCATCCGTCCGGATGCCGCCGACGACGCGTCGCGCATTGCGTGGAAGCACAACAAGGGCACGGCGTACGTGACGTCACCTATTGCCGTTGGCGACTACTTGTATCTCTTCACCGACAGCGGCATCACCACCTGCCTCGACGCGCGGACGGGAGCGCTGGTGTATGAAGGAGGCCGGGTGCCCGTGCCCGCAACGTTCCGCGCGTCGGCCGTGTCGTTTGGCGACAAGATTTTGATGACCAGTGAAGACGGTGACACGTTTGTCCTGCGGGCAGGCCCGACCCACGAGATTCTGCGCACGAACTCGATCGGCGAACCCATCTGGGCGTCACCCGCCCTGGCCGCCGGGACGATCTTTATCCGCGGCGAGCGGCACCTGTTCGCCATCCGGTGAAGGCACACGAGGCATGGAGGAACTGAAGGAGCTTCCAAGGTAGCTTGGTGCGCCTCGCTGTCAGCCTTCCCGAAGCACGCCTGCTGGATCAGTGCGCGACGCACGCCAAGCTGGGCCGAGCGCGGACAGCCACGCAGCCAGCAGCAATACACCACCTACCGCACTCATGGCCCACGGATCGGCCGCGGCGACGTTGAAAAGGTAGTTGCCCATGAGCCGGCCTACAAACCATCCGCCACCCAAGCCGGCGACGAGGCCCGCGGCGACTGAGGCCAGCGCCCGGCCCACGATTCGCTGGCGGATGTGACCCGGGTGGGCGCCCAGTGCCAGGCGGACGGCGATTTCCCTGGCGCGGCTACGCGTCTCGTAGCTGAGCGCACCAACCAGCCCGACGATGGCCAGCGGCAGGCACAGCGCGGCCAGCGACGACACCACGATCGTTCGGCCCCGCCACGGTGCGGTGGCGCGAGAGATCTCGTCAGCCATCGTCGTAAACGTCGTTCCGGTGCCGGTTCCCCACGTCTGCTCCACCACTTCCCGGATGCGGGCCCGCGCGGCGTCCTCATTGGCCGCGACACGAACCAGTCCCATCCACAGGGAGACGCCGCGTTCGGGCGGTGTCGGCAGAAACACCTGCGGGTCCGGCGGCTGGTCGGGAGTTTGATCGACATAGTCCGCCACGACGCCGACGATGGGCGCGCCGGAAACCGCCGTGATGCCGGCCACCTTGATGCGCAGGCCAATCACCGGACCTTGTGGGCGCAGTTGCGCCGCCAGCGTTTCGTTAACGACCACTGCGTCGTAGGACCCGCCGCGGGCCTCCTGCTCGAAGGTACGGCCTTCGACGAGGCGCAGCTTCAGCGTGTCGAAGAATTCAGGCGTGACGTTGTTGGTGCGCACATCAATGGCAGAGGTACTTGGGAGATCCGGAAGTGTCATCGGTGATTTTGACTGCGTGCGAATCACCGGGTAGTACCGTGATGCGGCGGCACTGGCGATCTCAGCAGAGGCGCGCAGGCTCTCGTTGGCGGTGGAGACCAACGCGAACTGCCTGGCTTGTTCCGCTTTCCGTTCGGCCATGAAGGCCGCGCGAGCGGCCGGGTCGCGTGGGAGCGGACCGCCCTCGCTGACGACCCGCGGCACGCGCCACACGAGCACACCGCCTGGATCGAATCCAAGGTCAAACGTGGCAATCCTGACGAAGCTGTGGGCGACCAGGCCCGACACGTAGAGCAGCACCACGGTCACGGTGACTTGGGCCAGCAAGATCGACGTCCGAACAGTGTGAATCGACCTGCCGCCACCGGTGGTGGAGACGCCTCGAAGTAACTGGAGCGGATTGGCGCGACGCAGCAATTCCATTGGCAGCACAGCCAGCAGGAGCACGCCGGTGCCAGCGGCGGTGCTGGCAAAGACCAGGGTGCGCAGGTCGGGCGCCACCTGCTGCCCCTGGGTGAGCTGCGGCGGCAGGATGGCGACCACCGCCGCGACGAGTGACGGCGCCGCCAACCAGCCCAGGCCCAGCGCCAGGGACGCGATCACGGCGCCTTCGAGTGCGAATGCGCTCAGCAGCCGGCCGCGACCCGCGCCCAGCGCCAGCCGAACGCCGATCTCCGGCGACCGCCCGGCCATGCGTGAGAACAGAAGCGCTCCCACCTGCAGCCACGAAACCAGCAACAACAACGCCGCGGCGCCGAACAGGAAGCCGACGGCCAGCGCGCCATTCGGGCGGGTCGCCTCGGCCAGCGGGCGGATCCTGAGCGGGTACGGCGCCTGCGCCCGCACTGCGTCAACGCTCATGCGATCCGAGACTCTCGCGTATGCCGGCAGCGAATCGACGTCGTGGGCGTCGTACAGGGACCACACATTGGTCTGACCCGGAAAATCGAAGGTCCGCGCCGCGACGCCAACCACCCGAACCTGGACATCGGCCAGATCGATCGGCGAGTCCAGAATCGCCGGATCGGCGGCGAACTGCGCGCGCCACAGCTCATAGCCGAGCACCACCGGCGGCGGACCACCCGCGTCAAGGTCACTGGACAGGAAGCCCCTGCCGATTGTCGTCGGCACGCCGAGTACTTGAAAGAAGTTTTGTGACACGGCGCGTTCAACCAACTCCGTGCCTCGCCACTGCACGTTCTCGTCGAGCACGACATGCGAACGTGTCCAGATCCGATCGGTCAGCCAGGGCGCGGTCGCCAACTGGCTGCGGGCCGCTGTGACCTCTTCCATGTGCAGATAGGCACCCGGGTCAAAGCCGATGGCGACGACCGACCCGGCGTCGCGCACCAGCCGCAGTTCACGGAACAGCAGACCGTCAGTGAGCGAGAACAGCGCAGTGTTTGCCGCGATCGCGAGTGACACGGGTATGACGGCGGCAAGCACAAGCAGAGGTTGCCGCGACAGAGTACGGACTGACAGACGGAGGTCGGCCAAGCCATTGGCCAGTGTGGTCAGTATGCCAGGGCGGGACGGCACCGATGATCGCGCCGCCGCGTGATACATGCGGGCCGTTGATCGCGCCTCGACCAGCAGCCACCACTCGCTGCGAACACGTCCCTGCCGCCGGCATCGCCGGTCGAAGTCCTCGAGCAAATCGCCGGCGACAGACGCCGCGCGATCGGGTGGCAGGTAGCGCCCGAGGCGCCGGTTGACGAACCCCCAGAACCATGGCTTCATGACAGATCCCCGAGAATCAACTCAAGCCCGCTCTGCATCCGGGCGACCACACTCAGCGACTGCCGCAAGCCGCGCAGTCCGTCGGCCGTGATCCTGAAGAGCCGTCGCGGCCGGTTGCCGCGGACGACCGGCCCGGCAGCTTGTCTCGAGACCAGCAGCCCCTTTTCTTCGAGCCGGTCGAGCGTGATGTACACGGCGCCCCGTGCCGCCGGCCGACTCGCACGCGACTCGATTTCGTCGCGGACGGACGAACCATAGGCGACATCCCCGCGCTCGACCACATGCAGCACGGCCAGGAGGACGACCACCTCGAATTCACCGAGAACGGATGACGTTGGGGACTGCGGCATACTTGTCTACATTGTTGTCACGAATACGACAACAATGTAGACACACAACTAACAGAAGTCAAGCGGGCGGGGACCAAGCGGGTGTTCTACCGCGTCATGCCGTACAGCAGATAGTTGATGCCGAACTTGTAGGCTTCGTTGCTGGGATCTACGGCGTAGCGTCCAGTTGCCGAGTGTTCCATGTAGTCGCCGATGTCCATGTTGTAGTTGATCACGACCGATAACCGCTTGGCCGGATCGTTGTCCTCGTGGATGCCGTAGAACTCGCCCGTGAGCCCCTGCTGTCCAAGGCTGCCCGGATACGGGACGTCGAGCGTCTTGATGGCGAAGAACGTATTGAAAACAGGATGCGACACGTCGAGGCGCACGATCCGCGCGTCCGGCAGGACACGTGTCATCGCCACCTCGAACACATTCCATTCGTTCTGAAAATGGAAGTCGTCGACGATCAGGAAGCCGCCCTTCTTGATGTACGTCCGCAACCCTTCGACCTCGGACTGGCTGGGATACCAGTACCCGGGTTCTGACAGATACGCGATCGGAAACTTCAGCAGTTCGGGATCGTCCATCCGGAGAATGTTTCCGCCCGTTGGGCTGGGCTCGATCGAGGTCAATGCGGGCAGGATCAGGTTCAGGTTCTGTTCCATGTCCGGCCAGTCATACGACCAACCAGGATAGTTGGGGTACCAGAGCCGGACGATCGCGAACTTGGCGTCGTAGGGTGACGCGACTGGCGCGGGCGTGAACCGCCCGAAGCCGCCGCCAAAACGGCGCCCGCCCCGCTGCGCCGCGAGTGGAACGATCACGGCGACGAGCAGGGCCATCACGACCCAGCGATGACGCATGGGTAGATACTACCTGACAGGCGTCCTGGCGGCTCGAGCCAATGCAGCCGCCCCGCCCACGACAGGCAGCCGCAACCGCGTGGCATCGAGGTCCACCGTCAGTTCGGTTCCGGGCTCCGGCCACAGCGTGAAGTCGCGATCACTCGAAAAAATCATCAGGCCGATGCGCTTGCCCGCCGGGATGATCTGATCGTCGGGTTCCAGATCGAAGGTCAGGGTCACGAACTCTCCCGGCTTCAGTGGCACACCGCGCTCCAGTGAGTGATAGTCCCCGCCGCCAGTGAGCGCCCGGTGGTTTTGCGGATCCGCCCAGCCGCGCGTAATCAGATTCGAGGTCCCAATCGGTCCCTCGGTCCATGGCAGTTGCACCAAATACACGGACAGGTTCGCGGCCGGTTTGCTTGAGGCCATTCGCACAGTCACCTGCACCGTTCCGGAGAGATGCAGACCTTCTGTCAGCTCGGCCGTGGCGTAGAGGAGACGGTTGGGCGACTCCGCCGCGAGTGCCAGTTCCGGCGCACTCAATTCGACGTTGTCCACCAGGGACTCTGCCCCCTGTCCTCCGGACGGCGACGCGGCCGTGAGGCCCCCACGGGAGGCGCCCCCCTTCGTCAGCCTCAGCGTCACGAACGATGCGTCCGGGTTGGGATAGTCCGCATACGGCGTCGGAGCCGGCGTCGGGGCCCGGCCACGTCGCCCCCCCGTCACCGCGGGTTCTGGTGCCGGAGCGGCCTCCCGGACTATCCACGCCCTTGGATCGTTCTCGACGCCGTTCTCCACGCCGTAGAGATACCGGGTGAACCACTTGTTCATCAACTCCATCGGAGGCGCACCGCCGTGCCCACCCTGATGAAAATACTGCTGGAGCGGCACGCGGCCCTTGAGCGCATTGCTGATCCGCACGCTGTGCTCGGGCACGACATTCCAGTCGTTGAAGGCGTGCGACATCAACACCGCGGCCTTCACGTTCCCGACGAGCGGGAGCAAGTCACGCGAAATCCAGAACGTGTTGTAGTCACCGGTACGGCGGTCACGCCCTTCCACGAATTCGCCATCACGATAGATCGCGTTGCACACGGCACGACGAGCCGGGTCGCCGCTGTTGACGAAGTCGTAGAGAAAATCGATATCCTCGCCGAGCCATCCGCCGGGGTGACGCACCAACCCGTTCGACCGGTAGTAGTGGTAGTAGGACGTATTCGGCGCGATGGGAATGATCGCTTCAAGTCCGGCGACGCCGGTGGTGGCCGCAGCCAGCGGAATCGTCCCGTTGTACGACGTCCCGGTCATGCCGACCTTGCCTGTGGACCATGTGGCCACAACCTGCTCCGTGCCGTCCGGCGTGGTGAATCCCTTCGCGCGGCCGTTGAGCCAGTCGACCACGGCTTTGGGCGCCAGGCGTTCCGGGGGACCGCCGACCGTGACACACCCCTGGGACAACCCCGTTCCAGGCGCTTCCGAATGCACCACCGCAAAACCGCGTGGCACCCACGCGTTGACCTGCGCATTGGAGATGTTTGTCCGGTCGGCCTTGAAATCAATGCCGGGCTGATGCTGTCGCGACGGTGGCTCAGCGCCGACCTCCTGCTTGACGTCCCACAGGAACTCCCGATTTCCTGACGTGCCGGCAAAATAGGGCGACGACTCGTAGATCACCGGCACCTTCAGCCCTTCGGTCTCCGTCTGGCGAGGGCGGGTCACATCCACGTGCATGCGATCGTTCTGCCGGTCGCCATCCGAATCAAACTCTGTTTCGACCCACAGGCGCTGATGAATCCACTGCGTGGAGTCCTCAAAGGCCGGCACAATCTGGGCCTGTCCGTTTTCGAAAACCGGCTTGGCGGCCTGGGTCTGTCCTGACACGAACGACGACAGGACAGCGATGGCCCCGGCAAGGGCCACGCCGCGCACCAGTGTCGCGGCATCGAGATTCGGGTTGCGCATGGCGTAATTCTACGTCCGGAGTAGACTCTCTTTCGAATGTATCGACAAGGTCTCCCGTGGACGATCGACCGTCGCGACTTCCTGGGCGTGTCCGCCAGCGCCCTGGCCTGCATGGCGGCCTCCGGCATTCCGGTCAAGGCCCAGGCGCGGGTCCGCTTCGGCCTCGTGACCGACTCCCATTACGCCGACGCCGACCCGGTCGGCACGCGTTTCTATCGTGAGTCTCTGGCCAAGTTGGGTGAAGCCGTGGCGGCCCTCCGCGATGCGGGGGCGTCATTTCTTGGCGTCCTGGGCGACATCAAGGACATGGCGCCGAATGAGCCGGAGGCCAGAACGCTGTCGCACCTGGCCAGGATCGAAGCCGAGATCCAGCGCTTTGGCGGCCCGACGTATCACGTGCTGGGCAATCACGACATGGACAACATCTCGAAGCCGCAGATGTTGTCCGGCATCTCCAACACCGGCATTGCGCCTGACCGGAGCTATTACGCGTTCAGCCATCAGGGCCTGCGCCTGATTGTCCTCGACGCCTGCTACAGTGAGAGCGGCCGGGATTACGATCACGGCCAGTTCGACTGGCGCGAGACCTGGATCCCGGCGGCCGAGGTGGCGTGGCTGGAGCAGGAACTCTCCGCGGCGCATGAACCGGTGATTGTTCTGGCGCACCAGCGGCTTGACGCCGAAGGCGACTTGCACGTAAAAAACAGCCCGGAGGTCCGAGCCGTACTCGAGCGGTCGAAGAAAGTCCTCGCGGTGTTCACGGGCCATGACCACGCTGGCGCCTGGGCGCAGGTCAACGGCATCCACTACTACACGCAACGAGCCGTGGTCGAGGGCTCCGGCCTGGACCACAATGCCTACACCATGGTGGAGGTGGACGCGGCGAGGCATATTGCGGTGACCGGGTACCGCACTGCCGTGTCGAGAGACATGCCGCCAAGCCGTTCCGGAGGAGAATTCTAGAGATGGTCCTCACAGCGATACCCCAGAAATATCAGCAGATCCTCAACGAGGTGGGCACCACCTATCGCGCGATCGTCGCCCAGGCGGGCGAGCCGCCGGAAACGGCGGACCGGCTGCTGAAGACGTTCCTGCAATTGGTTGGCGAACAGGTGCGGACGCCGTTCGTGTTCGAGCCGTTCCACCGGCAAGTCACAGCGCCGTTCGACTACTACACGTTCGGCGTGGAGTTCCTGCGGCCCATGATGGACAAGTCGCGATCGACGCTGTCGGGCGTGGAACACCTCAGACGGCTGGCCGCGCAACTCGCGGCCGGCGACAACGTGATCTTTCTCGCCAATCACCAGACGGAAGGTGACCCGCAGGCCATCAGCGTCATGCTGGAGGACGAGTTTCCCTCAATCGGGAAGGAGATGATCTTCGTCGCCGGCGAACGTGTGACGACTGATCCACTGACCGCGCCGTTCAGCATCGGGCGTAACCTGTTGTGCATCCATTCGAAGCGCCATATCGATCACCCGCCCGAACAGCGGGCCGCCAAGCAGTTGCACAACCGCAAGGCTCTGGAGAAGATGACCGAGTTGCTGTCGGAGGGCGGACACGCCATCTATGTGGCCCCCAGCGGCGGGCGGGATCGCATGAACGCCGAGGGCGTCGTCGAGGTCGCACCGTTTGACGCGCAAAGCGTGGAGATGTTCTTCCTGATGGCCCAGCGCGCGTCACGGCCGACGCACTTCTATCCCATGGCCATGGCGACCTACCACTTCATGCCGCCTCCCGACACCGTGCAGGTGGAGATCGGGGAGGCCCGTCGGCTCAAGCGGGTGCCCATCCACCTGGCGGTCGGCGCGGAGTGTGACATGGACCAGTTCCAGCAGGACGATCGCCACGAGCGGCGCGCCGCCCGCGCGGAGGCCGCCTGGCGTGCGGTCAAGGACGCGTACGACCGGTTTCCAGTGATCGCCTGACCCGTCCAATGCCGCGGCCCACAATCCCCCGCCGCGCCGTCGTGTCCTGGGTGCTCTACGACCTGGCCAACACCATCTTCTCAATGGGGGTCGTGTCGCTGTACTTCTCCCTGTACGTGCGCGCGGAGGTGGGCGTCGATCGGGCGGATGCGGCATATGGCCTGATCACGGCGGTGTCGATGGGCTCGATCTTCCTGCTCTCCCCGCTTCTGGGTGCCATGACCGACCGTGCCCGGCGCCGGATGCCGTTCCTCGTCTGGAGCACCCTGCTGTGTTGTGTGTGCACGGCCCTGCTGAGCCGCGGACCGTTTGCACTGTCGGCACTACTGTTCATCGTCGCGAACGCCGCCTATCAGGCCGGGTTGCAATTCTATGACGCGCTTCTGCCGGAGGTGACAACGGAAGAGAACCGGGGCCGCGTCGGCGGCCTTGGCGTCGGCATCGGATACCTCGGCTCGTTCCTCGCCGTCGGCCTCGGCTTCGTTGTCGCGACGGACCAGCGTTCCCTGCTGTTCACGATCATCGCCGTGGCGTTCCTGGTGTTCGCCGTTCCCTGTTTCCTGTTCGTCAAAGAGCGGGGCAATCCCAACCCGAGACCGGTATTTGGCTGGCGGGTCATCCGCGAATCCACGTTGGAGACCATTCGCACGCTCAGATCCGGACAGCAATATCCTGGCCTGCTCCGCTTCCTCGTGGGCCGGGCGTTCTACACGGATGCCATCAACACGGTGATCTCCTACATGTCCCTGTACACCGTCAACGTGGCCGTGGCGACCGGACTCTCCAGTGAGGCCGGCGAGGCGCAGGCCCGACTCGTGCTCATGTCGGCGATCGTGTTCGCCATCGTGGGCGGCCTGGCGTGGGGCTGGATCACCGACCGGATCGGCCCCCGCCGGACGCTGAACATTGTCCTGGTACTGTGGATGGTCACGTTCGGACTGGCAACGACTGTCGGGTTCCTCACGCTGCCGATCGGCTGGCTGTTCCTGGTCGCCATCATGGCGGGAATCGCGCTGGGCGGCGTCTGGGCCGCGGACCGGCCCTACATGCTGCGACTGACCCCGCCCGATCGAGTGGGCGAGTTCTATGGCCTGTACGGGATGGTCGGCCGGTTCTCCGCGGTTTCAGGTCCTGTCCTGTGGAGCGCGATTACATGGGTCGCGGTCAGCCGGGGCGGCCTCGCACCGCTGACCGGCCAGGCGCTCGCCCTTGCGTCGCTCCTCATCATGGTCGCGGTGAGTTTCTGGATTCTGCAGCCGGTAACCGACACGCGCCGCGACTGGTCCCTGGCGCAGGCCGACGGCAACCCCCAGCAACGCTGAGCCGGCTCTACAGCAACGACCACCGCAAGGCTGGCGCCCCTGAAGGGACGCCCCGCGTACGGTAGCATGGCCCGTCCCGTCCATGCGGGCCGGGCAGGAGGCTGAAAACCCCGTGCGCATCACACACGCAATGGCGTGGTCACGGCCCGGCGTCGTGCTGGCCACGCTCACCCTTACGATTGCGGCCGCGGCGGCCCAGGACGCGCGGCGTCCCATGACGGTCGACGACAGCCTGGACATGGTGAACGTCAGCAACGGGCTCATGTCGCCTGACGGCCGCTGGGTGTTCTACTCGCGATCCGACCTCAACTGGAAGGACAACAAACGCGAGAGCAAGTACTTCATGGTGCCGGCCGAGGGTGGCGAGCCGTTCGAGTACATCGGCAAGGAGGGCGGCAACAACTTTCAGTTCTCGCCCGACGGGAAGTACCTGACGTTTACGCGTTCCGTCGAGAACAAGAACCAGCTGTTCTGGATGCGCACCGCCGGCGGCGAAGCCATTCCCCTCACCACACACGACACCGCTGTCAGCCAGTACGTCTGGGCTGCCGACTCCACGGCGATCTTCTTCCGGGCCAATGACAAGCGGCCGGAAGCCGAACAGAAGGCTATTGACGCAAAGGACGACGCCATCCTGGTGGACGAGGGCCCGAACGGCCAGGAAGCGTCCTACTGGAGCAGCCTGTGGCGGTTCGACATCGCATCGAAGGTGGCCACGCGGATCACGAGCGAACAGTTCATCATCGGCGACTTCGACCCCTCGCCCGACGGCAAACGGGTGGTTTTTGTTGCGCGTCAGAGCAACCGCCGGAACGACGCCGATAAGAACGAGCTCTACATCGTCACCGTCGCTGACACGCTCACAACCAGGCTGACCGACAATGGTGCGCCGGAAGGCGGCGTGTCGTGGGCGCCGGACGGTCGCGTCTTTCTGTACACGGCGGCTGACGACCGGCAATGGATGAACCGGAACCCGAAGATCTACCTCATGAATCCGAACACGAGGGAACACCTCCTGGTGTCGGGCGAGTACGAGGGCGGGATCAGCAATGCGGTGTGGACGCCAGACAGCCGGCACGTGCTGTTCAACGGCCAGCAGGGTACGGACACGCACCTGTTTCGGATGAACGTCGAAACCGGCGTCTTCGAGCAATTGACGAAGATGCCGGGGACGTTCAATGCGCAGTCGTATTCTCGGGACCGCAGCAGGCTTGTCTACAGCTTCAGCGATTTCGACACACCGGCCGACCTCTGGTCGTCGTCAGTCGAGCCATGGGAGCCCGTCCGGCTGACGGACGCCAATCCAGGTTTCGAGCAGAAGATTGCCCTCGCGCCGATGCGGGTCGTGACCTGGAAGAGCACCGACGGCACGGAGATCGAGGGCCTGCTCCACCTGCCTGTGGGTTATGTCGAGGGCGCCCGCGTGCCTCTCATGCTCAATATTCACGGGGGACCAGCCGGCGTGTTCCGCAACAGCTTCCAGGCGAGCGCCCACATCTATGCGGGCCTGGGGTATGCCTCACTCTCACCCAACGTCCGGGGCAGCAGCGGATACACAGACCGGCTCCGCGAGGGCAATACCGTCGCCCGGGCCGATGGGATCGGCGTCGGTGACTACCAGGACCTGATGACCGGGGTGGACGCGCTGGTGGCGCAGGGCATCGCCGACCCGGACCGGCTGGCGCTCCGGGGATGGAGCTACGGCGGCATCCTGGGAGGGTGGACGATCACGCAGACCAACCGTTTCAAGGCTGCATCCATCGGCGCTGGAGTCTACGACTGGACGTCCGAGTACGGCCCCGGTTTCAACAACGACGTGAGGCTCTGGCATATCGGCGGTACGCCGTGGGACAACCCCGAAGGCTACCGGCGGCAATCAGCGCTGACCCACGTGGCGAATATCACGACGCCGACGCTCCTGCTGCACGGCATGTCGGACACAACCGACACCGAGCAGCAGAGCATGATGTTCTTCACGGCCATCAAGGATATCGGCAAGGCGCCGGTGCGCTACATCCGCTTCCCTCGCGAGCCGCACGGCTTCCGCGAGCCGCGTCACCAGCGTACCCGCGACATCGAAGAGATCCGATGGATGCAGCAGCACGTTCTCGGAGTGGAATGGACCCCGTGGACACGAGCCGAGGAAACGAAGAAGGAGTCTGGAGGTTTCCGGTGAGTCAGAAGCGAATGGTGAGATTCCTGTTGTCGGTACTCGCGATGGCTGCCCTGGGCCCGGCCTGCTCTGGGGGGGCCAAGAGCCCGACAAACACGACCCCCACGCCAACAGGAACGGCGCTTCAGTTGCAGAGCCAGGTCCTGCCGCGCGCCTGGTTCAACATAGGCTACAGTTCAGGACAGATTGCGGCCACCGGCGGAACACTCCCCTATCAGTACATCATCGCGTCGTCGTCTCTGCCCGCCGGCCTCAGCGCGATCATGGTTGGCAACGCCATGACGCTCGTCGGCAGGCCAACAGCCTCAGCCGCTACCTACACGTTCGACGTCAGAGTGGACGACAGTGCGGGCGCGTTCGCCGTCGCCACGTACACGCTGCCCCTGTCGGATGCCTACGATCTGAACGGAACCTGGCGGTTCGAGATTGATGTCACGTCCGCCTCCGGAGCCTGCGCCGGCAATCAGAACCTCCCGAATGAGGTTGTCGACATCACCTTCACTGCGACAAGCGAGGGATCGTTGATCGCGTCGGGCTTCCTTGGTATGCCGGCCAACCGCCTCTTGGGGGAATTGACCACGGTTAGCAACACCCCCGGCCTCTCCCTGGACGGCTGCTATCCAGAGGACGGCGGGACCACGGACACGCGACACGGTCTTGCCTTCACCGGCACACAGACCACCTCAATGCTGTCCGGAAACGAGTTCTGGGACTGGCACGATGCCAACGTGACCTGCCCGATGCCCATTACTGGAGGCCGAACCCCCGACTGCCCGAATGGCCAGTCCATCATCACCGCCACCAAACGGTAGGCCGCCGCGTAATTGGCGCGGTCTGGCGCACTACCGGAGCGCCGCGTGAGCAGCGATCAGGCTTTGTGCCAGTGCGTCGAAGAGTTCTCGCCGGCGATCGCGGGTCGTGCCCACAAGCAGGCCCTGGTTGATTTCGAGTTCGATACCGAGGTACTCACGCGCTCCGAAGTGCTGTCGCAGCGTCGTCGTCAGGCCGTCCGAATTGCCTCGATAGGGGTAATTGCGTCGGACGCGGACGTCGCCGACTTCCTGGAGGCTCCCCTGCCAGCGTTCGCAGAGCTTCCGCTCGAGGCGTCTGGCCGGGTCGTACAAGAGGCCGATGTCGGTCTGGCGGACCTGTCCGTGCAATGAAGGCACGAACGAATGGACGCCGAGATGCAGAACCGGCGTGGCCAGGGCGGCTGCGCGTACAATCGCCGCCGTGACCCGCTGGCGATGCGGCAGGTAGTGCCGCAGCAGCATCGTGTCCTGCCGCCTCCTGCCGGCAGACGCCGTGAACTCGGAAAACAGGCGCGGGTGGCCGATGGAGCGATTCACCTCGATCAGCAGCCGTGTGGTGGTGTGAACCAGCAGTGGCGCCTGGAGGCGGCGGGCAAGATAGCGCGCGGCCTCGAGCGCGCCAGGATCGTGCCCTCGGTGACTGTCCAGCGCCCGGCGTGCCGCGCGGCCCGAAAAGAGGTCCTCGAAAGTGCCCGGCACGTCGTTGCCGGCGTGCTCACAGCTGATGACGATCGGAGCGCTCACGGCTCAAACAACTCGCCGTCCACCAGACACTGCGCGAGTTGCCGGTAGACGGCCAGAAGCCTCTCCTTGTCCGGCGCCGGTCCTGTGGCGGTCATGATGCGGCGAGCCAGGCATCCGTGTTCAACGATGGCCTGCACCGTCGCCAGCGCATCGTCCGGCACACCCTCGGATCCGCCGTCGCTCAGCAGATGGCGCCAGAGATCGCCCACGGAGACGGGCGCCGGCCCGTTCCAGCCGAACATCCTGAGAAAAGCCTCATCGTGGATCAGCGCGGTGTCGCCCTGCCCGGCCACATCTGTGAGAATCACCGCCAGGCGCTCGGCATCCCATAGTTGCTGGGACCCGTAGCTCGACCATCGTTCGGAAACCAGTGCACGCACGACCCCGGTGGCGGCGGCCGCCATCGCCACATCAGCCTTGGGACACTCCTGTGCATCGATCACCCTGATCTCAATTGCCATGCGGTCGAACCGCGCAATGCACCCTCGCGCGTTGACCCACTCATGCCGAAGAACGCCCTCCGGATCGAGAGGTTCGAGGTCGTCGTAGATGCGCTGCAGCAACAAGCCCTCGTAGTCCGCCCTGGTAAACAGCGCTTCCGGAATGACCTTCCCGGCCACCGCCGGCACCCGATTGGCGTTGTGCCGGTAGACATCCAGACGCGTGTCCAGCCGTCCACTGGGCCGTCCGTCCATCAACGGCGAACTGGCGGCCAGGCCCGGAAGTATCGGCAACACCAGTCGCATGGCCGCATGCAGCCGTCCGAACTCCTCATCGTCGCCAAACGGCAGGTTGACGTGCGTGGACTGGAGGTTGGCCCAGCCGTGCCCGCGGCAATCGAAGATCCGGTTGAACGTGTTGTAGATGACGTCGGAACCGTGGGGCCATAGTCGAAGCTCCCGATGCGGGTCCATCCACGGATGCATGGCTGTCGGCAGCAGCATCGCGTGCAGCGGCTTCAGCAGCGCCTGAATACGGTCGACGTGTGACTGAAATGTGTCAGCCAGGCCACTGAGCGACGTCACGGGGTCCAGCGTCTTCAACTCGATGACATGCAGCGCCAGCTCATTCGACCAGGCGATGTTTCCGAACTCCACTTCCTGTTCGTAGTCCCCCGCCACCGCCTTGAGCAGTTCATCGGAGACGGGTTTGACGTCCAGCGACTCGGTGTCGACAATCATGTACTCGAGCTCGACACCAGTGGCCGCGAATAATCGCCGTGGCGCGTCACTCATCGACGGCTCAGCCCCTGATTCTCGAGCCGCCGGAAGAAGCTCTTCATGACAATGGCGTAGAGGTCGTCCTTCAAGGCGCCGTCTTCATACCCGAACTCGAGATTCGGGTTGTCGTTCACTTCCATCACGAGGAAGCGGTCGCCCGACTGCTTGACGTCGACACCGTACAGGCCGTCGCCAATCAGGCCTGCGGCCTTGACCGCCACCGCAACGGCTCCGGGCGGCGCGTCCGCCAGCGGCAGTGCTTCGACACGTCCGTACTTGCGATCGCCGCCCTCGGCCACACGCTGGATTTGCCAGTGGCCGCGCGCCATGTGATAACGGCAGGCCCACAGCGGCTCCCGGTCGAGCACCCCGATTCTCCAATCGAATTCCGACGGCACGTACTCCTGGGCCACGATCAGCTCCGACGACTCAAAGAATGTCTCCAACTGCGCCGCCAACTGCGCCTCGTCGACGGCCTTGACCACACCCAGCGAGAAGAAGGAATCAGGCCGCTTCAGGATCACCGGAAATCCGAGTTGCCCTCCCACCTCGCCGGCATTGTCGCGATGCACAATCAGCGTCTTCGGGCAGGCCACGTCGTGTCTGTCGAACAACTCCGCCTGGTACACCTTGTTCGAGCAGCGGACAATGGACTCCGGGTCGTCGATGACGATCAGGCCCTCCGCTTCGGCACGGCTGGCAAACCGGTAGGTGACGTGATTGACCGACGTGGTCTGGCGGATGAACAGAGCGTCGTATTCGGCGATGCGGCCAAGATCGTCGCTGCCCACGATGGACGCCCGCATGCCCAGGGCATCGGCTGCGCGCTGAAACTTGCGGATGGCCTTGTCATCGGACGGAGAGTCCACTTCGTTCGGGTCAAACAGAATCGCCAGTTCGAAGCGCGGGGCATTCGGGGCCTTGACGCGCGGCCGCGCGAAGAACCGGGTTGCCTGCTCGACCACGAATGGCCGGTGTGAATCCGGGATGTCGCTGGACGCGATTGGTCTCAGGGCGTGCAGCCGCCATTGATCGACCTTGACGAATTCCGCGCGAAGCAGCGGAGCCGGAAAGTAGTTGAAGAGGGCTCGCGACACTCGATCGTAGCGAGTCGCCATGTTTCGACCGAAGTAGATGCTCAGTGTGAACTGGTCCGACTTGATTCGTGCCAGGCTTCGCTGCACCAGCGCTTCGATGTCTTCCGAAATGATCCGCACGACCGCAGAGGTTCGCAGGTCCTGAATGGTCGTAATCGACGGCAGCGGCCGATGGCCCCGCGCCGCGGCCAGCAAGGACACGTAGTAGCCCACGCTCTGGTAGGCATAGCTGCGGCACAGGTTGAAGACCCTGGCGTGCCTGAGTTCCACAAACCCAGGATCGGTCAGGTACTGCCGCGCCGGGATCACTTCGGCGTCGGGGATTTTCAACGGCCACAACTTCGGCGATTCCACGACGATCAGGGAGCGCATCAGACCCCGCCTTTCGGAACATCCGGTTCCACCACCAGCAGGTTCGCGTCATAGGTGACGATCCCGAGCATGATGGCGGAGGTCAGGCGCGCTATCGCGACCGGGTAGTTCGTCGCGCCGAACCCCGGGTTGTCGTGCAACGGATCGGCCACCAGCACCTCGCGGGCCTTGCGATCGTATCCACTGAGGACCACGAAGTGACCCGCCGGCTCGCCGCGCACGTCGTCGTATTCGTCATGCCACTCCCGCGCACACTGGTAGAGGTACGTGGCGCTCAGCCCCGTGAGCAGCGGCACCCCGCGCGTCAGATACTTCCGCAGCAACGCCGCC
>JAHEFO010000226.1 GCA_024640135.1 Acidobacteriota bacterium
CATCGGCGTCCTCCCGGCGTCGTTCGACGCGGACACGCCGGTCGCCACGCCCCTGAGGACGCCGCTGGATGAATATTCGCGACGTGGTACCGGCCGCGTGTCGGCCTATGGGCGCCTGCGACCTGACATCACGATCGAGCAGGCCAAGGAACGGCTCACCGCCCGCATGCAGCCTCGGACACTTCCGGATGGATCGAGGACCAGCCAGCCGACGGTGACCATTCGCTCCCGGCTGGACGACGCGCTGGCCCAGTCGCGGACCACCATCAATATCCTGGCCGGCGCGGTCGCGCTCATCCTCCTCATCGCCTGCGTCAATGTGGCCGGCCTGCTGCTGGCCCGGGGAGCGTCGCGCCAGACTGAACTGGCGGTCCGCGCCTCCATGGGCGCCGGACGCGGCCGGCTGATACGTCAGCTCCTCACAGAGAGCGTGATCCTGGCCATCCCAGGCGGCGCGCTCGGCCTGCTCCTGGCCTGGCTGTCCCTTGACGCCATCGTCGCCAACATTCCCCTGTCCATTTCATCCAATGCACCCGTCACGCTCAATCTCACGGTGCTGGGCGCCACCGTCGTGCTGCTGATTCCCACGGTGTTGCTGTTCGGCCTGGCGCCGGCCCTTCGCCTGTCGCGGGTCCAACTGGGTTCGGTCCTGGCCCGTGGCGGTCGGCAGCGCGGTTCGGCCTTGTCGCGCCGCGGCGGCCAGGCCCTCATCGCGGCAGAGGTGGCGCTGGCGGTCGTCCTGATGGCCGGCGCCGGCCTGATGATCCGCAGCTTCATGCGAATCTCCCAGGTCAACCTGGGATTCGACGCACGCGGCCTTGTGGTGCTCGAGGCCCTGCCGCTCGATCGCAACCCGGGAGTGCATCAGGAGTACTACAACGCCCTGCTGTCCCAGGTGCGCGCACTTCCTGGAATCACCGCGGCCGGCATCGTCAACAACTTCTCGCTCGGGGGCGGGGCGAGCTTTTCCTTCTTCACGGCCGGAACACAGTCCGAGGGCGCAACCACCTTCGAAGTCACTCCAGGCTATTTTGAGACCATTCGCGCGTCTCTCATCTCCGGCCGATTCCCCACGGATGCCGACTACGGCTCCGGCCTGCGGGTGGCCGTCATCAATGAAACGGCGGCCACGACGTTCTTCGAAGGGTCTGCGATCGGGCGCCAGTTCACGCGTAGCGGGGCGGAGCCATGGACCGTGATCGGTGTGATCGCCGATCTCCGCCACGGTGGACCGCTGACGACCAGGAACGAGTCACAGATCTTCTTCCAGCTGAGCGTGACCGAGTACGACCTGAACACTGCCATGATGCTGGTCATGCGGCCGGCAGGCCCGTCGCCGGGACTCACCGACCAACTGCGGCGGGCGGCCCAAGGCATCGGCCCACGCGTGATGGTGGAACGCATCCGGACCAGCGAACAACTCTTCGGCGACCGGGTTGTCACGCCGAGACGACGAACCGTGTTGCTCGGACTGCTGGGCGGCCTGGGCATGGTGCTGGCGCTGGTCGGCGTCTTTGGCATGACGGCGTACTCGGTGAACCGGCGTACGGCTGAGATCGGCGTGCGCATGGCGTTCGGCGCGCTGCCCGGCCAGGTGGTCAGGACCATGGTCCGCGATTCGGCGATTCCGATCGTCATTGGAACGCTGGCGGGAGTCGGCGGCGCGCTCTTCGCCACGCGACTCATCACGAGTTTCCTCTTCAACACGGCCCCGACTGATGCGGCCACGCTGGCCGCCGTGGCACTGACGCTGTCGGTCGCCGGCTGCCTCGCAGCGCTGGTGCCGGCCATGCGCGCCGCCAAGGTCGATCCCGCGTCGAGCCTCCGGGCGGAATAGCCTTCTGCTACATCCCCCCGCCGCTCGACGGCGGGACCATGCCTTTCAGCCGCATGTAGGTCACCACATTTCCATAGTGCTCGAACGAGTGCGACGTGTTGAACAGCAGGACGTCCATCTTCGTCTGCCTGGTGCCGAAGAGGTCCACCATCTCGGTGGTCCAGGCCGGCGCGATAGCCGCCCAGGCTCGATCGCACGCCGCGAAGGCATCAGCCAGCGCCTTGATGGTCTCGGCCTTGGACATGAGCTTCTCGGCATCACCCGTCAGCGGCGACGTGCCTCCGGCCGGCGTCGTGCAGATGCTGCCGGTCGAATTGGCGATGTGACCAAACAACTGACCGAAGCTTCGCACTTCGGGTGTCGGTTTGAAGCTGTACTCCGACTCCGGCACCATGGCCGCCGCCTTGGTGACCCAGCCTTTGACCATGTCGTACTGGCCCTTGCGTGAAAAATCCTGCCCTTGGGCCGCCGCTGGCGACACGGACAGGCCTACGGCGACTGCGAGAACGGAAAGAGTGAGTTTCATGAATCAATCATACGTATTTCCCGGCGGGAGGGCATGATACCGTCCGCTAATGCGACATGACCTGAACGAAGCGTGGCGGTTCCTCACGGCCAACAGAGGCTTTGCAGCCGTGGTTATCCTGACGCTTGGCATGGCCATCGGCGTGAATTCCACGATTTTCAGCGTGCTCAACGGCGTGCTGCTCCGCCCCCTGGACTACGCCGAGCCGGACCGCCTTGTCGTGGCGTGGGAGAGTAACCAGACACTGGCCCAGGAGCGGTCGCAAGTCTCAGCGGCCACCTACCTCGACTGGCGAAACCAGACCACCACGTTCGAGAGCCTGGCCGTGTGGCGGTACAAAGGGTTCACCCTGACCAGCGGCAACGAAGCCGAGAGCCTCACGACGGTGGACGTGTCCCCGGTCCTCTTCGACGTGCTCGGCGCCAATCCGGTGCTGGGCCGGGTCTTTACCGCCGACGAGGAGCGTCCTGGCTCCGCGCGGACGGTGGTGCTCAGTCATGCGGCCTGGACGCGGCGTTTCGGACAAGACCCTTCCGTCCTGGGTCGCACGCTGACGCTTGACGATGCGAGCTATGAGATTGTCGGCGTCATGCCGCGCCGATTCCAGTTCCCGGCGGGCGATGCCGACGTCGAACTGTGGGGCGTTCTGACCGTCGATCCCGCCTCGGTCGCTTCACGGCCCCATCGCACCTACAACTCGATCGGCCGCCTGAAGCCGGGCGTGACCGTCGCTCAGGCCCAGGCGGACATGGACCGAATCGCCGCCACCATCGCGACGGACAATCCGGAGACCAGCGCCGGCTGGGGCGTGGCACTGGTGCCCGCGCACGAGCAGGTCGTGGGCAATATCGGCAGCACACTCTGGGTCCTGTTTGGCGCGGTCGTGCTGGTGCTGGTCATCGCGTGCGTGAACATCGCCAACCTGCTGCTGGCCCGCTCGGCGCGCACCGCCAAGGAGTTCGCTGTCCGCGCCGCGATTGGCGCCAGCCAATGGGCGCTCCTGCGACGCTCGCTGGTGGAGAGTGGTTCTCTTGCGGGTCTCGGCGGTATCGCCGGCCTGCTGCTGGCGTGGTGGGGCATCGGCGCCCTGCGGCCGCTGATCCCGGCCAACGTGCCACGTGCCGAGACCATCGGCCTCGACCCGTCGGTCCTCGCGTTCACCGCCGTCACGTCGATCGTTGCCGCGCTCATTTTTGGCTTGTTCCCGGCCTGGCGCGCTATGCGGCCGCAGTTAGTGGACGTCTTTCAGGACTCCGGCCGGGGCGCTTCGGCCAGCCGGTCCGCGCGACGGCTGTCGGACGCGATGGTCGCCGCCGAGGTGGCGCTGGCGCTCATGTTGCTGGTGGGCGCGGGCCTCTTGATTCGCAGTTTCGTCCAACTGACGTCCGTGGACCCGGGTTATCGCACGTCGGGGATCGTCGCTGCCCATGTCGTGCTGCCTGCGTCGCGCTACGGGCCGTCGGCCACGAAGAAGCAGTTCTTCGACACGCTGGTCTCGCGCGTCAGCACCATCCCCGGTGTCGAGGGCGCGTCGGCGGTGTCGGCCCTGCCCATGAGTCCGCTCGGCGTCCAGTTCGAACTCCCCTTCACCATTGACGGACTGGCCGAAACCAATCCTTCGGAACGCCCGCGCGCCCGGTATCGGGCGGTCATGTCCGGCTACTTCAGAACCATGGGCATCGCGCTGCTGGATGGACGGACGTTCGACGACTTCGATGGACGCGAAAACGGCCCCAAGGTCGCCATCGTCAATGAGCTGGTGGTGCGCCGCTACTTCCAGGGCGTCAGCCCCCTCGACAAGCTCGTTCGGATTCCCATGGCCGGCGACCTGCGCATCGTCGGCGTCGTGGCCGACATCAAGCACGACGGCCTGGCTTCGTCAGCCGAGCCTGAAGTGTTTGTCCCCTACTTTCAGTTCGCGCTCAGCGAGATGCAGGTCGTCGTGGCGACGACCCAGCCTGCCGACACGATTGCGACGGCGGTTCGGGGAGAGATGGCGCAGCTTGATCCAGCCCTGCCAATCGCGAAGGTCACAACGATTGAGGAAGAAGTGTCCGCATCGGTTGCGCAACCCCGCTTCAACATGACCCTGCTGGCGGGCCTGGCGTTCTGCGCTGCGCTATTGGCGGCCCTTGGTGTCTACGGCGTCGTGACGTATGCCGTTGCGCGCCGGACCACGGAGATCGGAATCCGGATGGCGCTGGGTGCGGACGCTGGGGGCACATTCCAGATGGTGGTGTTCAGCGCGGCGAAAATCATCCTGATTGGCGTGGCGCTCGGCATGACGGGCGCCGCCCTTATGGGCAGGTCGATCGAAAGTCTGCTGTTCGGCGTCGCCAGTCTGGATATGGCGACCTACGCCGCGGCAGGCCTGGGAACGATCACGATCGGCCTGCTGGCGGCCGTGTTGCCCGCGCTCCGCGCCACACGGATCGATCCAGTCTCGGCGCTGCGGCAGGACTGAGTCCGGAGTCCGGGGCCTGGGTCAGAAGTCAGCGGGGGCACGTGCGTCAAGACGATCCGCGGCGAGGCGTGGCGATTTCCGGCCTTGGTGCTTGATGACGCTCACCTACTTCCCCTTCCCCACTGCCACCGGCGCGTTGGGCAGCCGCGACCATTCCTCGAACGACCCGTCGTAGAGCAGCACAGGATGGCCGAGGAGCCGCGCGCCGAAGATGGTTGCCGTGGCCTGCTGGCCGATGTGGCAGTAGGCCACCACCGTGTCGCCGGGCTTGACGCCGGCGGCATCAAAGAGTGCACGCAACTCCGCAACCGCCTTGTACTGCGAGGCACCGTTGGTGATCTCGTTGTACGGCACGCTGACGGCGCCCTCGATATGCCCGGTCTTGTGGGGACGCGCTTCGCCGCCGCCGGTGCTGGCGCCTTCAAAGAACGCGCTGGTTCGCGCATCCACAATGGAGAAGCCGGCCTGGCCGAGGTGTGCCCGCACAAAGGCGCTGTCGACGACCAGCGGCTGGATCACGAGCGGCGCGAGGCTGCCCTGCCTGGCAGGCGGCGCCTGGTCCGACGTCGGCCGGCCCGCCGCCGTCCATCCGGTCAGTCCGCCATCCAGAAGCGACGCTCGCTCCCCCAGGCCTGCGTAGTCCAGCGTCAGCAGGACGCGTGTGCTGGATTGAATCGCATTGCTCGCGGGATAGACCACGATGCGAGAGCTGTCGGAGATGCCGAGCGCCTCCAGCCTGGCTTCCAGCTGGTCGGCCGGCAACATCTGCAGGTTCAAACCGTCGGGGCTCGAGTCCGACACCGACAGGTCGCCCAATGTCGCCAGGCGCGCGCCAGGAATGTGCGCGGCGTAGTCGCGCGCACTCCCGACATGAAGCAGCACCAGGTCAGGGTCATTCAGATGGTCTGCCAGCCACGACGCTGAGACAAGACGCGGTGCGGCGGTCTGCCCCGCCAACTCGGCCATGGGCTCGGCAGCCGGGACCACCAACCAGGACAGGAACACCATTGACACCACAGAGATCATCGACATCACACTCTTCCTTCTTCCCAAGAACGGGGCACCATCTTCTACCTCCGCGGCCAGATGCTCCCGGCAACAAACGCCACCAGCGTCATACCGACCACCGGCAGGAAGTGCCAGCTGAAGAGATGGGCATGTCGCGTGAGCGGACAGATGAACTCCGTGCCAATCACACCAAAGGCCAGGGCTGAAAGCGCGGCCAGCCCTCCCGTCCAGCGCCAATCAAGCGGCGCGGCACGCCGAGCCAGCAGGATGATTGCCAGCGCAGGACCGACCGCGATCCCGTAGGTCTTCCACATGCACCCGAGCACCACCGGCTCCACGCCCAGGGACGGCAGGACACCGCCAGTCACGGCCATCTCCTGAATGAGCACCGCACCCCAGACGCCCAGCGCGGCCACCGGCATCCACTTCGCCACGGGTGACTGCAAGGCGCCCGGAACTGCCAATGCAAATGCCGCCCACGCCGCCAGCAACGCAACCGTTGCGATCAACACCGTGGTGACGATGAACGACGGATCCATGAACGCGGTGGCCCAATTCAGGCGCAGTCCCCGCCAGGCGATGGCGATGCAGACAATTGCGCCTGCGAACAAGACCCATCGCGCCATCCGCACGACGGGGGCAGGCAGGGGCTTGACGGGGCTGCCCAGTGACGCGAGCGTGACGATGAGGTCTTCGTGACTCATGAAGGCTTGACTCCCAGCATCTTCTTCAAAGCCTTGTATCCACGGTGCGCGGTGACCTTCACGGCCGACTCAGACATCCCAAGCCGGGCCGCCAGATCGCGCACTGACTCATCGCGCAATTTCAGTCCCTCCACGATGTCGCGCTGCCTGTCCGGCAGGGCCGCCAACGCGGCGTGCACGACCTCCATGTCCACG
>JAHEFO010000227.1 GCA_024640135.1 Acidobacteriota bacterium
AGCCCTTCGCTGACATAGAGGATGGTCTTCCGGCCTTCACGCAGCGTGCCCAGATAGACACTCAGTCCTTGCAGCGCGCTGGTGACGATCTGGTTGCGCAGAATCTCGATACTGCGCGGCTCCATGTACATGTAGATCTCTTCGACAGGCGACTTGACCGTGTAGTCGTACTTGCGGCCATAGAAGGATCTGATCTGCCTGGCGGTGGCCTCATGATCGCGTGAGAAGGTGATCGCGCTGGTTGGCAACAGGGGCGTCATGATGGCCACCAGGTCGCGTGGGTCGAGGTCCTGCACGAACCGCGCGAGCTTGTCGCGCACCGCCATCGAGTTCCCGAGGCGCGTGTGATAGTCGTCGAGGAAGATGACGATGACCCGCACGTCTTCGCGCGCGGTCTCCCGAGCCTGATCCTCCAGCGAACGAATCTCCCGATTCCTGGCCGGATCCGGGTCCAGCCCGTCGTCGATCTCAATCAGCTTGAAGGAATCAATCGTCTGCGGTTTTTTGTCCTCCTGAATCTCGAAATCCGCCGCGGTCAGGTCGGTGACCGGCCGGCCCTTGTTGTCGGTCACGATGACATCAACCCTGACGGTGTCAATCCGGGTGACAAACGTCGGCCGCTGCGGGTCCTGGGCGGGCGGGTCCTGGGGCGACGCAACCACGGCCCTGACGGACCCGGTTGCGGCCGGCAAGCCGAGCAGACAAATGCCCAGTACAAGAAGGCGGCGTATCAGCACAGGAGTTCCCTCATGATAACACCCGTCCTGTCACCCCCCTGGGACGGCTGGCTCCGGTGATAAAGTATCCGCGATGACACCCGCCGTCTCCGAATCGATGCCTCCCCTGACGACTCTCAGCGAAGATGAGGTGCTCCTCCGACAGAGCATCCGCGAATTTGCCGAAGCGCAGGTCCGTCCCCTGGTCCGGGAGATGGACGAGGAGGCCAGGCTTGCTCCCCAGCTCATCGAACAACTGTTCACACTCGGAGTGATGGGGGTCGAGATTCCCGAAGCGCACGGCGGCGCCGGCGGGACGTTCTTTCACTCGGTGCTGGTGGTCGAAGAACTCTCTCGGGTGGACCCATCGGTTGGCGTGGTGGTGGACGTGCAGAACACGCTGGTCATCAACGCCATCCTGCGCTGGGGCACGCCCGCGCTGCAGAACCGCCTCCTGCCCCGCCTGGCGTCTTCGACCATCGGCGCGTACGCCTTGTCGGAGGCCGGGTCCGGCAGCGACGCCTTCGCGCTGCAGACCCGCGCGCGGAAGACCGACGCGGGATACGTCCTCAACGGGCGCAAGTTGTGGATTACCAACGGAAACGAAGCGGACATCTTCATCGTCTTCGCCACGATCGATCCCCAGATCGGGTACAAGGGCATCACGGCCTTCATCGTCGAGCGCGGCGCGCCGGGGTTCACGATCGGCAAGAAGGAAGACAAACTGGGCATTCGCGCCTCGAGCACGTGTGAGCTCATCTTCGAGGACTGCGCCGTCGGCGCGGATCTGGTGCTCGGCGCCGTCGGCAAGGGATACAAGGTCGCGATTGAGACACTCAACGAAGGCCGCATCGGCATTGGCGCGCAGATGGTGGGCCTGGCTCAAGGCGCCCTGGACCATGCCATTCGCTACTCCAAAGAACGCAAACAGTTCGGGGCGGCGATTGCGGACAACCAGGGTGTTCAGTTCCAGTTGGCGCGGGCCGCGATGGACGTGGAACTCGCCCGGCTCTCCGTCTACAACGCGGCGCGGCTCCGCGACACCGGTCAGCCGTTTCTGACCGAAGCCGCCATGTGCAAACTCTTTGCCTCGGAAGCCGCCGAGCGCACGGCGTCACTGGCCATCAATCTCCACGGCGGGAACGGATTCGTGAAGGACTATCCGGTCGAAAAACTCTATCGTGACGCCAAGATTGGTCAGATCTACGAAGGCACGTCGAACCTGCAGTTGCAGACGATCGCGAAACAGATCCTGAGCTGAGCCGGCGCCAGTTATCGGAGGACGGCGGCAGCGATGATCATCCGCTGCACTTCCGACGTGCCTTGGTAGATCTCGGCCGCCCGCACGTCTCGAAAGAGCCGTTCGATGGTGGACCCGCGGCGATACCCTTCCGACGCCAGAATCTGCATCGCGCGATCCGCCGCGCGGTGCGCAGCTTCCGACGCCTGCAGCTTCGCCATCGCGGCTTCGGCTGTGGCCCGTGACGCGCGATCTCTTGTGTCGGCGGCCTTCCACATCAGCATCCGTGCCGCTTCCAGTTCGGTCGCCAAATCGGCCAATTGGAACTGGATCGCCTGAAAGTGGCCGATTGGCTGGCCGAAGGCCTCACGGGTGCGCGCATACAAGACCGCTTCGTCGAGCGCCGCCTGCCCCACGCCAAGCGCCTGTGCGGCAATCGCAATCCGGCCGCCTTCGAGCGCCCGCATCGCGATTCTGAAACCCCGGCCTGATTCGCCGAGCAGCGCCCCCGCGTCGACCCGCACATTGTCGAAGCGGAGATTCATGCATCCCAGCCCGCGCACGCCCAGCGAGTCAGGAGAGGCCACACGCGTGATCCCGGGGCTGTCGAGCGGCACCAGAAAAGCCGAGATCCCACGGCCGCGAGCGCCGGGCTGCGTGACCGCAAACACGATCGCGACGTCCGCCACCTCCGCATTGGCGACCCACACCTTCTCCCCCGACAGCACATACCCTTGATCATCGAGTCGTGCAGAGGTGTGCTGATTTCCGGCATCCGACCCGGCATCCGTTTCGGACAGCGCGAACGCCCCGAGCGCCTCGCCCGTGGCAAGACGGCGAAGCCACATGTCCTTCTGCACGTCGGAGCCGAACTCATGCAGCGGCTCCGCGACCAGCGAGTTGTTGACCGACAGGATGACGGCCACCGTCGCGCTGGCGGCCGAGACCAGTTCCAGCGCTGCCGCATAGGTGGCGTAGGCATGTCCGGAGCCGCCCGCGTCAGGCGGAATCGTCATGCCCGTGAGTCCCAGCGCAGCCGCCTCGCGGATGACGTCAGTCGGGAACGCACCGGTCTCATCAATTTCGGCGGCGCGGGGCGCAACGCGCTCCTGCGCGAACACCCGAACGGTGTCCAAGAAAGCGTCGTGTTCAGCGCTGCGTGTAAACTCCATGGCGTTTCCCGAGCCTATGACGCCACGGCGAGTCGGGACAGAATCGGTCGAAGCCGCTCAGCCGTGCGAGCCAGGTCTTCAGGCAGCACACGTGTCTCGCCCACCACGGTCATGAAATTGGTGTCACCGTTCCAGCGCGGGACGACGTGCATGTGCACGTGATCGAGCACACCGGCGCCGGCCGGCTTACCGAGGTTGAGCCCCATGTTGAATCCGTGGGGCTGATACAGCTCCTGAAGCGCCATCTCGACGATCCGCGTCAACCGAATCATCTCGGTGACCTCGGCCTCCTCGAGCCCCGCCAGACGTCCAACATGACGCTCAGGCACGACCATCAAATGACCGTTGTTGTACGGATAGAGATTGAGAATCACGAAGCAGTGGGCTCCGCGGAAGACAATGAGCGAGTCGTCCGTGTCGCGCGAGAGGGCCTCACAAAACACACATCCTGGCGTTTCCACGCTGGCCGCCGTCACGTATTTGAGTCTCCAAGGCGTCCACAGCCGATCCATGGCGCGGGTCTACTGGCCTGAATCGTCGTCAGATCCATCCCCACTCGAGAATGGCGCCTGATTGATGAGGTCCTTCAGTTCCTTACCAGGCTTGAAATACGGAACTTTCTTGGGTGGCACATCCACCCTGTCACCGGTCTTGGGATTGCGTCCCTTCCGCGGCTCACGCTGACGCAGCCGAAAACTGCCGAATCCCCGGAGTTCGATCTTCTCGCCCCGATGCAGGGCGTCAATGATCGTGTGAAACACGCTGTCCACGATAACCTCGGAGTGTTTCTTGGTGAGGTCCGAGACCCGGGAGACTTCTTCGACGAGTTCGGCTTTGGTCATGTCTCAATCGCCTCAAAACGCCGCTAACCAGTGGATTATGGGACACTTAGCGGCGAGGGTCAACCGGCCGGAGGCCTCATCGCCGAATCACGAAGATCAAATCGATGCCGGACCCTTCAGTGCGCGCCGCCAGAGTGGCCGCGTCGCCGCCGGGCGCAATCGTCGACACGATTCGCAGAAACTGCGCCAGCCGATACTCCAAAGTCAGCCGCTGCCCGCCCTCTGCGCCGAACTTGTGGCGGAACCCCACAAACAACTTGTCACTCAATTGCCGTCCGACCAGCACCGCCGTCCCGGAGCCGATGCCTTCGGCCGTCTGGATCTCGAACACGTCGAGGTCGAGAGCCCGGGCCACCGAATCCGCCAGAGGCGTGGCCAGCGCGCCGGCCGCAATCGTCCCGGCGCGGGCCGCCAACGACACCTTCTGCCCCTCTCCCAGCTGGCTGATCGGACGCCCGAAGGCCACGAGCGCCAGAATGTCGCTTTCTTCGAGCACCGGCTGACTCGACAGCGTCAAGGTCGGCTCCGCCGCCGTGCCGCGAATGTGCACCGTCACGTCGACTCCGGAAATCTCCCGCTCAGCAGTGATATCCAGCACCGGATTCGTCATGTCGTCGCCCCGGAATCGAAGCTGGCTGCCTCTGACAATCGCGAACCTGCGCCCCTGGAAGTCGTACGTCCCTCGAACGACCTGTACCTCTCCCAGCAGCGACGCCTCCCGCCCAGGAAACTTGGACATCCGGAGCTGGCCTCCGATGGTGAGATTGATATCGCCAAGGCCAAGCGTGCCCTCCTCGGTCTGAATCCCGCGACCACGCACGACGACGTTGTCCGGCAGGGTGACCTCAATGCTGATCGCCGAATCGGCGAACGGCTGGCTTGTCGGTAACGTCAGGGAAGACGCCGCGGGGGCGACAGGCACGTAACCTCGAGCCAGAACGTACTCTCGCAGTAGACGGTCAACTTCGAACAAACCCCGCTCCACGCGGACTGTCCCCAGCACATTGGGCGCCCGCAAATCGCCCCCCGCCGTCAGGTCCCCGCTGACCACCATCTCGCCGAACTCGTTCTTGAGTACATGGAAACCCGAGGCCCGCGCCCGCAGATTGACGGCATTCGAGACTCCACCCGACAGCACGTCCAGACTGCCGTCAATTCGCAATTCGTGACCATCCTCATCCTTCACGGCAAACCGCTCGACGACCATCATCGTGTCGTCAAACCGCACGCTTCCGTTGAGTGCCTGATATCCAACGCCCAGCGCAGGCGCCCTGAAGCTCACCCCAGTCAGCGTCGCCGGGCCCCTGGCCACAGGGCGCTCCAGCGTGCCGGTGACGAGGACCTCGGCATCCACCGCCCCTTTGAGGTCGGCAATCATCGGAAACATCGGCCCCAACACCCCCACATTGGACATGTGTCCGATGAGCTGGATATTCAGGGGTGCGGCCGTCCCGGCGGCCGAATCGCCCGCGACCGGCACCAACCCCACCGCCGACAGCGTGCCCGATGCGCCGGCATCAAGATGCACATCGATATTGGCGCTGCCGCTGCGATACTCGACCTTGCCGCCAAGCGACCGGAACAGCACTCCATCGGCTGACCCGTCAGTGATCATGAACTGGCCTTCGACCGTCGGGTCAGCCAGTGAACCCGACACACGCGCCTCCCCCTGCAGGCTCCCGTGGACCCGATCGTCGCCCGTGAGCATGGCCCACAGGCTCTCCATCGTTACGGCTTCTACCCGCAAGACCACTTCGCCGGCCGCAGCAGCTCCTTCCACGCCAATCGCGCCCTCGACTGAAATCTGCTGGGTCCCATTCGCCAGACGCAATCCCGCGATAGTCACCCGGTCATCGATCTGGCTGATCCGCGGCGAAACCCCTTGAACGAGATGCCAGGACTCCCCCGCGCTCCGCAACTCAGCGCGTTCGATGATGAGCTCTTGCCGATCGGAACCGGCGGATACGTGACCGGCCACATTCACCTGTCGATCGAGCTGCTCCAGGCCGACCGTGACATCCGCCTCCTGCGCGTCCAGGACGACGCTGCCCGTCACCCGGTCCACCGCCTGGCCCGCCACTTCCACAAGAAGCGCCTCGGCGCGCGCGTTGCCGCGGGCCCTCTGGATGTCCCAGTCCGGAAGCGTCACGTCGAACGCACCATCAATGCCGGTTGCGCGGGTCGTGGCGTACGCCAATTGCGACCCTCTGAGACTCCCCGCGACGCGCGGTTGCGTGGCCGACCCGGTCACCAGTCCCTCCACGTGCCCTGACCCGGTCAGATCTACGCCGAGCACGGTGTTCAGCAACGACAAGTCAGGCCCGTCAACGACAAGCTCCAACCGTGAGGCGCCATCCCCGCTGACCACCAGATCACCGTTCGCCGTCAGGGCCACACCGGCCACCGCCGCTCTGGAATCCGTGAAGGTCACCACCGTCCCCGACCATCGCGCGTTCACCACGGCCTCGCTCACGTCGTATCCCAGCAGCTGCGAGGGCCCCAGCAACAGCCGGCCTTCCGCCTGGACCGCCTCCGGCGTGATCTCCGCCGTCATGTCTTCAACCACCAGGTCCACCGAAGCGCGACCCTCGGGCTGCAGGTCCCACTCCGGAAAGCGGAGCATGCGATTCCACTGGCCCGACACGGCCCCTTCCGCCGAGGCCGCCAGTCGCCCGGCCGACAGCACACCGCTCCCGCTCATGTCGTCCACGCGCGCGCCGTCGATCGCCGCACCGAGGTCGCTGAACGCAAAC
>JAHEFO010000228.1 GCA_024640135.1 Acidobacteriota bacterium
CGTCGAATTTCTCGACGGCGGCGTTGGCTGTCTCCGGACCGGCGTGCGTTTGTTCGATCATCGTCGTTGCTAACCCGTGTGTGTCCACTTACCGTCTGCCGGCGCCTCGGCGTGTCCCTGGGCCACCAACCGCCGAAGGCAATAAGCCTCCGTCAGGTGTGTCGCCAGAAAAGCCACCGTAAAGCTGGTGACAAATGGTACGACCCTCGCCCCCAGCACTCCCAACACAAAACCCACGTACCCCAGGAAGAACAAGGCCTTCACGGGAAACGCCCGTAACATCAGCGGCCACAACGCCTCAGGCCCCCGGCGCCACGCACGCGTGGTGACCACCCACGAGACGCCCGCCGCCGCCGCCGGCGCGGCCACGCCCCGCAACACGTCGGGCCCATACCCGGACGCCAATGCCACGACACCCACTCCCACGGTCAGTCCGATGACCCACCAGAGTGCCGCGGCTCGAACCCCCATCACCTCACCGCCCCATCGTCGACTTGACGATGGCGTAGAACCCGGCGGCGGCCCCCACAATCAACCCAATCAGGAGGAACCATGGCGACGTGTTCCACCACTGGTCCGCCATGTAGCCCAACCCGCCCATCAGCACAATTCCGCCGACCAGCGTGTAACTGGCGTTTGCGGCGGGCCCCGCCCGCTGCAAGTTCTCCTGGAACGCCCGCACCGACCGCTCCAGTACTCGTCGAGGCATTCTTCACCACCGGACGCCACAGCGTGGATTGCGTCCACGTTGGCAAACGACCAATGGTAACAGGATGACCTCGGTACTGGGAAGGGGCCAGACGTACAGCCCCGGCGACGATCCGTCGGGCACTATACCATGGCTTGTGAACAAGTTCACGAAGTGACCCGGATATACTGGCAGCATGGCAATTATCCCCCTCGTGCGGCGCTATGGGACGGTTCTGACCCTCTGCAGCGCGGGAGCGCTGGCAGTGGCTGCCACGAATGCCCAGCAGGTCGAACCGCGTTCCGTGAACCAGCAAACCGCCCTGATCTCGGTGGTGACCAAGAAGGGTGACCCTGTCGCCAGCCTGACGCCGGCCGACCTCACCATCAAGGAAGATGGCCGGTCCCGGGAAGTTCTCAAGGTGGAGCGGGCCACCGGCCCCATGGAGATTGCCCTCCTGGTGGACACCAGCACGGCGGCCACGCGCGCCATTCCCGATCTGCGCGCGGCACTGAAGGCATTTTCACAGGCGATCTGGGCCGAGAGCCCCGATTCCCAGATTGCCCTCTACTCTTTTGGCGATCGTCCGGCCCTTGAGGCCGACTACTCGCAAAGCGCCCTCAGCCTGGATCGCCGTATCGATCGGCTTTTTGCCGGGGCCCAGTCCGGCTCGTACTTCATTGACGCGGTCGTAGAGGCCGCGGCGGGACTGAGGAAGCGAAAGCCGGCCCGTCCGGTCCTGGTCGCCTTCGTGGACGAGAACGGTCCGGAGATGAGCAATCAGCGGGGCGGCCACGCGTACGACGCGGTTGCCGCGGCGCGCGCATCCCTGTGGACCGTGTCTCGCCAGGGCATCACCGACACCACGGCATCCTCGTCGGAAAACCGGGAGCGGGCGATTGTCACTGGTGACGTGACGGAGCGCACCGGCGGCCGGGGCGTGACGGTGTTCGGCTCCGCAGGCCTCACGACCCAGCTCACCAACGTGGCGACGCAGCTGCTGGCGCAATTCGTCGTGACCTACGGTCGCGTGGAATCGCTGATCCCACCGGAAAAGCTGGAGATCAAGCTGACCAATTCCGACCTTCGCCTCGCCGCACCGCAGTGGACGACGCGATGAGACGGTGGCTGGGGGGCCTGGCGATCATCGCGGTGGGCCTGATCCTGGCTGCGGGATCGCATGGCGTGGCCGCGCAGGTCTTTCGGGTCGGCACGGACGTGGTCTCGCTGAACATCACGGTGACCGAGGGCGAGACCCTCGTGCCGGGACTCGATCAGTCAACGTTCGCGGTCTACGAGGACGGGGTGCAGCAGGAGATCTCCTACTTCTCCCGCACACCACAACCCATCGCCCTCTCGCTGCTCATCGACACCAGCACGAGCATGGAGCTCAAACTGGCGGTGGCGCAGGAGGCAGCCATCGGGTTTGCCCGGCGCCTCAACCCGACCGACGCGGCACAAATCATCGACTTCGACAGCCGCCACGAGATTCTGCAGACCTTCACGGCCGACCCGGCGTTGCTCGAGGCCGCAATCCGCCGCACGCAGGTGGGCGGCTCGACATCGCTCTACAACGCCATCTACGTCGCCCTCAGCGAATTGAAGCGCGTGCGCGCGGCCACGAAGGATCAGGTGCGGCGTCAGGCAATCGTCGTGTTGTCAGATGGCGAAGACACCTCGAGTCTCATTGCGTACGAAGACGTGCTGGAGTCGGCCAAACGTTCGGAGGTGGCGGTGTACGCCATCGGCCTTCGCGCCAAGGAGGACCAGCCGACGCGCGGATTCAACGAGGCCGAGTTCGTGCTGAAGTCCCTGTCCCAGGAAACCGGCGGACGGTCGTTTTTTGTCGACGACGTCGTACAGTTGCCCAGCATCTACCAGCGAATCGCCGATGAACTCGCGAACCAGTACTCGATCGGCTATACCTCGAAGAATCACAAGCGGGACGGCGCCTGGCGCGCCATCGTGGTCAAGGTCGATCGTCCCAGGACCCAGGCCCGCACCAAACGCGGCTACTTCGCCCCAACACCACCGAAAGTGCCCAGAACATGACCAGTACGCCACGAATGAGCCGGGGACGAGTCGTCTTCATCGGCGCCGGTCCCGGCGATCCGGGCCTCCTCACCACCCGGGGGCTGCAGGTCCTGGCCGACGCCGACGTGGTGGTCTACGACCGTTACGTCGCTCCCCTGCTGCGCCTGGCGCGGCATGACGCGGAACGCATCGAAGTGGGCGCGCCGGCCGAGGGTGCGACGGCGCAGGACGCCATCGCGATGCTGGTGGCCGACAAGGCACGCGACGGCTTGCTCGTCGCGCGTCTCAAGTGGGGTGACCCCTTCCTCTTCGGCAGCGGCGCGAAGGAGGCCCTCTTCATGCACGAACAAGGCCTGAACTTCGAAGTGGTGCCCGGCGTCCCGGTCGCCTTCGGAAGCGCCTACGCCGGTGTGCCGTTGTCGTATCCCGGGGGCCAGGACGCCCTGGTCCTCCTCCGCGGCCACGAAGCGACCCGCGAAGACGCGCCCGACGTGCACTGGAGTGCGCTGGCCTCCCTTGACGGCACGATCGTCGCATTCGCCAGCGCCATCCAGGCCGCGACGATCCTGCGCAAACTCGTGGCGGCCGGCCGCCCGGCGACACACTCCGCCGCACTGATCTACGACGCGACGCTGGTCTCGCAGCGCGCCGTCACGGACACGGTCGCAGGCCTGCTCTCCCGGCTTGAAGCCGACGGCGCCGACACAAGCTCCGCGTTGCTGGTCATCGGCGACGTGGCAGGCTTGCGCGATCACCTTCGATGGTTTGACGAACGGCCCCTCTTCGGCCGCCGAATCGTCGTCACCCGGTCCCGGGAGCGTGCGCGGGATCTCTCCGACTTGCTCGAAGGCCTGGGCGCGCAGGCGCTCGAGGTGCCGACGTTCCGTCTGCAGCCCGCCGACGATCCGGAAGCGCTCGAGCGCGCGGTTGCATCCGTCCAGCAGTTTCAGTGGGTGGTGTGCGAATCGGCGAACTCCGCGCATCGTTTCCTGAAGGTCCTGCTCACAGGCCAACGCGACCTGCGTGCGCTCGGCGGCGTCAGAGTGGCTGCCGTCGGACCGTCGACCGCGGATCAGTTCCGCGCCGTCGGCCTCGTGCCAGACGCCGTGATCCCCGAAGTCGGGGCCGAGGCGACGTGCGAAGCCCTCGCCTCCGGAGGCCCGATGGCCGATCTGCGGGTTCTGGTGATCCGGCCCGATCACGAACGGCCTGAGCGTGAGCACGACGGACTGGCTGCCGAACTCAGACGCCGTGGCGCGCACGTCCAGGACGTGGTGGCATACCGCACCGAACCCGAAGCGCCGGAATCGGCCGCGGCGCAGGAGCTGTACCGGCAGCTGCTCGAAGGCCGGGTTGACGCCGTCACGTTCCTGTCGCCCACAGCCGTACAACATTTTGTGGCACTGATCGGCCCCGAACAGGCAGCCGATTTGCTCAACACCACCGTGGTCGCTACTATCGGCCCAGTCACGGCCGCGGCCGCGCAGGCGTTGGGTGTCACGGCCCCAGTCGTCGCCACCACGTTCACCGTGGAAGGCCTTGTCGAGGTCCTCGTCAAAACGCTCCACACTTAGCCCATGCGCCGCCTTTCTATTGCCACTCTGCTTGCTGCCACTCTGGTGCTGGTGGCACGGCCAGCGGGCTTCCGACAGGATGCCGCGCCCGCTCTGTCGCCCCGCAACGCGTCCTACCAGCTACAGGCGACGCTCGACCCTGACGATCACACCATCATCGGGTCTGGACGCGTCATCTGGCGCAATATCACCAGCGCTCCGGCTCACGAACTCCGCTTCCATCTCTACTGGAACGCCTGGCGGGATGCGAACTCGTCATGGATGCGTGAGCAGCGGCTGGGACGAAACCCAGCGCTCGCTGCGCGGCCGCCGGATCAATGGAGTTCAATCGAACTGGACTCCGTCGTGGCACGGGGCACCAATCTGCTGCCGGGCGCCTCGTTCGTGTCTCCCGACGATGGAAACTCCGAGGATCGGACGGTCCTGTCCGTCCCGCTGGACAGTCCCGTGCTGCCTGGAGAGACGCTCGACATCGATGTCGCGTGGACCGCGCGCGTCCCGGTCACATTCGCGCGCACGGGCCGCCTCGGTCAGTACTATTTCATCGCGCAATGGTTCCCGAAACTGGGCGTCTTTCAGAATTCCGGTGAATGGAATGCGCATCAGTTTCACGCCGCCACCGAGTTCTTCTCTGACTTCGGCACGTACGACATTACACTCACCGTGCCCAAAGGCTGGACGGTGGGGGCCACGGGCGTGGCGTCACCAGTGCTGCCCAAGAGTGACACCCAGGACACCCACCATTTCGTGGCCAACGATGTCCATGACTTTGCCTGGACGACCAGTCCGGACTTCGTGGAACAGACCGAGCGTTTCGAACATCCAGACCTCCCGCCAGTGACCATGCGGCTGCTGTTGCAGCCGGAACATGTCAGACAGGCCGACCGGCACTTTGCGGCCACGCGTGCCGCCTTGCGCTACTACGGCGAATGGTTTGGCGCCTACCCGTACTCCACCATCACGATTGTTGATCCCGTCGCGCCGGTGAACCCTGCCGTACAGGGAGCATCGACGGGCGGCATGGAGTACCCGATGCTGTTCACGGCCGGCACGCGCCTTGTGGCCCCTCTGACCGCTCTTCAACCTGAAAGCGTCACCATCCACGAAGCCGGGCACCAGTTCTGGTACGGCATCGTCGCCACCAACGAGTTTGAGGATGCGTGGATGGACGAGGGATTCAATACCTATTCCACTGGTCGCGTCATCGACGAAGCGCTGCCGGACACATTCGTGGCCGTCGAGCGATACTTCGGGGGGTTGGTGCCGTGGGTGTACCCGGACGCCAGGTGGTCGCGCGCCATCGATGGCAACCGGTTGGACGCGTACCGGCCGGTGGCGAGCTTTGAGGTTCAATCGACGCCGACGTGGCGCTACTGGCCCGGCACGGCAAGCCAGACGTCGTACAACAAGACGGCCCTGTGGCTCACGACGCTGGAGCGATATCTGGGTTGGGAGACCATGCAGCGCATCCTGGCGACGCATTTCTTCCGTGGCGCCTTTCGTCACCCCACACCTGACGAGTTCTTTGCGATCGCCAACGAGGTCTCCGGCATGGATCTCACGTGGTTCTTTGACGCCACCGTCCGCAGCAGCGCCGCCTTTGACTACGCGGTGACTCAGGTCACGAACACGCCTGTGGCCGATGGCTACGAGTCTACGGTCGTCGTACGACGACTCGAGGAGGGGGTCTTCCCAGTCACCATCCGGCGGACCTATGAAGATGGCACGACCGACATGACGGCGTGGGACGGCGCGGGCCGCTGGGAGGCCGTCGTCGACCGGGGGCCTTCCCCGGTCGTGCGGGTGGAGGTCGATCCGAACCGCATCCTGATGCTCGATTTGAACTACACGAACAACTCGTGGACGACGACGCCTCAGGCCGCTGCGGCAGGGCGCAAGTGGTCTCTGCGCTGGATGGGCTGGCTCCAGGAAGTGATGCTGACGTATGCCTTCTTCTCCTGACCGCAACGCCCGCCTGAACGCCACTGCAGGGGACGCGACCCGGAGGGCGACCGCCCTCGGGGCATTTCTCGAAGGGTGGCGACGCGTCTTTCGCGCACCGGCGATCACCCTGGGCGTGCTGGTCATGTTGTTCCTGCTGGCGCTTCCACTCGGACTCGCGCTGCGGGGGATGATCGAAGAACACCTGGGTTCGAGTGTGGTCTCGGAACAGGTGGCTGCCGGATGGGATGCCGGCTGGGCAGCCGAATTTGGCGCGCAGGCTCAAGGACTGGGCCGGACGTTCACGCATGAAGTACTCGGGTTCGGCGGCACGGTGTCCATCGTCAGTGGGTTCTTCGACGCCACGCCCCTGCCGCCCGTCGTCGTTGCGGCCGCGGCCGCGTCAGTGGTGTTCTGGATCTTCTTGTCGGGCGGGATTCTCGACCGCTTCGCCAGGGGGCGTCCGGTGCGAACGGCA
>JAHEFO010000229.1 GCA_024640135.1 Acidobacteriota bacterium
AGAACAACGCCAAACTCATCGAGTTCATGGCAAAGAATGTCACCGTGACCGGTGAGGTGACGAAGGACAAGGACGGCAAGCTTTCTATTGCCGCCGAGTCGATCGTTCTCGCCAAGTAAGATTTAGAAGGAGCGCAGGGGGCACCCCCCCCCCTGCGCTCTCCTGAAAGGCCGCATGCGACTGTTCCAGCGAACCCTCTTTGTGGCCGTCGTGCTCGTCGTCGCCAGTGGTGGCGGCTCGCCCCTGCGCGCGGCTCAGGGGCCGACGCTGACGGCCACATTGACGCCGCTGATCGGCACCGACGCGGTGCGCGCAGGCACGACCGGGCGGCTGGCGCTACGCGTCGAACTCGCGGAAGAACTGCACGTCCAGTCCAATACGCCCAGCGATCCAGGGTTCATCGCAACCGTGTTGACCGTGGACCCGCCCGATGGCGTCACCGTTGACGAACTGGTCTACCCGGCGGCCACCGAACTCAGTCAGGCCGGCGTCGACGAACCACTTTCGGTGTACGGCCACGACTTCATCATCGGTGTCCGTGTGAGCTTTGCGTCCACCGTGCCCCCCGGCCCCATCGCTATCGCCGCGCGCCTCCGGTATCAAGCCTGCAATGACACAGTCTGTTTCAAGCCCGTCACGGCCAGCACGAGTTGGATCGTTCCGGTGGTCGCGGCTGAGGCACGGGTTGCCGCGCAACACGCGGACGTCTTCGACGCCATCGCGTTCGGTTCGGGCATCAAGCCACCTGCGCGAGTTGAGCCCGCCATCCCTGTCGCGCCTGTGGCGTCAACCTCCGCCGCATCGCTGGCGGATGGCCTCACCGCGATGGATGGATTCGCCCTGCAGTTGACCACCGGCGGTTATCTCGGGGCGGAAGACTTCCTGACGTTTATCGGCAACGCGGAAGCGGGCGTCACGCCGTCGGGCCTCTTTGACAATCGCGGCCCGCTTGCCATCCTGCTGATTGTGCTCCTGGGGGGGCTGGCGCTGAATCTGACGCCCTGCGTGTTGCCAATGATTCCGATCAATCTGGCCATTATCGGTGCCGGCGCCAGGGCGGGTTCACGCCGGCGAGGCTTCCTGCTGGGCGCCAGCTACGGCAGTGCGATGGCGGTGGTCTATGGCGTGCTCGGGCTCGTGGTGATCCTGACTGCCGGAACATTTGGCACCATCAACGCCTCGCCGTGGTTCAACCTCGCGATCGCCCTCTTGTTCATCGTCCTGGGCCTCGCGATGTTTGATGTGCTGTTGATCGATTTCTCCAAGTTCTCGGCACGACTTCAGCCAAGTGGGCAGACGCAGGGCAGTCTCACCCTGGCGTTCACCATGGGTGGTGTGGCAGCGCTGCTGGCAGGCGCATGCGTCGCGCCCGTGGTGATCCAGGTGGTGTTGTTCGCCAGCAACCTCTACGCTGGAGGCACCAGTGTTGCCCTGGCGCTGCCGTTTGTCCTGGGCCTGGGGATGGCGCTGCCCTGGCCCATCGCCGGCGCCGGCATGGCCGCGCTGCCCAAGCCTGGTGTGTGGATGGTGCGTGTCAAGCAGGCGTTCGGCGTCCTGATCATCGCCACCGCGGTCTACTACGGATACCTCGCCTACACGCTCTTTGAGAACCGGTGGGTGGATGCGACCGAGGTGTCTTCCAGCGTGAACGAGATGCTGGCCAGCGGCTGGCACGCATCACTCGCGGCCGGCCTTGCTGAGGCGCAGCGTGAGGGCAAGCCCGTCCTGCTCGATCTCTGGGCCACCTGGTGCAAGAACTGCCTGACCGTGGACAAGACGACGCTGAAGGACCCGGGGGTCGTGGCGGCGCTCTCCGGCTACGTGAAGATCAAGGTGCAGGCCGAAGACCTCGACGAGCCGGACACCAAAGCGCTCCTGCAGCGCCTCGGGGCCATCGGACTGCCGGCCTACGCCATCCTCAGGCCTCTTTCCTGACCCCAGGGCGCCTGTTGAACTGCTAGAATCGCCCACGCAAGTTCCCAATTATCTTCTGGAGGATGTATGCGCGCAGGGCTGGTGGTCGTTGGTGTGTCTGTCGCGGTGGTCAGTGGCGCGTTACTCGCGCAGGCGCCGGCCAGGCACAATCCCATGGTGGCCTTGCTGCAGGCCAGGCAGCCGGTATTTGGCTTGTATGCGCCATCACCGAGGCCACCGCGCGCACCGGGCCAGCGCGGAGCTCGAGGCGCCGGCAGCGCCTCGACTCCTGCCGCGCCCGTCGTCCTCAAGACGCCGGAAGAACTGGCGACAGAGACGATGGGGTATGCCTCGAGCGATTTCATCTTCTCGGGCAGCATGGAAGGTGGCATCGATCGCGGCCTGCCCGCGTGGACGGAGTTCGTCACGGCCCTCGGCGGGACTGCGCTGCTCGCGCGGACACCGTCGCCGCATCTCACCAGGGCCCTGGTCGTGAAGTCTCCGAGAATCACGGACGACACGGCCGCCACCGTGCGTGACCTGAGCGCGCAGCTCAACACGGGCGTCAACACTCTCATGTTCGTCGGCGTTGAGTCCGCAGCGGAGGTACAGCGTGGACTCAGTGCGATGCGTTTCGCCGCCAATGGGGGCACAAGACCCGATGACGTGGGGATGGCGCCTGAGGTATGGGGATTGAGCGAGGCCGACTACAAGGCGAAGGCCGACCTCTGGCCGATCAATCCCAGTGGCGAGCTCGTCAACTGGACCATCGTCGAGAGCAAAGCGGGCATCGCGAACGTGCGCGAGATTGCCGCGGTCAAAGGAATCGGTGTTCTGTGGCCCGGGGCAGGCACGTTGCGCGGCGTCTATTCCACCACGGATGCGGACGGGCAGCGGACGCCTGACCCCGTCGCGTGGGAAGCGGCGATTCAGCAGGTGCTGGCAGCGTGCAAGGAGTTCGACGTGCCGTGCGGGTATCCGGCCAATGCCTCTGACATCGAGATGCGCATGAAGCAGGGCTTCAGCGTGTTTGTCATGAATTGGGGCGACGCGGGATTCCAGGCCGTCGAAGTCGGGCGCAAGGCCGCAGGACGTCATTGAGTTGAGTCAGGCCACTCGAAGAGGCTGACGAAAAGTCCGCGGCGGCTGCGCATTTTCGCGTGCTGACCCAGCGAAGCCGAATCAGCGTCGGCGGGCCACCGGCTTCTTCCAGGACAGGATCGCAGGAGGCTTGCGACCTGTCGCCCCAGGCGACTCAGCCGGCGTACCGACCACGATGGCCGCGGTGATGGCCACGTCATTGGGAATAGAGAGCTCCGCTCTGACTTCCGGGATTGAGAACGCCGTCAGCGAGCAGCCGATGCAGCACGTGCCCAGCCCCATGGCATGTGCAGTCAGCATCAGGTTTTGCGCCGCCAGCCAGCAGTCGGCATCGCCAAACGGTGCCGATTTTTTCGCACCGATCAGGATCAGTGTGCCGGCATCGTAGAAAACGTTGAAGTCTGGGCGACCAAGGGCTGTGAGGAATCCGCCGTTCCCCGGAGCCAGCCCGGGGTCATGCAGGTCGCGATACAACTCCGTCTCCTTCAAGAGCGCGATTTTCGCGATGTCGGAGTAACGCTGGAGTGCGGCGCGAACACCCAGGGCTCCGCGTGCATCGCCGTCGGGGCCTGCACCGCGGCATCCAACAGGACTCTGACGCTGGCATCGCCGATCGGTTCCGGCGAATACGACCTGATCGAGCGCCGATGGGTGATGGCCTCAGTCAGTGTGACCGCAACGAAGGGTGTCCTGGGCATTGACCACCTGGTCTCTCATCAGTGCAGACGCCATGCCAGATTGTGGTCTTGAGGAGGAATCCGCACGATGCAGGAACTCAGGCGCTCGACGAGCGAATTGCATGGTCAATGGTCGGATCGCGAATGGCATTCCAATTGCGTCACCATCGGTTGGTATTTGGTTCTGCGAATGGAGGTGAACCATGACTGATCGTGAATTGCAGGAAAACGTCCAGCGCGCGCTTGATTGGGAGGCGAGCATTGATTCTGCGGATATTGGCGTGACCGCCGACACCGGCGTGATCACGTTGCTTGGCGACGTCAAGACCTACGCCGAGCGGGCGGCTGCGGAACGCGTGGCCCAGACGGTCTACGGTGTCCGGGCGGTCGCCAATGACATCAAAGTGCGGCTGACCAAGGGGTTGCGGCGGACCGACACGGAAATCGCGCAAGTGGCGCTGAACGTCCTCAAGTGGAATAGCCAGGTGCCTGAAGATCGAATTTCCCTGACCGTCAGTGACGGCTGGGTGACCTTGAACGGCGACGTGGACTGGAATTTTCAGCGGACCTCAGCCGCCAGGGTGATTCGGGACCTGAGCGGCGTGGTCGGAGTGACCAACGGCATCACCGTTCGTCCGAGGGTGACTGTGGCCGATGTCGAATCAAAGATTCAGGCGGCGTTGCGTCGCAGCGCCGAGATTGACGCGCGCCGGATCAATGTCGTTGTCAGGGACGGCAGTGTCACGCTGGCCGGCAGCGTGCACTCGTTCGCGGAACGCGAGGAGGCCCGTCATGCCGCATGGTCGGCTCCGGGCGTCAAAGACGTGGTGGATCGCCTGGCCGTTGTGCCGTAGGGCCAGTGCGTGATCGGCGGAGTCGGCGTTGCCGCACGACCTGTGAGGCCGGGTCCAGAAGGGAAGACGATATGAAGATCAGAGAAGTGATGAACCAACCGGCCGTGACGTGTCCGACGAGCGCGACACTCGACAATGCCGCGCGGCTGATGTGGGAGTTCGACTGCGGTGTCGTGCCCGTCGTGGATGACAACGGCCGGGTGGCTGGCGTCGTGACGGATCGGGATATCTGCATGGCGGCCTACACGCAGGGAAAAACACTGCACGCCATCAGCGTGACTTCGGCGATGGCCAGGAAAGTGGTGACGGTCCAGGCCGGACAGTCCGTCCGGACGGCTGAACGTCTGATGCGCCAGCACAAGGTTCGTCGCCTGCCCGTCATTGATGGCGAGGCGGGCATCGTCGGCCTGGTGTCGATGAATGACCTCGCCAGGCTGGCCGCGGATACGGGGGAGCCTGGCGTCGACCATGCACTGGTGTCGACGCTCGCCGCCGTGTGCGAGCCCAGGCTGCGGGCTTTGTCGCGCCCGATCGAACAGCATCTCGTTCGCGAGCACTGACCGTCGGACGCGCGCGGAGACGGTGCCACTCCCCACGGGTGCACTCCCTCCATGTGTGTCTTGCTGGTCTTGCGGCCGCGAGGGCGGCTGCGTGGGCGGTATAATTTGCCACCGTGGAAATCCTGCCTGTGTCCTCTCTGCGTTCCCTCGTCGTGGTGACCGTCGCCGCGGCGGCCATGTCCCACGTTCACGCCGGTACACAGTTGCCCTCGGGCCTCTGGAAGGAGGCCACGCCTGCGATCCTTGGTGACACGGCAGGATGGACGAACAAGGTCGAGATTGCCGACGTTGATGGCGACGGCAGGCCCGACCTCCTGTTTGCCAACGGCGGGAACTACTCCGAGCCAGGGCCGCCGGAGGCGAATATGGCGTTCATGAACCGTGGCGCGGGTCGCCGGTTCGAGAATGTGAGTGCCAAGGTGTTTGGACCGACGCCCGACATCGCACGGGTGATTAAGGCCCGCGACCTCAACAACGACGGACGCACGGACATTGTCGTCGGCACGACCTATCAGACGCAAAGCCGCTTGTACCTGGGCACCGGCGGCGGCGCCTTCACGGAGGTCACCGCGACACACCTGCCGCAAATGCCTGGCAGCATCGGCGACCTCGAGTTCGGCGACGTGGACGCCGATGGTGATCTGGACATCGTGCTGGCCGATTGGGGACCGGGCAACAACATGACGAACAATGGCGGCCGCACGCGATTGTGGCTCAATGACGGAACCGCCCATTTTTCGGATGTCACGGAGTCACAGATGCCGCCGGCGCTGGTGCGATTCTCGTGGGACCTCGAGTTTGCCGACGTGGACAACGACTTCGATCTGGATGTCCTGGTTTCGTGCAAGCGGTGTGGGGGCGGATATCTCTTCAGGAACGACGGCACGGGCCGATTCACCGATGATTCGCGCGGATTGCCGCAGTACACCAACAATTACGAGTACGAACTGATGGACCTCGATGGCGACAAGTTCCTCGACATCGTGACCATCAATGATGGCGAGATTGTCCAGGAGCGCGCGTCGAGCCGGCGTGAACACGTCTTTCGCAATGACGGCAAGGGCCGTTTCCGCGACGCGACCGGCCAGTGGTGGGCTCCGAGCGAGAACATTGGCGAGGACGACAACATGGTGGCCTTTCTCGACTACGACTCCGACGGAGATGCGGACTTCGTGGTGGGGTCGCTGAGCGGGCCCGACCGGCTTCTGATCAACGATGGCCAGGGGCACCTGACCTCCGCCGCGGACGTGTTCATGGGCACGCAGACACCCGGCACTCTGGGCTTGGCGTTGGCGGATCTTGACGGTGACGGTCGGATGGACGTCGTGCAGGCGCAGGGCGAACATCCGACGGCCGTCCAGGAGCGCGTCTTCCTGGGCACCGGCCTGCAGCCCGATACCGCGCCACCAGTGGCGTCGATACTCGGCGCATTCCCGTCGGCCAATGCCGGACGCACGACGATCCGCGCCCGCGTTCACGACAACAAGAGTCCGTCGCTGGCGACCGAGTGGAAGCGGGTGGTCGTGGAGTGGACATCGGCTGAGGGGCCGCAGACCACCCCGATGCGCTGGTACGGCGAATTCCTGTGGTCGGCTGAACTCCCC
>JAHEFO010000230.1 GCA_024640135.1 Acidobacteriota bacterium
GTACTTGAGACCCTCGCGCCCGAGTCCGCTGTCCTTGACGCCGCCGTAGGGCATGCTGTCGATGCGGAAACCCGGAATGCTGTTGACGATGATTCCTCCTACTTCGAGTTCATCGTGGGCCTGCTTCACATGCGCCAGGTTGTTGGTGAACACGCCGGCCTGCAGACCGTACGTGCTGTCGTTGACCCGCTGAAGCGCTGCAGAGAAATCGTCAACGGATTCGATGATGGCCACGGGGCCAAAGACTTCGGCACAGTTGACCTTCAGACTGGGGTTGACGCCCGACAGCAACGTGGCCGCGTACACGTTGCGATCCGCGTCAACAGCCGCCCCGCCGGCCAGTACGGCAGCGCCGCCGGCAACCGCTTCGGCCACCCAGGTTGCAATGCGATTGAAGTGCCCCTTGTCGATGATCGGGCCGACGGACACGGCTTCGTCATTGGGATCACCGGCCTTCAGTGCTGCATACGCCGTGACGAGTCGGTCACGAAACTCGTCATGGATGGACGCGTGCACGTAGATGCGCTGGGTACTGATGCACGTCTGTCCGGCATAGAGATTCGCTCCCATCGCGACAGAAGCCGCTGCGCCCGCCACATCGGTCCCCTCGTCAATGATCACGGATGCATTACCACCCAGTTCCAGCGCGACCTTCTTCTTGCCGCAAATCGATTTCAGATGCCATCCGACCTTGTCGCTGCCGGTGAAGCTCAGCATCGCGACACGCTCGTCAGTGACGAGTTGTTCAGCCACGGGAATCCCGCACAGCAGCACATTCAACGCCCCGGCTGGCCAGCCGATTTCTTCAATCATCTTCGCCAATGCCAGCGCACTCAGCGGAGCCTGCGGCGCGGGCTTGAGAACGACGGGACAGCCAACAGCCATGGCCGGGGCCACTTTGTGCAGGACCAGATTCAACGGAAAATTGAAGGGCGTAATCGCAGCGATCACCCCGACTGGGAACCGTTTCGTGAAGGCCGTCTTGCCGGCCCCAGCGCCGTAGTCGAGAGCCACACTCTCGCCCGTGAAACGGAGGGCTTCTGCCGCCGCCGTTCGCACCGTCGTCACGCAGCGCGCGATCTCCCCGCGGGCATAGCCAATGGGCTTGCCGGCCTCCTGCACAATCAGCCGGGCCAGCGCCTCGGCGTTCGCGTCGATTCGCACGGCCAGCGCGTCCAGCGCGGCACTGCGCTCGCCGGCCGACATGCGGTGCAGGACGGCGCGGCTGGCAACCGCCGCCGCGATGGCCTGTTCCATCTGGGCCGAGGTGGCATGCGGCAGTCGTGCCAGTTCGCCGCCGTGGTACTTGTCCACAACCGTGTTGACACTGCCATCGCCGTCCGGCACCCAGCGTCCGTTGATGAAGTTTGCCGCTGCGAAGAGCGTGGCGGATGACGGGTCGGCTTGCGTGCGCGTTGGCATATCGACTGGTCCTCAGCGTCCCGTATCACCGATACGAGACGCTAGTTGATGCGGCGGTGGCCGCCGCTGCCCTTCACCATGACGCGTCCGACAGGCCGAAGCAAGACGACATCCACAGCCTGTTCTTCGAATCTCTCAAAGCTGGCCTCGACCTGTTTTTCCGGCCACAGAATCCTCACTGTGCCGCGCGCGACATCATACGCGGCCGTATACAACGTGCCGAAACCGCGCAGGTACTGCTGACTGAAGAGTGGGGGTTTCAGGAACTGTGCCAGCAGGTCCCTGCGGGTCACACCTTCATCAGCCAGGCACGCGTCGAGCCTCTCGCGGCGCTCTCGCGTGTGCGTGAAGGCGGCGAACTCATCCCACTCCACCTGGTGCTGGTGATTGGTCACGGAGGCCTGCGTCAGCACTTCTGCCGGCCGATCCGGATTGAGGTGAACGGTCGCGAAGCATCCCGCGCGGTCGACCAGCGTCACGCTGTAGGCCATGTGGACCGGCAGGCGCCGGAGCACATCGCACGCCTCGGCCACGGTGCCGCACGTTTCGAGCACATACCGGATCACCAGGGGAATGCCGAAACCGGAGCCAGTGACCTTGCGTCCGCCAAAGGCCAGCGCCGCCGCGAGACCATCGGCGTTCATCCCGTCGAGCAGGCCCCAGCCGCTGTCCTGAATGCCCATCACGGGCTTTCGGTACTCGGTCAAACGCAGGCGCCCGTCAAAACATCTGGGGGAAAAGTCGTAGTTGCGAATGAGCGTGGGGTTGCCCCGGGTCCAGGCCACCTGCGAGCAGCCAGCGAGGTATGGAGGTGGGCACCACATGCTCAGGAAGCGCGAGGACAGGTCGTCGTTGCCGGCAAGGCGGCACAACGAGTGGTACACCGGCACCAACTCCGGCATGTACAACTCGAGCACGGACTGGCAGGTCACCAGGTCGGGCCGGCTCGCTTCACCCTCGCTCTCGTACCATTTGCGGTACAGCGGCCATGCCGGGGCGAAGAACCGCTGCCACCGCTCGCTCGGCCACGGTTCGTGCACGAGTTTCAGATAGAGTCGCATCAGCCTACATCATCTTGAAGCCGCCGATTTCCAGCGGGCGCGAAACATCCTCGTCGGCGCGCGCCCCCTGGGCCACGCTCTTGTACTGGCCCCTCATCGCCGTCAGCCATTGCTTCGCGCGATCCGTCAGTTGAAAGTCGTCGGTCATCATGCGTCCGCGCATGACGAGAATCCCGATGTCGGCGCCCTCGTAGAGCCAGTCTCCGACGCGGGTGATCCGAAGAAAGAATGCCTCATTCTCCTTCTCGACATACCGGCGATGGGTGTCCATCCGCCAGAAATACACACTTCCATCGTCACGCATCCGCCAGATCCCGCTTCGAGGGGCCTCCGTCACACGTCGAATATCGTCTTCGGTGTGTTTGATCACCATCTGGCCCCAGCTGTCGATGTTTTCTGCCTTCGCCCACCTGCGGTTCAGGCCGTTCACACTGAGGTCGTACGGCTGGTCCATCCACTCCATGATGTGGAAGAGGTAGAGCGGCGCATCACTCATGGCAAAAACCGCGTGGTTCGTGATGCTGCTGGCCCCGGTGACCCGCGGGTTCAGCTCCCCGAGGTAGATCTCGCCGTTGTCCTGGTCGATCAGGAAGTCCAGCTCGAAGTAACCCTTGTAGCCTTCCTGGCGCAACTGGTCGCCGAACCGCCTGGCGAACGATCGGGCCTTGCGACGAATGGCCGGTGTGAACGCTTCGGCGAAGATCTCGTTGCCGCACCAGCCACCCTTGTAAGGCGTGAGTTCCTTGAAGCCAACCAGCTCCGTCATCAAGGGCGCCACCAGGGTGCCGTGGCGGGTCACGCACGCTTCCATCGCGGCCCCCCGGCAGTTGATTCGCTTCATGATCTTGCACTCCGACTCCGCCTCAATCTCTTTTGCGTACTTGGCGTAGTCGGCCTCGTTCTTGATGAAGAACGTCGTGTGGCCGCTGTCACCGAACGGCGTCTGGACCACCAGATCCGTGCCGAGCGCGGCGGAAACCGTGCCCAGGTGCGCGTAGCTGCGGACCCGGCTGAGCACGTACGGGACACAGGGCACACCAGCCTTCTCCGCAATGCGGTTGGTGTTGACCTTGTTGTCCATGAAGGTGCGCATCTTGGCGCTCGGAAACATGACCTCCAGGCCGAGCCGTGCGGCGAGCCGTTCGGTCTTCTCGTCGAACATCAGAAACAGGACCTTGCCGGCGCGGCCGTTGATCTTGCGGCTGTTGATGAAGTCGCGGACCTCACTGTGCGTCAACAGGTAGTTGTTGATGTCCTCGATACTCTGGAACTCCTCGTGTGGCTCCTCCTGCATGGGACTCATGACGTTGGGGTGCAGGCCGTCGAAACACTCGATGTAGGTGATGAACTTGAACCCCTTGATCCACTCATCCGCGCCCAGCAGGTTGAAGTTCGTGGCGCTGATGAAATAGATCGGCGTCTCGTTCCGGTAGAAGAAGCGCCGCAAGTCACTGACGCCCCTGACCGACGGCGGCGTGGCAACGGCGACCGACGTCCTGGCGCGACGCGTTGTCGCCTTCGGCTTTGGTGATGTAGTCATGATCAAATCTTCTTTCGTGGAATGGGCCCGCGCTGCGGACCCCGGGCGCCCAGGGCGGTTCTGCCACCCATGGCGCTCACAGTTTTTTGACGTCCGAGCGCGGCGTCGGTGAACACGCGAAGACCCAATTCAGGACGGTATCCGTGAATCTCCTTCACGTCGATGGCCAGCAGGAAGTCGATAATCTCCTGGTTGATGACCTGCCCGGGCACCAGCACCGGAAATCCTGGCGGATAAGGAATCACGAACGACGCCGAGACCAGTTCCTGGCCCGCCCGCAACGAGGCGAGGCAGTCATCCAGCCGGACGTGGGTGCACCGGGCCTCGTCATACGCCAGGAAGTACGCCGAGCGAAGATCGCCGCCAGGCACGCCCGGCACGGCGACGAAGGAATTATGAAAGTAGCTGAAGTCCGGCAGCGGCGGGACTTCCTCGACGAGCGACCGGATCGTGGCCACATGCTGACGTTTTTCCGCCAGGCCCATTCCCGCGTTGCGCTCTTCCAGCTCCGCGGCGATCTGCAGCAGCACCTTGGTCAGGTACGCCAGCGACCCCCGAGTGGTCCCGATGTTCGTCATGAACAGGACGCTGTTGCGAGAGGTCTTGTTCACCTGAATGGCGTACTTGTCCATCAGGTACCTGTTCTTGAATGTGTCACCGTCGATGCCAGTCTTGCCGGTAAAGAGACTGATCTTCGTGGGGTCAAGCGCAAACTCGTCCTCCGCCCACGCGCGCTCGATGTCGTTCCAGCCGCGCTCGCGGGAGTAGTAGCCCTCGATGCCGGTCTCCCGGTAGGCCGTCGGAATGAGCTCACCGATGGTGATGATGTCGAACCACTTTCGCAGCGTGGGGTGTTCCCGGACGGTGCGGCGAAGCAGCATGCCCAGCTCAATCGCCTTCTCGACCAGCTCAAAGCCCTCGAACTGGACCCGCCGGCGGCCCACATCCAGGCTCCCCAGAATCTGGTAGTTGGCGCTGGTGCTGGTATGGGTCATGTACGCTTCGTGAAAGGAAGCCTCGCTCTTGCGCTTGAAGTCCTCGTCCCAGATGTGAATCATGCTGCCCTGACGCATCGAACTCAGCGTCTTGTGCGTACTTTGCGTCGCGTACACGCGGATCCTGACCTTGGCCGGATCGGGCAGGCGCGGGGCCTCGCCCTTCGGCAATGACGCCATGTGCCGCTCGTACTCCTGCTGGTACTCAGCAGTCTTGTACTTCCGATGCAGCTTGGCGGCCACGTGCATCGCCGTTCGCTGGCGCATGACATACGAGAAACCGGCGAACGCAAACCAGGCCTCGTCCCACAGGAACACCATGTCAGGCTTCAGCGCGAGCACCTGCTCCATCACGCGTTCCACGTTGTAGACCACGCCGTCAAACGTGCTGTTGGTGAGCAGCAGCATCTTGGCGCGGTCGAGCCGCCCCGCCTCGCGCAGCCGGAGGAGCTTCATCCGGATGTGGTCGAGCGGCACGGCGCCATACATGCTGTACTTCGGCAGCGGGTAGCTGTGCAGGTACACCGGATACGCGCCGCTCAGCACCATGCCGTAGTGGTGGCTCTTGTGACAATCCCGGTCAATCAGCACCACATCTCCGGGCTCGACCAGCGCCTGCACCACAATCTTGTTCGAGCTGCTGGTGCCATTGGTGGCAAAGAACGTGTGCTGCGACCCAAACGCGCTACTGGCCAGTTCCTGGGCCCGCTTCAGCGGCCCGGTGGGCTGCAACAACGAATCGAGGCCACCGGTCGTGGCGCTGGTCTCCGCCAGAAACAGGTTGCGGCCGTAGAAGTCGCCAAAGTCCCGAATCCACCGGCTCTTGAAGACGCTGTTGCCACGCGAAATCGGCATGGCGTGAAAGACCCCCATCGGCTTCTTGCTGTATTCCTTCAGCGCCGTGAAGAAAGGAGTCTCGTATCGCTCGCGAATGCCGCGCAACATCGTCAAGTGCATTTCCTGGAGGTCTTCGGACCGGTAGAAGATGCGGCGGAAGTTCTTCAGGGTGCTGTCGTGCAGTTCGGTGACCGGCGTGTCGGTCACGTAGTACCGGTCGACCTCCGGGCGAAATGCCTGCAACGTGTCACCCAACATCGGCCCGATGTCGCTCTTGCTGACATGGCTGAAGTCCAGCGAGTCAAACGCCCGAAGGAACGGGCGAAGGATCCCTTTCGCATTTGCGCTGGGAAACGGCACGCCGTACCGGACGACACAGGCCTGGATGTTGTGGTTGAACAGCAGCGCGATCAACGCATCCTGCACCGTCCGCACCACCAGGACGTCATACGTATAGGCGTCCGTGCGATCGCGGCACTGTCGCAAACGCTGCTTCAGCGCCGCCTCTTCGTCGGCGTCAATGGCGTCGACAAACAGCACCTCGAAGTAGTTCTGCCCCTGTTCCGGCGCGACGTCGCTGGCTTCCTCCGGACCGATGAGGGCATCATCGGTCCGCACGGGATCGCTTCGGAACGACCCGCTGACCAGATTCCGGACCACGTGACCGACGGCCTCGTGCAGCGCATGCCATTGCCTGGCATTCGCCAGGCCCTGCAGGTGCCCGATCCGGTCGAGACCGGGAAACGCCCAGTACTGCTCGATCAATGCCAATTGCGCCAGCAGGCCGCTGACGACGTCGGCTGAACCGCGCCCCTTGTCGAGCGCCGTCGTCTCCA
>JAHEFO010000033.1:0-9918 GCA_024640135.1 Acidobacteriota bacterium
AACACGGCGTCCTATCTGCACACGCTGTATCAGGTGATGAACCTGGCGTTCGCCGACCGCGACTTCTACTACGGCGATCCGGCGTTCCCGCCGGAGGAGCCGATGCGCGGGTTGCTGTCAAAGGCGTACGCGCGGATGCGCGCCGGCACGATCGATCCGGTGAAGAACAACCCGAACCCACGGCCCGGTGATCCCTATCCCTATCAGGACGGGACCAACCCGTTTGCGGCGTTGCTGGCCGCCTGGCCGCCGCCAGACAAGCCCGTTCGGATCAGCGGCGAGGCCGGCGCCAGGACGTGGGACGAGGCGTTCACGGCCGGCACCACGTCCATTCAGGCCTCGGACGAAGACGGTTGGGTTGTCTCGATCACACCGAGCGGCGGCTGGGCGCCGGCCGTGATTGCCGGGCGGACCGGCATCGGGCTCAGTCAGCGCGCGCAGTCTTTCGTGCTCGACCCGGCGGAAAACCCGTTCAACGTGATTGCCCCGGGCAAGCGGCCCCGCGTGACACTCACGCCCACGATGGCCCTCCGCGACGGGGAACCCTGGATGGCGTTCTCTGTTCAAGGCGGTGACACGCAGGACCAGAATCTCCTCCAGTATTTTCTCAACATCGTCGAGTTCGGCATGACACCGCAGCAGGCGGTGGAGGCACCGAACATGAACTCATTTCAACTGCGAAACTCGTTCGACGATCACACGTCGATTCCGGGCCGGATGCTGGTCAATGACTCGACGCCGCCGGGCGTGCGCCGGGCGCTCGAGTCGATGGGCTACGCGCTCCGCTTTGCCCAGCGGACCTCGGGTCCCATCACGGCCATCTGGTTCGATCGAGCCCACGGCACGATGTGGGGCGCGGCCAGCAACCATGGCGAAGACTACGGAATTGCATGGTGAGTGCGCGGGAACACGGGCACGCGGGTTACGAAGTCGTTGAAGGAGCGCCATGATTCTGCGGGTCGATCCTTCGCGCCCCTCATGCCTTGTGTGAGTTTCCTGCGCCGCTGAGCGGCGCTATCAGCCGCCGGCGCCTGATAATTGTCGGTTGGCCGGAAACCGGAGCGAACCCCAGGTGTCATGGCCCCACAATGTCGGTGTGCGAAGCATGCCGGCAACAACGCTCCTGATCTCCTTGCTCACGTGCGGTGGCATCGCCGCGGCCGCGTTCAAGGGTGGGCCGGCGACACTGCCGGCAGCCATGCAGAGGGCCCAGTCGCCGGAAGGCGAGCTGAATCCGGTCGAGGAAACACAGATTCAGGTTGGCACCCTCACCTTTGACGCATTGGCGGCAGGACCCGAGGCCGGACCGCTGGTCCTGCTGCTTCACGGTTTCCCGGAGACCAGCCACGCGTTTCGATTCCAATTGCGCGCATTGGCTGCGGCGGGTTACCGCGCGGTGGCACCGAACCAGCGAGGGTACTCTCCGGGAGCGAGACCCGACGGAGTCGAGCCGTATGCCATGACCCATCTGGTGGAGGACGTCGTCGGGTTTGCCGACGCGCTGGGGGCGCAGACCTTTCATCTTGTCGGACACGACTGGGGAGGCGCGGTGGCCTGGGTCACCGCAACCAGATACCCGGACCGCGTTCGCACCTTGAGCGTCCTGTCGACGCCACATTTTTCGGCCTTGTCGGCGGCCCGCACAGATACGTCGGGCGACCAGCGGCAGCGCTCCTCCTATTTCTCGACATTTGCGCAGCCCGGTGCCGAGACCCAGATGCTGGCCAATGACGCGGCCGGGCTCCGGGCGATCTACTCCGGGCTGGACACGGATGCGGTCGAGCGCTACGTCGCGAGCCTCGGCACGCCGGCGGCTTTGAGGGCGGCCCTCGCCTGGTACGCGGCGGCATTCGGTGGGGCGACGCCGACGCCGGCCTCCACACCCGCCCCGCCGCCGTCCATTCGGGTCCCCACACTCTACGTCTGGTCGACAAATGACCAGGCGTTCGGACGCGAAGCGGCAGTGGCGACGGCCAGGTTTGTGTCCGGCCCGTACCGGTTCGAGGTGCTGGAGGGAGTAGGACATTGGTTGCCCGAACTGGCTCCGGCGCAGGTGAACCGTCTGCTCCTCGAGCATCTGGCGACCCGCAGGTGAAGAACTTTCGATTCGACACACGGACGAAGAACCCGGTGTCAGGAACAGTTGGGGTATTCGAGACATCGTGACCTGCATGCGGCTCACGGGCCTTGTTTCGCCGTCGAGCCAGGCAGGCCGGGTCGACTAGTATGTGAGGCGATGGGTAGGAGAACATTCAAGCTACTGTTGACGGCCCTGCTGGCAGCCGCCTGTGCCGTCGCCTGCGGCGGTGAGCAACCGCAGTCTCCGCTCAGGCGCGCGGCCGAGCGGGTGTTCGTCATCGGCTTTGACGGCATGGACCCCACGCTGGCGCGCCGATGGATGGACGAGGGCAAGCTCCCAAATCTCAAGGCGCTAGCCGACGAGGGGACGTTTTCCACGCTGGAGTCTACCCAGCCTTCGGAGTCGCCGACGGCGTGGTCGAGCTTCGCGACCGGCGTCAATCCTGGCCAGCACAATATCTACGACTTTCTTGTGCGGGACACGCAGACGTACCTGCCTGAGTTCAACATGGTGCGGCAGGAGCCGCCGACGTTTCTGTGGGGGATGATTCCCACCAGGGGACCGAAGATCGAGTCCACTCGCGGCGGGACCTCGTTCTGGGTGACCGCTGGTCAGAGTGGGATCAAGACCACGGTGATGACCGTGCCGGTCACGTTTCCGGCGGAGTCGATCGACCATGGGCAGATACTGGCCGGCCTTCCGACACCGGACCTGCGCGGCACCCTGGGCACCTACTACTACTTCGCGACCGACGTCAGTCGGTTTGAAGAGGGCGACACCGAATTCCTCGGCGTCGTCAAGCGCCTGGTATTCGATGGCGACCGCGCGACCGCGATGTTGCTGGGACCGCCGAATCCCATCGTCAGGCAGGAGTTGAGGGAGCTCAATGGCACTGCCCTCACGGACGCTTCACGGACGAAGAGGGCCGAACTGGAAACACGGGAGAGCGTTCAGATTCCGGTGTCAGTGCAGTGGCGCCGGGGTGAGCGCGGCGCGACAGTTGAACTTGGCGGAAACACGTTTACTCTTGCTGAGGGCGAGTGGAGCGATTGGGTTCCGCTGACGTTCAAGATCAACTTCCTCGTCAGCGTCAAAGGCATGATGCAGTTCTACCTGGCGCGCGCCGATTCAGAACTGCAACTCTACGGATCGCCCATCAACATCAATCCCGAGGACCCGGTCTTCCCGATTTCGTCGCCAACGGGTTTCGCTCCGGCATTGGTGGAGCAGATCGGCACCTATCGGACGCTTGGCTGGGCGGAGTCGGCCGATAAGCCCCTCAACGAGGGGCGCCTCGATGAGAAGGCGTTTCTGTTTGACGCCAATCGCGCCATGGATGACCGCGAGCGCTTGATATTCGAGGCGCTCAAGAACGACGACTGGGACCTGTTTGTGTCGGCGATCGAGACCACCGATCGCGTGTCGCACATGATGTGGCGGCTGATCGATCCGGCGCATCCCATGTACGACGCGGCGTTGGCCGCGGAGTACGGCGACGCGATTGAGAAGATCTACATTCGTGCGGACGATCTCGTAGGGCGGCTCCGCGCCGCCGTGCCCCCGGACGCGACATTCATTGTCATGTCGGACCATGGATTCCACTCATTTCGTCGCGGCGTGAACCTCAACACCTGGCTGGTGCAGAACGGGTACATGGCGTTCGAGGGGCAGGAGGGCGCCACCAAGACCCTCGGCGACCTCTTCGGCCACGGGCAGTTCTTCGAGGGCGTGGATTGGAGTCGGACCAAGGCCTATGCGGTGGGACTGGGCCAGATCTACTTCAATCTGCGTGGCCGCGAGGCGCAGGGCATTGTGTCCCCCGGTGCGGAGTACCTGGCCCTTCAAGAGGAGATCCGGTCGAAGTTGATCACGCTCCGCGATCCTGAAGACGACGCCCTGGTGTTCGGTGACATCTATCGTCGGGACGACATCTACCATGGCGAGTTCCTCGGCAACGCCCCGGACCTTGAAGTGGGTTTCAATGATGGTTACCGGGTTGGCTGGCAGGATACCCTCGGCGGCATTTCTTCGGCGGTGGTTGAGGACAACGACCGCAAGTGGAGCGGGGACCATTGCGCCACCGCGACGGAGATCAGTGGCGGCGTCCTCTTCATCAACCGGAAGCTGACGTCCGAGAAGCCCAGCATCATGGACCTCGCTCCGACGATCCTCGACCGACTGGGTGTCGCGGTTCCAGCCGGTCTCGACGGAAAAATCCTGCGATAGCACCAGGAGTCTCAGTACTGCTGGACCATGCCCAGCTTCGCCATCCGGTCGAAGTCGGCGTCCCCTTGTCAGCGGCCTCGGGAATCCAGCCCTCGATGGGGCAGGCTGGCTGATCCGCCGCCGCCCGTACGCAGATTCGCTCCAGCATCGGAGCCCGGGAAATCAGGCAGTCGTGCATCGAAGAATCGGACAAGTGCCGTATGGTCCGGTGTTCTCAATGGCGCCAAGATGGGCGCAGAACAAACGGAGGACACGACAGTGACAACCTACAACAACAATCAAACAGTTGAACCGGGGCTCTACTTCTCGATCCGGCCCCTGAGAATCACTTCACTCGATACAGCTGGAACGCTTCCAGGCGCGGACGACGTGCGGTATCACCGCGTCCCGATGCTGCTGATGCTCGCGCTGGCGCCGCTGGCCGGACTCGCGTTCGTCGTCTTTCTGCCCCTCATTGGTTTCGGAATGGTGTTCCGGCTGGTGGGCGAGAAGGTCGCCAGCGTTGTTGGAGACCTGGCCACCCAGGGCGTTCGTGTGGTGCGCCCAGCCTGGGCCCCTGCCCTCGCGTTCCTGACACGCTCGAAGCGTGCTGTGCCGTCGGCTGAGGACCCGCCGCCCGATCCCTGGGCCGAGGAGAAGGAACGCGAACTCAGCGAGACGTCAACAGAAACGACCACAGACGAACGTTGAACGTGTAATATTCAAGAAGCGGCGGCCGGGGCGGGAGGCCCGGCCGCGCTGGCAAGGGGTCGACGATGAGGCGGCGTCTGGCAAGACTGGTATTCTCCCTCCCTGGCACTCTGGTTCTGATGCTCGCGTTGTTCGTCGCGAGCATCGCCGCCCGGCAGACTTCAGCTCCGGCTCCGGCCTCAATTCCCGCACCTGCCCAGCCGACGGCACCGATTCCTGAATCGGTGTCGGCGTGTCTGGCCTGCCACGAAGACGAGGCCATGGAACTGGCCTTCAGCGACGGCACGGCGATGAGCCTGTTCGTCGACGTCGCCGCCTTCACCAGGTCGGTGCACGCCGGTCAACTCACCTGCACTGACTGCCATGCGAAGTACGACGACGACCATCCGATGGGGACAGCCTTCGAGTCGCGGCGTGCCTATACCCTCAACTCATACGAATTGTGCAAACGCTGCCATTTCGACACGTACACCCGAACCCTGGAAAGTGTCCACTACGAGTTCCTCAAGCTTGGCGTGGAAAGCGCGCCCATCTGCACGGACTGCCATGGCGCTCACAACATCGCCGACCCGCACGAGAAGCGGGCCATGGTCTCGCGAAGCTGCGCGGCCTGTCACGAGGAGGTGAACGCCACGTACGCCAGCAGCGTGCACGGTCACGCGCTGGTGGAAGACAACAATGGGGACGTGCCGGCCTGCGCGGATTGCCACACACATCATCAGGTGCAACTGCCAGGCACGACGCGTTTCCGGCTGAATTCGCCTGAAACGTGCATCCGCTGCCATGGCGATGAGACGCTCATGGCCAAGTACGGCATCTCCACGACGGTGGCTCAAACCTACCTGGCTGACTTTCACGGCGTGACGGCATCGCTGTCCAAACACCTCACCGACGATCAGCAGCGAATCGTCGTCACCTGCAATGACTGCCATGGCGTCCACGACATTGCTTCCCCGGCCCTCAAGGGGGCGGAGGCCATGAAAGCCACGGTGCAGCAGGTCTGCAGTTCATGCCATCAGGATGCAGCACCGACGTTCCCGGCTGCGTGGCTCTCTCACTACCCGCCATCCCCCAGGAACGCGCCCTTGGTGTGGGCGGTGGAGTCGATGTACCGGTTTTTCATCCCGTTTGCCGTCATCGGTCTCATCTTGAATCTCGGATTGCACGTGTACCGGATGTCGGCAGGCCGTTGAGGAGATCGCGCACATGACAAGGAAGAACACCGTCGAGTATGTTGTGCGGTTCTCCCGCTGGGCACGGGTACAACACGCGGCCATCATCGTGCTGTTCACGCTGCTGCTGGTGACCGGACTGCCTCAGAAGTGGCCAGGCGCCGCGGCCAGCGTCTGGATCGTGGACCATCTCGGCGGTATCTTCGCCGCGCGATGGTTGCATCGCATGACCGGTATCGTGTTCTCCGGACTCGTCGTGGCGCACCTGACCGTGGCCATCACCGGCCTGCTCAGCGGCCGAACGAAGCCGACGATGTTTCTGGGCAAGAAGGACTTCTCTGACGCCATCAACAATCTGCGCTACTACGCGGGCTACGCGGAGGTGCCTCCGAAATTCGGACGCTACGATTACCGGCAGAAGTTCGAGTACTGGGGCCTGATCTTCGGAAGCATTGTGATGGTGGTCACCGGCTTCATCCTGTATTTCCCCGGCACACTGGCGCGCCTGCTGCCGGCGGAGCTCATTCCGGCGGCGAAGGTCATGCACAGCTACGAAGCGCTCTTTGCCTTCCTCATCGTCCTCATCTGGCACATCGCCGGCGCCCATCTGGCTCCCGAGTCGTTTCCGATCGATACCAGCATCTTCACGGGAAGAATTCGAAAGGACAAGCTGAAACACGAACATCCGCTCGAGTACGAGGAACTCTTCAAGGAGCCGTGAGCTCCAGACCGGTTGCCCATGCAAGTCCTGTCCTACCTCTGGCAGGTCACCCTGCATTCCTGCACCATGGGCATCATCTTCTACGGGTGGGTGTCGCGAGTCGGCCTGCCGTCAGGCCGGACACGGATGCAGCTGCTGGCGTTGCTGTTGACGCTGCCGCTGGTGACCGCCGCCATCCCGGGACGGGCCGCCGTCGAATTCGGTGAGCGACTGGCCTGGTTCAACAGCGCCCGATTGCTCGCCGTCCCCCTCCCGTTCCACTTCCAGGCGGGACACGTCATGGCTCTTGCCGGCCTGTTCTTCGTACTCGTGACGGTGTGGCAGGAAGTGTTGCCGGCACTCAGGCCGATCGGAGGGAACGCCCCGGCAGCGCCGGACGACGTTGTCGCCCAGGTGCGCGCCAAACGAGGCTGGGAGTGTTGCGACGTCCGGGTGACTCATCCGGAAGCAATCGCCCTGGCCACCGGGGGGCGGCCCGGGCGCCCGACCCTCCTGGTGTCTCGCGGCGCGTTGGAGAAACTGACCGCCGAGGAATTCGCGGCGGTCCTCACGCACGAACATGCGCACTGGCTGGAAGGACGCTGGTGGCGGACCCACCTGCTGTTCGCCGCGCGCCTGCTGCAGGCGTGCAACCCCGCCGCGCTCTGGGCATTCAGAGAGTACTGCAACGAAGTGGAGCTTGAATGCGATGCTGCCGCCGTCGCCGAGCACGATTCGCGCATGTTCGCGCGGATCCTGCTGCGTCTGTACCAGGAAACGGATGGGCGGGATGTCGCGGCGCGTGCCGCCCTCCGCCGGCGCGTGGACGAGTTGACGGCCACCGAAACACCTGAGCGCGATCTGCCACCCTTCACGGTCCCGGTGGTGGCATTGGTGATGTTGGGGGTGCTGCCGTGGCTCGTCTGAAGGCGCTGTCGAGCCTGGTGCTGGTGACCGCCGGCGTGCTGCTCGGGCTGCGCGGCCTGCACCTCGCCCTTCCAATGCTCTTTCCCACGACGCGGCAGGGCCCGATCCTGATTGGCGCCCTCCAGGACATCCAACGGCAAGTCGGGTTCGCGCCGCTGGTGCCGGCCTACCGGCCAGAGGTGCTCGGGAACCAGCCCGAACGGATCGCGGTCTGGTTCAGTCCCGACCCTGCCTGCGAAGTGATCTGGCGAACGGGTGAGCACGATTTGGTCGTCCGGCAGCGACGAGGCGGACCCCAGCCATCGGTATCGCCTCTGGCCGTCCCGCTCGAGGGCATCGCCGAGTCCTCCTGGTGGGTCGCCAGCGGAAGGAGCCACCTGGTCCTGCGTCATATGGGTTTCTGGATCGAGATTGAGACCAGCCTGCCGGCCAGGGATCTCCGGCGCTTCGCTGACACGCTGACGCCCTACTGACGCAAGTCGACAGGACAGGCCACTAGGTCCCGTCGACGGAGATCACCGCCTTGCGCACCGCGTATCGAATGAGTTCCGACCGCGTGTGCATGTTCAGCTTCTCCATGAGATTCGTGCGGTGGGTCATGGCCGTCTTGAGGCTGATCGACAGGTACTTGGAGATCTCGCGGCTGGTCTTGCCTTCGGCCAGCAGCTTGAACACCTGCCGTTCCCGTGGCGTCAGCCGGTCATATTCATCCTGGGCCTCGTCAATGGACTTCCCGGCCGTGACCAGGTCCACCAGTTCATCGGCCACCGAAGGATGCAGGTACCGCTGGCCGGCATGCACCGTCCGGATGGCGTCCATGAGCTCGGAGGCCGCGCTGCGCTTGAGCAGGTAGCCTCTGGCGCCGATGCGCAGTGCCCGCCGGATGTACTCGCGGTTCTCGTACTGGGTCAGCACGATTACCCGGACTTCCGGAGTGTCATGGACGATGGATTCGGCGGCATCGAGCCCGCCCAGTCCGCCGGGCAGGTGGACGTCCATCAGGATGACATCCGGCCGCACGCGGGCCGCCAGACGAATGGCTTCCTGGCCGTCTCCGGTCTCGCCCACGATCTGGAACTGCGGATCCTGCTCGAGGATGGCTCGGATGCCGGCCCGCACCAGATCGTGGTCATCGACGATAGCCACGCGAATCATGACAGGGGAATCTCCAGAAGAGCGTGGGTCCCCAGGCCCGGCTCGCTGTCAAACGTCAGTTGCCCACTGACCACAGCAGCGCGTTCCCGCATGCCGGTCATGCCGGCGCCTTCGGCCCGGACCGACGGATCAAATCCCTGACCGTCATCTTCGACGTCCAGCACCAGGACGCCTTCCCGGTGATACAGCTCGACCGACACGTGTTCGGCTCTGGCGTGACGCACGATGTTGGTCAAGAGTTCCTGGAAGATGCGGAAGACCACGGTCTCCACTTCTGGTGGCGCCGTCATCCCGTCCTCGATTTCCAGGCGCACGCGCAGGCCGGATGCCTGCAGGTGATCCTCCGCGTAAGACTTCATGGCCGAGGCCAGACCGAGGTCATCGAGCAGGGATGGCCGCAAGTCATGAATGATCCGGTGAATCTCTTCCTGCGTCTTGACGAGCAGCTGGTTCGCCTTCGCGAGTTCCGGCGTCTCAGGAGCGATGTGGTGCAACGACAGCTGGATCACGGTCAGCATCTGCGCAATCTCGTCGTGCAATTCGCGAGCCAGGCGGCGGCGCTCGTCCTCCGTGGCGCTCAGCAGGCGACGGACGAGCTGCCTGCGGTGCTCGTGCTGCTCTTCGATCACGCGCGTGCGCGCCGCCACCTGGGCTTCGAGCTGTTCATTGAACCCGCGCAACGTGTCCATGGCGCCCGACAGGCGGACCCGCGCATCGTCGAGGGTCCGCGCCAGGACCTCGATTTCGTAGTCGCCGGTCACGCTGATGACGCTCGTGAGATCGCCCTTGCGCATGCCCTGGGCTTGCCGGGACAGAGTACGGATCGGCGTCACCACCGAGCGCGACAGTGTGCGCGCAAGGAAGAACCCGAGCAGGGCCAGGGCGGCGCCGGTGAACAACAGCCCGCGGCTCGTGGCGCCGAGGCTGGCGAACGCGCTGTCCTGGCTCTGGTGGATGACGACGCCCCA
>JAHEFO010000033.1:9928-24364 GCA_024640135.1 Acidobacteriota bacterium
AGCGGCGCCATGACCGCCAGTACCTCTTCACCAGCACCAGGTGCTGCGCCCAGATCGAGTTCTTCAGTGAGGATCAGCGGACGATGGGCCGCAATGCGGTCACCAAACGCATCGGCGCCAGGAAGCGCATGGAACAACTGCGTCTCATCCGACGCCGCGACCACCACGCCGTGCTCGTCCACCAGGAGCAATTGCATGGTGGGGCTCGCCTCCAGGTCCCTGAGGAACGTGCTCAACATCGAGTCGGACGGATTCATCTCTGCGACGAGGAAGAGATCGCGGCCATTCCGCCTGAACGGCTGGACGGCCGCAAGGACAGGGCTGCTCTCATGACCAGGCTTGCGAACGAGGGGTGTCACCGCTTCGTGATAGCCGAGCCACGATGCCGACAACGGCTGCACACTCTGCGGATCGGCTGCGACAAGCTGACCGTCCGCGTCGAGGACGTAGGCGGCGGCATTGAACGGCGACTGGAAGCGGAACGCGTGAAGGCGATTCGCCAGGTCAGCGTCATCCGGCGGCAAGTCGGTGGCCAGTCGCCCCAGGCCCTGCAAGGCCGCGGAGAGGCTTGTGTCAAGAGCGTGGGCCACCGTGCGCGCCAGCAGCAGCCGCTCATCCACAAGGCGGCGGCGCAATCCGGGCATTGAAACCAGCCATACCGTCACTGTGATGGCCGTGAGCAGGACCACCCACTGCAACAGCACCGTACTCAGACGATTACGGAGGCGCACCTCTCGATTCTACGCCCATCGGGAACGGGAGGAGAGGCCACCGAACGTGTCAGAACAGCGTCTGTTGGTCTCCGCCAGGCCGGATGAAGGCGGTCGTGGAGAGTTGGGCGAATTCTCCGAAACCAAGCTTCTTCGCGTGAAGCCTGAACATCTGGTGAATCGAGTCGGCGATGGGCCCTTGGCCCTGCATCCGCGACCCGAATCGCGCGTCATTCAACTTGCCGCCACGCACGTCTCGAAGCCGATTGAGGACGCGTTCCTTCCGCAGCGGGGCATGCGCGTCGAGCCACTCTTCGAAGAGTGTCGCCAGGCCGTGAGGCAGGCGCAGCACGACGTGGCTGGCGGCCGCAGCGCCTGCCTCGGCGGTGGCTTCGAGAATTGCCGGGACTTCGTGATCGGTGAGACCGGGGATGATCGGCGCCACCATGACCGCGACGGGAATGCCGGCGTCGCGCATGGCCCGAATCGCCGCCAACCGAAGCCCTGGGCGCGATGCCCTTGGTTCCAGCGCCCCTGCCAGGGCATCGTCGAGTGTCGTGACCGAGAGGATGACCTGGGCGGCATTGTGAGTGGCGAGCTGCTGCAGCAGGTCGATGTCGCGGGTCACCAGGTGATTCTTGGTGATGATCGCGACCGGGTTGCGGCACTCGGCCAGGACCTCGAGACAGCCCCTGGTGAGTTCCAGGCGACGCTCGACGGGCTGGTAGGCGTCGGTCACGCCGCTGAGTGAGATGACTTGTGGCGTCCACGACTTCGCCGCGAGCGCTGCGCGAAGCAGCGCGGGCGCGTCGGACTTGATGAAGATCTTGCTCTCGAAGTCGATGCCGGCCGACAGGCCCAGGTACTCGTGGTACGGACGGGCGTAGCAGTAGACGCAGCCATGTTCGCACCCGCGGTAAGGATTGACCGTGGCGTCCACTGGAATGTCTGGACTGTCGTTGACCGTCACGATGCTCCGGGACGTGTCGCGGTAGTACTCGGTCTTCGGGCCCCTGGTCGCTGGGGTCTCCGGATCGTGCAGTGTCTCGTCCTCGGGGTCCACAATCACGTCCAGTCGCTCGAATCTCCCGGTTGGATTGGACGTGGCACCGCGGCCGCTCTTACGGATGTAACCAGGAGGCATGGGTGTCAGAGTACTGCGTCGCGACAGGGGTGAGCCGCCGCGACACATGGTGGCCCAGGGCGAGGTGCGGACCGCGCGTTGCGAGAAAATTGGAGGGATGTAGAAGAAGCCGTGGGTTTTTGGCTGGCATAGACGTCAATAGAAGTGTGAGACGGACTCTACCCGAACAAGACCTGATTGAGATCTACCGCGAAACACTCCGGCCCTTGTACGCCTTTGTGTCGAGGCGGGTCGGGGGTGATGCCGGCCTGGCCGAGGACCTGGTCCAGGAGACCTGGATGCGAGCGCTCGATACATGGCCGGCGCGGGGCCTTCCTGATAACCCGGCGGCCTGGCTGATGCGTGTGGCTCGGAACACGCTCGTGAGCCATCTGCGCCGCCAGCGGCCGGATCCGATCGATCCGGCCCTGATCGACATTGAAGACGAACGCTTTTCACCGGCGGCGTCCGACTCGGCCGTCATCGTTGGCTGGGGGCTGGCACAGCTGCGCCGTCCGCATGCCGAGGTTCTCGAAGCGTTCTATTTCGACGGCCAATCGGTGAGCGAAATCGCGGCCGCCCAATGTGTTTCGGAGCGGGCCGTCGAAGGACGACTCCACCGCGCCCGCAAGAAGTTGAAGAAGAAACTCGCCAGGATTGTAAGGAGGGACTGATATGCGTCATCCACTGGAACGACATGAACCCAGCGCGGAGTTTGCCGCCCGGCTCGAATCGCAGTTGGTCAGCGAAGTGCGGCGCCGGAACCTGCGCGCGCAGGGGCCGGCGTGGGCCACATGGTCGCTGGCCCAGGTGCTGACGGCCGCGGCAGTGGTGGTCCTGGCCTCGATGAGCGTGGGCGGTGCGGCGGTGGTGGTCGCGTACGAGGCTCAGAACAGCCAGGTTCGCGACCAGTTGTTGTCGAATGTTGAGCGACGCGCCGGACTGGCGCGAATGCGCCTGGACCAGGCCGCGAAGGAACAAGAGGCGGCCCAACGCCGATTCGAGGTCGGCCTCGAGGGCTCTGCCGCGGTGCTCGAGAAGGACACGGCCGTGGCCGGAGCGCAGGCTGAGGTTGACCTGCTGGCCCTGGATCTGGAGGAGATTCGCCTGACCGGCCGCGAGCCGAGGAGTGAGCTGTCGGCGCCGAGGGTCTCCGGGCGTGACTTCGTCGGTGAACGTCTGCGGGTCGAACTGTCTGTGCCGGAGAAGGTCCTGGTTGTTGAGCGGCAGCTGCTCGAGGCCATTGAGAAGCGGGTGGCCATCGGGGTGGTCGGGCCGGTCGATCTGGAAGTGGCACGCAGCCGTGTCTTTGACGTGGAGGCCTCGCTCGAGACTATCCGCCGGAAGATCGCCATCCGCGAGCAGTTCCTCAGCGGGAAGATCGCCGTGGCGGAAACCGAGCTTCGCGTTCTTGAGGCGGAGGCAGAACAGAAGACGAAGACGCTCGCCCCCAAGATCGAGTTGGCGCGGCAGGAAGTAGCGCGCTTGACGCAGAAGGCTGATGTTGGGCTGGTCCTGGCGGTTGACGTGGCACAGGCCACGGTCCGGCGCCTGGAACTGGAGACCGCCCTGAGCAAGGCCGAACTCGACCTGCTTCTGATCCGGCGCCGCCTCTCGGAGCACCGGGAGCCGTAGGAAGTACCGAGTACGGAGCCCGGCTGCGCCCGCCTACTTCTTCACCGGCGCCCGGCGTTTCAGTTCGTCGAACCAGTTCGTGACGGTGGCGATGGTGGAACCACCGGTGACTCCCGGAACCTCCTCGATGAGAAAGTGCTGGGCGTCCGGTGCTACACCCCACGTGGTCCCCGAGAGGTGTGAAAACAGCAGCACGGGCCTCCCGGCCGAAAACGTCGGTGAGAGCTGGATCGGGACACTCATGACGTCCGCCGATCCTGCCGTTCCCGTCCAGTAGAACAGCTCACGCCCGGTCGGCGCCCATCGCGGACGCGGACTCAGGCCGCCACCGGTCGACACCTGTATCTTCGGACCCGGGCCGGGGAAGGGCAGGACGTACACTTCCATCTGGCCGCTCTCAGTCGAGGCCAGCAGGACCCAGTGGCCATCGGGCGACACGGTGGCGTCAAGCTCGTTGCCGGCACTCTCGCGCAGGGGGTGGGGTTCGCGCGTGCCGTCGGCGCCGGCTGGCGGCAGAACCATCACGCGCCGGCGCCCGTCCACGACGCGCGAATACAGCAGCGTCCCTCCGTCCGGCGAAAGTCCGCTCGGAATGACGGAGTCGTCGGCGGCCAGTACCAGTTCCGGTGTTCCGCTGCCGTCGGCCGCAACCTGGTACAACCCGGGTTTGTCGTCATGGTCGCTCGTATACACGACGTACCGGTTGTCCCGGGTCCAGATCGGCGTGGCGTTGTTCCCGCCGAACGTGAGCCGCTGGGGCGTACCGCGAACCAGATCCATGACCCAGATGTCCTGACCTGTGTCGGAGAGAATACCGTTGGCCACCAACCGGCCGTTCGGCGAGAGGCTGCCCGTTCCCCACCTTCGCTCGACCTGTCCAGGGAGTGGCTGGATGTCGCCCTTGCGGTCCGCCCACACCATCACCGTGCCGCCCTCACCGACCTCCTCCGCGTAAACCAGCAATCCCGTGGCTGAGAAGGCGTAATCGCCGATGCCGGTCCCGCCCATGGTCGAGACGCCTTCAACCACTGGTGTTTCGGTTCCGGCGATGGCCAGCCGTGCGAGATCGAACGGCGTGGCAAACAGCGTCTCGTCGCGGACGAACGTGAGATGCCCGGTTCGCACATACCGGCCGTTCGCGCCGCCATTGACCACCGTCTGATACGTCTTCGTGTCCAGGTCGAGTACCGCAAACTTCGGGCTGTCGAATGATTTCGACGCGACCGTGAACAACAACTCTCGGCCGCCGGGAAGAGACTGCGGCCAGGAGTGTGCAGTCTCCCCGTTGGCGGCGTCAACGGTCGTGAGTGCCTCCGGCGTGCCGCCGTTGGCGGATATTCGCATCAGGCCGTTCGACTTCGCGAACACGATCGTATCGTCGTCTCCCCAATCCGCGCCATTCTGGAACGAGCCATCGCCGAGCGTGATCGGCGTGCCGCCCGAAATGGTGACCTTCTTGATCTCATTATTGAACGTCGAATATGCGAGCCAGTCGCCGCCGGGCGAGAACAACGGAAAAGCGCCGCCTTCGGTGCCTGACAACGGCAGGCCCTCGAATTGGTCCATCTGCCGGAGCACAATCGAAAAGGATGGCCCGCTGACACTGGTGTAGGCCAACCGGGTGCCGTCGCGCGAGAGCGCAACAAAGATGGAGAGGTCCGGAGTGCTGAAGCGCGCACGCGTGACGATGGCCGGCGCCGGCGGCGGTGTGCGCTACGACATCCAACCCATGACGGCCGCCGCTACAACCGCGATACCGGCCACTGCCCAGGGGAGGAGGCGCCTCGACGCCGGCGCGACGGGCGTCGGCATGATGCCTGATGAATCCGCCGCCGACATGATCGTGCTGCCAGAGTTGCCGGCAATGAGCTGATCGAGCACCCGGCGCGCCTCGCCCATGTCTCGAAGGCGCTGTTTGGGGTCGCGTACGAGGCAGTCATGGAGGAGGGCGTTCAGCCGCGGCGGCGTGCCGTCCGGCAGTTCCGTGTAGTCCACCTCGCGCATGAGGACGGCGGCGAGCGTGTCGGAAATGTCTTCCGCTTCGTATCCCCGCTTGCCGGTGAGCATCTCGTACAGCACCACGCCATAAGCCCAGATGTCGGCGCGCTTGTCGACCGCGCGGCCTTTGGCCTGCTCGGGCGCCATGTAGGCTGCCGTCCCGATCACCATGCCCATCTGGGTGGCCCGTGCCGTCAGCGTTGGCGAGTTCGCAAGGTCCTGCGTGCCGGGTCCTGAGTCCTGGGTCATCGCCTTCGCGAGCCCGAAGTCGAGCACCTTCACGGTGCCGTCAGCCCGGACCTTGATGTTCGCGGGCTTGAGGTCGCGGTGGATGATGCCCTGCTCGTGGGCCACTTCGAGCGCGTCGGCAATCTGTCTGGCCAGCGGCAGGGCCTCGTCGAGCGGGATCGGCCCCCGCGCAATCAGTGCCGACAGATCCTCGCCATCGACGAATTCCATGACAAGCGCCGTCTGACCCGACCCTTCCGACGGGCTCTCGAGGCCGTAGATTTGCGCGATATTGGGGTGGTTCAGCGCAGCCAGCGTCTTGGCTTCCCGCTCGAACCGTGCGACGCGGTCGGCGTCCTCTGCAAACGAAGGCGGGAGTACCTTGATGGCCACGTCCCGGTCGAGCTTCCCGTCATGGGCCTTGTAGACCTCGCCCATACCGCCCGCCCCGATCGGGCCGATCACGTCGTACACGCCAAGACGGCTGCCGGATTTGAGGGACATGAGTCGGGATTCTAACCCGTCAAAGCCGGTCAGCGATGAGTTTCGCCTCCGGCCCGGGTCCCGTGGGCCATAGAATGTACGTTCCATGATCGGCAAGCGCGTCTCTCATTACAACGTTGTGCGGTCTCTTGGCTCCGGTGGCATGGGTGTCGTCTACGAGGCCGAGGACACGAAGCTGGGCCGGCAGGTCGCCGTAAAATTCCTGCCGCCTGATCTGGGGCGCGATCCACAGACGCTCGAGCGGTTCCAGCGCGAGGCGCGCGCGGCCTCGGCACTCAATCATCCCAACATCTGCACCGTGTACGCGATCGAGCAGCACGATGGAGAACACTTCATTGTCATGGAGTTGCTCGAAGGCGAGTCGCTTCTCGCGGCACTGGCACGCCAGCGGTTCGAGATGGGGCCGCTCATCGACGCGGCAATCCAGATTGCCGACGCGCTCGAGGCCGCGCACGCCAAGGGCATCGTGCACCGTGACATCAAGCCGGCAAACATCTTCATCAACGCGCGCGGCCAGGTGAAGATTCTGGATTTCGGCCTGGCCAAGATGGAACTGACGCGGCCGGCCACCGCAGGCAACGCCGGGCCGATGGACGAGACGCACGCGGACCTCGACTTGACGACGCCCGGCACGGCGATGGGCACGGTGGCGTACATGTCACCGGAGCAGGCGCGCGGGCACCTGACCGATGCGCGTACCGACTTGTTCTCACTTGGGACGGTTCTGTATCAGATGGCTACCGGGATCATGCCGTTCCAGGGAGCGACGTCGGCGGTGGTGTTTGACGCCATTCTCAATCGCGATCCCGCTCCGGTCACCGAGGCGGCGATGACCATCCCGGCCGAGTTCGGACGGCTGCTGGACAAGGCGCTCGAGAAAGATCGCAATCTGCGGTACCAGACGGCGACCGAGCTCAAGACGGACCTGGTCAGGCTCAAGCGCGATCTGGATTCCGGACGCAACCGGGCGGCCACCGAGGCGGAGCCGCGCAGCGGCGCGGCCCGAACGGCCGACACGTCCATCGCGGTGTTGTACTTCGAGAATCTCAGCGGCGTGAAGGAAGACGAGTACTTCCGCGACGGCATCACGGAAGACATCATCACGGAACTGTCGAAAATCAAGGGTTTGAAAATCTTTCCACGTCCAACGGTGCTGTCCTATCGCGACAAGTCCGTGACGCCTCAACAGGTGGGCCGCGAGCTCAATGCGTCCTACGTCCTGGGCGGCAGTCTTCGGCGAGCCGGAAATCGGCTCCGCATCAATACGCAGCTGATGGATGCGCGCACGGATTTCCCACTGTGGTCCGAGCGATATGACCGCGAATTGCAGGATATTTTCGAAGTCCAGGACGAGATTGCGCGCAAGATCGCGGCGGCACTCCGGATTACGCTGACGCCCCAGGAGCAACAGGCCATTGCCGCAAAACCCACCACGAACCTGCAGGCCTACGACCTGTATCTGCGCGGCAAGAGTCATGTCCGCCGGGTGACGCGACAGGATCTCGAGTTCGGTCTCCAGATGTTCGAGGGTGCGGTCGCGCTCGATCCGGAGTTTGCGCTGCCGTACGCCGGAATCGCCAATATCTGCGCGCAGTATCACTACCACTATCAGCGCGATGCGGCCTGGATGGATCGCGCGGTGAGGGCAGCCGAACGAGCCGCCGCCCTGCGGCCGGACGAGCCCGAGGTGATGGTGGCACAGGCCTGGATCGCCTACGCCGGGAGCCACTACGACGAGGCGATCGCCAGCGCACGCCGCGCCATCGAGCGCAAGAGCGACTGTGAAGGCGCGTACTACGTGCTGGGCCGCGCCCTCTTCGCCGCCGGCCGCTACCAGGAAGTGGTGGACATGGTCGATGATGCGCTCGTGGCGAGCGGTGATGACTACAACGTGTACGTGCCGTTGAACAACGCGCTGGGCGCGCTCGGCAAGGACGAGGCGCTCCGCAACGTCAGGCAGCGGCGGATTCAGGCGCTCGAGACTCACCTGCAACTGGTTCCAGACGACGCCCGCGGACGCGTGCATCTGGCCCTGGACTACGTTCAAGCCAGGCGCCTGGACGACGCGAATCGCGAGGTCCAGTTCGCCATTGCGCTTCGCCCCAATGACGCGAACGTGCAGTACAACGTCGCGTGCGTGTACTGCACGATGAACAAGCCCGAGGACGCGCTGACCGCGCTCAAGCGCGCGTGGGAGAATGGCCTGAAGGACGGCGACTGGGCCAGGCGCGATCCGGACCTCGCGACCCTTCACGACCATCCGGAGTTCCAGCAGCTCTATCCCGAGGGTTAGAAGAGACTACCGCGCCTTCCAGGTCTGCAGAATCTTCATGTAGTTGCCCCGCTCGAAGGCTTCCGGGTCGGGACATCGGAGGAGGCTCATGCTGCCTTGAGCCTGCCCGAGTGATTCGTACTCACGCTCTTCGAGCCAGTGTGACAGTTCGCGGCGGATCTTGATGAGGTGCTTGGGGCCGTGCGTCAGCAGGGCCGAAACGATCTGCACCGCATGCGCGCCGGACATCACGGCCTTCACGGCATCGATGGCCGTGTGGGCGCCGCCGGTGGCGGCCAGGGACGCGCGGATCCGGCCGGAGAGAATGGCGAGCCAGCGCAGGCGCAGCAGCAGTTCGCTGGAGTCCGACAGGTGCAGGCGGGGGATGGCGTCGAGCGCGTCGGGATCGATATCTGGCTGGTAGAAGCGGTTGAAGAGCACCAGTCCATCCGCGCCTGCCTGATCCAGTTGCTGAGCGACGTTCGCAAACGACGAGAAGAACGGCGACAGCTTCACCGCCACGGGAATGCGCACGTGGCTCTTGACGGCCAGGACGACGTCCAGCAGCCTCCGTTCCAGCGATGCGCCGTCTTCGCCCGGGTCGGTCGCGACGTGGTAGAAGTTCAGTTCCAGAGCGCCGGCGCCGGCATCCTGAATCAGCCGGGCATAGTCGAGCCATCCTTCCGGGGACGTCCCGTTGAGCGAGCCGATGACCGGCACCTGCACGGCGTCACTGACGCGACGCACATGCTCCAGGTAGCGCTCGGGTCCCATGGCGTACTCGTCGGCCAGCGGGAAATACGACGCGGCTTCCGCGTGGGAATCCTGGTGTGCCAGCATGTGATGGCTGGTGCCGACCGCCTCGGCCGCAATCTGTTCCTCGAACAGCGACGGCAGCACGATGGCGGCGGCCCCGGCATCTTCGAGCCGGCGGATCGTGTCGAAATCCGCCGAGAGCGGCGACGCGCCTGGGATTAGCGGATGCGGGAGCTTGAAGCCCAGATACGTGGTGGAGAGGTCCATCATGACGTTGTCTCCTTCTTGGCCGCCATCTTCTCGTAGAGGGCGTAGCGCTCCAGGACGTGTGCCTGCGCTCCCTTCAGCAACTCCTTGAACCGTTCCGGGTACATCTGCTCGACAACCCGGAACCGCGACTCGTTCCGCATGTACTTGCCCACGTCACCGCGTGGCGGGCCGGACTCCAGTTGCATCGCCGGCTGACCAGCCGCCTCGCGTCGCGGGTCGAAGCGGAACAGCGGCCAGGACCCGGTTTCGACCGCCAGCTTCTGCTGGTCGAGACCATGGGCCAAATCGTAGCCGTGCGCGATGCACGTGCTGTAGGCGATGATCAGCGACGGCCCCGGGTAGCTTTCCGCTTCCTGGAACGCCTTGACCGTCTGCGCATCCTTCGCGCCGAACGCGACGCGCGCCACATAGACGGAGCCGTAGGCCATGGCCATCAGCGCCAGGTCCTTCTTGTTGTGCCCCTTGCCCGACGCGGCGAACTTGGCGGACGCGCCCATCGGTGTGGCCTTTGACTGCTGGCCACCCGTGTTCGAGTACACCTCCGTATCGAGCACGAGGATATTGACGTTCAGGCCGCTGGCGATGACGTGATCGAGGCCGCCGTATCCGATGTCGTACGCCCAGCCGTCGCCGCCGACAATCCACACACTCTTCTTGGCCAGCGAGTCTGCCAGCACCAGAAGGCGCCGGGCCTGGGACCGGGCCTCGTCACCTTCGCCACGTTCGCCGTTGATCCGGTCTCTCAATTGTTCTCGGAGCGTCAGGACACGTGCCCGCTGCGCATCGAGCCCGGCATCGGTGGACTGGTCGGCGTCCAGCATCGCATCAGCCAGACCGGCCTCAATGACCTCCCGGTCCCGGAGCGCCGCCAGCAGCCGGCGGGCTTCGTTCGCCTGAGCCTCGACGGCCAGTCGCATGCCGAGGCCGAACTCGGCGTTGTCCTCGAACAGGGAGTTCGACCAGCTCGGCCCGCGGCCGTCCCGGTTCGTGGTGTACGGCGTGGTCGGCAGGTTGCCGCCGTAGATGGACGAGCAGCCGGTGGCGTTCGCGATCAGCAGATGATCGCCGAACAACTGCGTCAGGAGCTTGATGTACGGTGTTTCGCCGCAACCCGAGCAGGCGCCGGAGTACTCGAACAGCGGCTCCAGAAACTGCGTGCTCTTGATGTCGCTCTTGATGGTGTGCCGGTCGACTTCCGGCAAATCGAGGAAGAACTCGTAGTTCTCTCGCTCGGGGTCGCGCAACGGCCGCTGTGGATGCAGATCCAGCGCCTTGTGCTTCGGGTTGGCCTTGTCCTTCGCGGGGCACACCATGACGCACAGGGAGCAGCCCGTGCAGTCTTCCGGCGCCACCTGGATGATGTAGTCCATTCCGGCATATTCAGCGCCCTTGTAGGGCACGGTCTTGAATGTCGACGGGCGGCCTTCCAGCGATTCCGGCGTGGCGACCTTGGCGCGAATGGCGGCATGCGGGCACACCAGTGCGCACTTGTTGCACTGGATGCAAAGGCCTTGATCCCAGACTGGAATCTCGGTGGCGATGGACCGCTTCTCCCATTTCGCCGTTCCCATCGGCCACGTGCCGTCCACAGGGAATGCGCTGACGGGGAGCAGGTCGCCCTGGTTGGCCAGCATCATGGCCGTCACCCGCTGGACAAAATCAGGCGCTGACGGCGAGACCATCGGCGCGGGGTGGCGTTCGGACGACACCTCTACGGGCACCGGCACCTGGTGCAGATGCGCCAGCGCCGCATCAACGGCCGCGAAGTTCGCCTGCACGACCGATTCACCCCGCTTGCCATAGGTCTTGCGAATGGCTTCCTTGATATGCTCGATAGCTTCGTCACGAGGCAACACGCCGGAGATGGCGAAGAAGCACACCTGCATGATGGTGTTGATGCGATTGCCCATGCCCGACTCGCGGGCGACGGTGTAGCCGTCGATTGTGTACAGACGAATCTTCTTGCTGATGATGGCTTGTTGCGTTTCTGCCGAAAGATGGTCCCACACCTCGTTCTGGCCGTAGGGCGCGTTCAGCAGCAGTACTGCCCCGGGTTCGGCGTACCCCAGCACGTCGTACTTGTCGAGGAAGTCGAACTGATGGCACGCCACGAAACTGGCCTCGCGAATGAGGTATGGCGCCCGGATGGGGTTGGGCCCGAAGCGGAGATGCGAGATGGTGACCGCCCCGGACTTCTTCGAGTCGTACACGAAGAAACCCTGCGCGAAGTTGGGCGTGTCTTCGCCGATGATTTTGATCGAATTCTTGTTGGCGCCTACGGTGCCGTCCGCGCCGAGGCCGAAGAACACCGCCTGCACGACATCGGACTCCTCGAGCGAAAAGTCCGGATCAACCTTCAACGACAAGTGGGTGACATCGTCAGTAATGCCCACCGTGAAGTGCGACTTCGGTTGGGGCGCGTGCAGTTCGTCGAAAATCGCCTTCACCATTGCGGGAGTGAATTCCTTGGACCCCAGACCATATCGGCCGCCCAGTACCTTTGGATGAAGCTGGCCGTGCTCGTTCAGGGCGGCCACGACATCAAGGAACAATGGATCGCCAATGGCGCCAGGCTCCTTGGTCCTGTCCATGACCGCGATGGCCTTGGTCGACGCCGGCAGAAGCGCGATGAAGTGCTCCACCGAGAACGGCCGGTACAGCCGGACCTTGATGACGCCGACGCGTTCCCCGGAGCGGACCAGCGACTCCACCAGCATTTCAACCGTCTCGGCGCCAGAGCCCATCAGGACGATGACGCGCTCGGCCTGAGGATGACCCACATAGTCGAAGAGCCCGTAGCGGCGCCCGGTGAGCGTGGCAAAACGGTCCATCGCGTCCCGCACATGGCCGGGGCAGTCGATGTGGAATCCGTTGGCGGCCTCGCGAGCCTGAAAGAACACATCAGGGTTCTGGGCCGTGCCACGCAGCACCGGGTGATCGGGCGACAAGGCGCGTTCACGGTGCGCCGCGATCAACGCTTCGGGCAACATCGCCCGCAAATCGTCGTCGTCGAGTTCCTCGATGCGATTCACTTCATGGGAGGTGCGAAAACCGTCGAAGAAATGCATGAACGGAATGCGCGACGCCAGCGTGGCGGCCTGGGCGATGCACGCGAAGTCGTGGGCTTCCTGAACCGTATTCGACGCGAGCATGGCGATGCCCGTCTGCCGGCACGCCATGACGTCCGAGTGGTCGCCGAAGATCGACAGCGCGTGCGTCGCGATCGTGCGCGCCGTCACGTGCATCGCAAATGGCGTCAGTTCGCCGACGATCTTGTAGAGATTCGGGATCATCAGCAGCAGACCCTGGCTGGCGGTGAACGTGGTCGCCAGCGCCCCGCCCTGCAGCGCCCCGTGAACCGCGCCCGCCGCGCCGCCCTCGGACTGCATTTCCATGACACTGGGCACCTGGCCCCAGATATTGGCGCGGCCCTTTGAAGACCATTCGTCGGCCAGTTCGCCCATCGTGGACGAGGGCGTGATGGGATATATAGCGATGACTTCGTTTGTACGATGCGCAACAGAGGCGGCTGCCTCGTTGCCGTCAACAGAGATCCACCGGCGAGCCATTCGACTCCATCCGGAGCGTGCACGGGGCGCCCGATCGCAGGTGAATAGGAATGACACCCGCATGGCCGCTCTCGAGTTACGACGCAGCAGTCATGCTGTGTCAGCGATCTGAACAAGTCTACTCCATGAAATCGGTGGCGGTGGGGAAGGGATCGGATTGAGGGAGATGAGGAGATGGCGGGGAGGTGGTCATAATGTCTGGAATGCGTCCTGATGGTTTCGAGCGTCTCGACCCCCGCTTCGTCGACGTCCGGCAGATCGTCGGCCTGATCACAGCCGCGGTCCTTTCTGCCGGCGCGCTGGTCGGCCTGGGGTCGGTGGGGCTGGCGGCGCGCGCGTCGTGGACGACCGCGGGGTTGGGCGCCGTGGCCTGGTTTGTGGGGTCGGTCGGGCTGGCCGGGTGGCTCTGGGTGTGGCCGCGCAAGGCCTACGCTCATGCGTCGTACCGGCTGGACGCGGATGGCCTGGAAATCCGGCGTGGCGTCGTGTGGCGCGAAGTCATCAACGTGCCGCGGACTCGCGTGCAGCACACAGACGTCCTGCAGGGGCCGATCGAGCGCAACTACGGCCTGAGCACGCTGATGGTCCATACCGCCGGGGCGGAACACGCCCGGGTGGCGTTGTCCGGATTGAGCCGGGAGGACGCGCTGGCGCTGCGCGATCAGCTGCTGCCGCGAGATGGCCGTGACGCCGTCTGACCAGCGCCTGCATCCGCTGACGGTCCTGTTTGCGCTCGGGGGCGAACTGCGCAACTTTCTGTTTCCCGCGATTCTGGCGACGGTCACCGCACGGGCCGGATCGGGCGCCGAGCGGTTTCTGTTCGTGTTCTTTGTGCCTGCCGCGGTTATCGCATGCCTGCGATACCTGTTTGCGACCTATCGCTACGACGAAACCGAGCTGGTGGTGCGGACCGGCATCATCTTCAGGAACGAGCGCCACATTCCGTACGCGCGGGTCCAGAGTGTGGATGCCGTGCAGAACCTGCTGCATCGCTGGTTCGGCGTCGTGGACATCAAGGTCCGGACCGGTACCGGCGGCGAAGCCGAGGCCACCCAGAGCGTCTTGCCGCTCGCCGCGCTTGATGAGATGCGAGTCCGGGTATTTGAGGGGCGATCGCCCGAACCGGCGACGGTTCTGCCGGGCAGTGCTTCCGACACGGCCGACGGGCTTCCGGCGCCTGTGCCAGCGGCCGAGACGCTGCTGCGCCTGTCACCGCGAGATCTCGCCCTGGCCGGCGTCCTCGACAACCGCGGCTGGATCGTCATCGGCGCGGCGTGGGGCCTGCTGTGGGAGTCTGGTGTCGCCGACCGGTTCGAAGGGTGGGAGACGGCCGGATGGCTCACGTACGCCTTTGTGCTCGGCGGCTTGTTC
>JAHEFO010000231.1 GCA_024640135.1 Acidobacteriota bacterium
GAGCGCGCAATATACGAGGCACTCGACCTTCTGCATGGCACGCTGACGGTGGTGATCATTACCCATCGCCTTGCCACGGTGCGGAATGTCGACCTGGTCTATGAGATGGACGGCGGCCGTGTCGTGGCATCCGGTCGTCCCGAGGAGGTTCTGGCGGAGTGAGTTCCCTGCTGAGCGAACATTTCGGGTATCTCACCGACGAGGTGAAGCTGCGCCGCTATGGTGAGGCCATCGCTGCGGTGGTCCGGCCTGATGATGTCGTCGCCGACATTGGTTGTGGCAGCGGAGTCCTGGGGCTGGCCTGCCTCAGAGCTGGCGCACGCTTTGTGCATTGCATTGATGACACTCCGTTCATCGAGGTGGCCCGCCGGACGATGCTCAACGCCGGGTTTGGGTCGCGCGTGTCCTTCCACCGCGCCAGGGCCCAGCAGGTTGACCTTCCGGACCGTGTGGATGTCATCGTCTGTGACCATGTCGGCTACTTCGGAATCGACTACGGCATTCTCGGCATGCTCTCTGACGCCCAGCATCGGCTTCTGAGACCGGGAGGCGTGATCATTCCGGCGGAATTGCGACTCAGCCTTGCCGCCGTCGAGTCTGGCGTTTGCCGGGCCTTGGTTGGCGACTGGCGTGGTGACAAGGTTCCGCCCGACTACCACTGGGTTGGAGACCTCGCGGCGGAGGCGAAACACCCGGTCGATCTGAAGGGTGACGATCTGATCAGCGGATCGGCGGAGTTCGTAACCATTGCCCTGGGCGCGGAACCGCAACCATTCTTCTCCCGGACGGTCGACCTCGTCGCCACCCGAGACGGATGTCTCGATGGTGTTCTCGGATGGTTCGATTGCCGTCTTGGCACCGATGTCTGGATGAGTAACTCGCCCAGGTCGGACGAACGTCTCGAACGGCCCCAGGCGTTCTTGCCGCTGTCCAGGCCGGTCCCGGTCCGTGCAGGCGAAGTCATCCGAGTCACCGTCATGGCTCGGCCCGGCGACCACCTGCTGCGCTGGGTCGTGGAGCTGCCGGCTTCCGGACAACGGTTCGCTCACTCCACCTGGAACGGGCTGTTGCTCGGCCACCGTGACATGACGCGCGCCAATCCAGAGCGAATCGCGGCTTTGAACGCACGAGGCCGGGCACGGCAGATTGTCCTCGGGTATTGTGACGGCAGGCGCTCGGTTTCGGCGGTGGAGCAACTGGTCCTGAAGGAGCACCCCGGCCTCTTTCCTTCGGTCGAGGAACTGTCGGTCTTTGTGGCGCGCGTTCTCGGCGCGGACACTGGGCCATGACGACGTTCACGCTCATGGAGGACCGGCTCCAGGAGGCCTTCGGGACGCCACCCTTTCACCAGTTCGTGTCCCCGAACGGCGTGGTCTGGACGGAGTTCCATCGTCGCGGGGCAGCCTATCTCCTGCGCTTCCCAGGCTTCGCGGATTTCGACGTGTCGGCCGATGGAACACAAGTGCTGTGCCATCCGTCGCCTGGGACTGACCACGGCACGGCCGAGCATCTCTATATCAATCAGGTCCTGCCTCTGGCGCTGAGCCGCCAGGGCCGACTGGCTTTCCACGCGAGCGCGGTGACCGTGCCTGGCGGCACGGTCGCGTTCATGGGGAAGACCGGAATGGGGAAGTCGACCCTCGCCGCGGGATTCGCTCGGGGCGGAGCCAGGTTCCTGACTGACGATGGCCTGCTGTTGGTGGCGTCAGACGATGGCTATCTCGTGTTGCCCAATCATCCGTCCATCAGGCTGTGGGACGACAGCCACGAGGCGCTCATCGAGGACGATGCCGCGCTGGCGCCGCCGGTCAGTTTCTCGACCAAGGCGCGGGTGCTGGCCGGCGATGGATTGCCGTACTGTGACGAGCCTCAGCGGCTCCTGGCCGCATTCATTCTCGATGTGCCGGCGCAGCCGGACATTGACATTCGCCGCGCATCAGTGGCGGAAGCGTTGCTTGGTTGGATCAAGAATTCCTTCGTGCTGGATGTCGAGGACCCGACAATGCTGACCCAGCATTTTCAAAATGCGGCGGAAGTCGGTGGCGCAGTACCGACCTATCATCTGGACTACCCGCGTCGATTCGAGCGCCTGCCGGATGTGCAGGCGGCCATACTCAGGCACCTGGCTGAACAACCAAGAGAGGAAGCGAGAGATGGACGCTGACAAGAAGATCACGATTCCGGATCATGTGATGTCTCGGCAGGTGGGGGATGAGACCGTCATTCTCGATTTGGCCAGTGGCACGTATTTCGGGCTCGATCCCGTGGGCGCACGCATATGGCAGTTGTTCGGCGACGGGCATCAAGTTGATGCGGTGGTCACCACGTTGCTCGGAGAGTTCGACGTACAAGAGACACAGTTGCGGCAGGATGTGAGCGCCTTGGTGAGCGAGCTCGTCACGCGGGGCCTGGTGGTCAGCCGGTAGGATTGGGTACAAACGCAGTCACGGCGCGGCGATAGAATGCGTCCAGGGCCGGTACCCACGCCCGGTCATCAAAGAGGCGGTCCTGGCGTTCGCTCAGTTGACGGCTCATCTGCTGCCGCCACTCGGCGTCACACCCAAGCCTGACCGCGATCTCAACGTAATGGTCAAGGATGGACGCCGTCGTTTCGACAATGCCCATCTGTTTCAGCATGCCTGCCGACTGACGCCCGCGCATCAGCTCACCCTGAAGTGTCACGATCGGTATTGCGCAGCGTGCCGCATCCAGCGTGGTTAGCCCACCGGACCACCCGATGGTGTCAAGGAAGACGTCGCAGCGCCGCATCAGCTGAAGGAAGTCATCGTAGGGCTGGTTCGGGACGAACGTTACGGCCTTCGCGCTATCCAGTCCGGCCTCCGCGAACGCGCACTGGAGCCGACGCCGCAGGGTCACGCCAATTTCCGGCGCGTGAGGTTCCGTCAGGACGATCATCGCGTTGGGCACGCGTTGCGCGATGGACAGGAGCACTCGGTCGTAGTCCGGCAGATACTTCGCGGGCGCCTGTGGAGAGAAGTAGAGGACGGCGTCCTCGGGCAGCCCGAAGTCCCCGCGTGTCTTGACCAAGGGGGGCAGGAAGGGCGGCGCCGGGCAGATGCCGATCCCAGGCAGTCGCACGAGTGTCTCCGAGTAGTGCTCGCCGGCGTCCTCGGGTTCCATCAACTCGTTGGAGATGAAGTAGTCGACCGTCGGCAACCCTGTTGTCATCGGATGACCCCAGGTCGTGCATTGCACTGGAGCCAGGCTGAGACCCGCGAGTTGACTCCCCAGGGATCCCATCCCGATGTAGAGGTACACCAGCACATGGAGTTGGTCCCCGATGACGCGAGGGCAGATGGCCTCAAGATTCTCCGGGAGACGATGGAATCGATCGCAGGCCGATTCGAACAGGCGAGTTGATGCGTCCTCCTGGCTGCCGAGCTGATAGCCCACGATCTCACACCGCGCCGGGTCACGCTCGGTCATCCATGCGAGGAACAGCGGATCAATTCCGGTATGTCCCTCGAAGACGTAGCCGATGCGAATCTTGCCACTGGCCTCGATCGGGGGCATGGCTGGCCTGCGGACCCATTCCGGGTAGCTGGCACGCATGATCCGATGGATCAGTGCCCCGTGTTCGCGCAGCAGTGGGAGGTCGTTGAAGCCCTGATAGCCAAGGTAGAAATTCGGATGCAGATCCTCACGCGCCTGCGTCAGTGTGTCTGGGGCCTCCAAGTTCGTTTCACGGGCGAGGCGGCGCAGCCCTTCGGAAAAGCGCGTCCGCCAACGTCCGATCTGATCGGTCGTTTCATAGACCACGGGCAAAGAGAGATATCGAGTGGCTGCCAGGAACCCTGGCGTCGAGAGGGTTGTCGCCGCCGCCTCGGCTGTTGCGATCGCCTCATCGGTCTGGTTGGTTTCGCCGAGGGCCCACACCAGCTCCCGGTAGATGCCGGGCTCGCGGGGATGAGCCGACAGCCCGGACTTGCAGACGTCGATGCACTCCGCATACCGCCGCGTCCGATTCAGTGCGGCGGCCAACTCGGCATAGGCGCCGGCGCTGCCGGCGCCGAGCGCCACCGCCTTCCTCAACTTGCGAACGGCCCGGGAATACTGCTGCTCACGATAGGCGGCGCGGCCCAGCAAGAGCGCCGCACGCCCCTCCTCTCCGGTCAGCATCAGGGCTGATGCCAAGGGCGCGGCGAGCGTGGTGTCATCCGGGTTCGCCTGCTGGGCGGCCTCGTAGGCCGCCAGAGCCTCAGGAATACGATGCTGGACCATGCGCAGATGGCCCAGGGTCTGGCCCTGAGTCGCGGCCGCCGCCTGTTCGAGGAGGTCGGGGGGAGCGCTAGTGGCTGGATTCCCGTCGTCTCTGGGAAGGCGTTGCACCGCACCGCCAATCAGCTCGAGGTACTCGCGCGTGGCTGCCTGAGGATCAGTCAACTCCTGCAACACGGTGCCAAACTCAAAGTGGCGGTCAGCCGCAGATGCATTCACCCTGAGTGCTTGCAGCAGGGAGGTCGCAGCCGCCTGGAACCGCCCTTGGGTGCGATGCAGCAGCGCCAGTTCATGCCACCAGGCTGCGCGATCGCCAACCTGTGTCAGAAGTCTCCTGTAGTGCTTCTCGGCTTCGTCGAGATGGCCAGCCTCCGCCTGCGCCTTCGCCAACTTGTGCAAGGCCTCGCTCCGCTCCCTTCGCTGCTCGACGGCCTGGTGCAGCAGCCGCGTCGCGTAGCGGAGCTTGTGATAGTCCACGATTGTCTTCACCTTTCCGGCAAGGGGCGCGACGCCCCAGGTCTCGCGAAGATCGTCGCAGTAATGTCCGGTTGATTCAAGCGATCGAGACGGCGTCCGGGCGTTGACAGCGCCGGCAGCGAGCCGGAAATACGGTATCTTCTGGTGTGCGGCGGAAACTCCAACCGCTTTCGTCCCACCCGCTGTACCCCATTCTGGCGCTCCTTGGGGTGTTTGTCGGTTGTTCGACCGCGTTCATCGTGGCTTTTCAAATCCATTTCGGGCTGGGCCCATGGGTGATTGGGGCGCACATCGCGCTGGTGGCTGGCGTCGTCGTCGTCCTGGTTCTCGCCGCTGCCGTGCTCGAGACCTGGTTGTTCAGCCGCAACGCGATCGTCTTTCTTGTCACCATACTCGGACTGGCGCTCGCACTGCTTGATGCCATCAACTGGCTTGGACAGAGTCTCTGGGTGGAGGTCCTGTCAGTCAGGACAATCGTGGCCTACGCGCCGCGTCTCCTGCCCCTGGCGTCGAATGCGAACGTGCCCTGGTTCGTACCGGCTGTGCTTCTCGTGGCCGTCGCCTGGGTTGTGCGCGGGGCCGTTCGACGATTCGGTCAGCCTCTGCACGCGGCCGTCCGCTTCCTCGTGGATCCACAGGGATTGGGCCTGTTTGGCCGCCGGCGCCCTGGGAGCTGGGGCACCGTGTTGTTGCTGGCGCACAGCCTGATGCTGGGCGGATTCTACTGGACCATCAAGGATATGGGACGGCTTGCCGGTGAGCCGTTGATCAGTCTCTTCGCTGCCCCGCGTGTGGTTGCGGAGGCGGCAGAGCAGTTGCCAGAGTTTCTGATTCAGGGGAGCGGCTCCAGCGGTGGCAACGTGACGCGGCAGGCGCCCTCTCCAGATAAGAACTGGAAGAACGTCGTGATTGTCGATGTTGATTCGCTCCGCCCGGACCATTTGCCCCTGTACGGATACGGCCGGGACACGGCGCCGGCGATCAGTGCGTTCGCGGCCGAGAAGCCGGTCCTCATGGCCCGTTGGGCGACGTCGGCCTGTTCGATCTCCGGATGCGGCATCATGGCGATGCTGGGTTCGACATCCTACAGCCGGTTGCGACCGGGGCTGCCCCTGCTGCCGCACCTGCTCGAAGCCGTGGGCTACGAGACGTTCTTCTTGATGTCGGGCGATTTTTCCCGCGGCTTTCCCGTGCTGCACAATCTGTTCGGCGACCGCGCGCGAATGTTCAGAGACGATTGGTCCTGGTCCGAGTCCAGCAACCTCGATGACCGAACCGTGCTGCGGGCGCTTGACGAGGTGCCTCGGTACGACGACCGTCCCGCGTTCTTCTATTTCCATTTGCACTCGGCGCACTCGATGGGCTCCAGGTACGGGCCATCCAGGTTTTCGAGTGGGGACATTGCTCTCGGGGAGCGAGTGCGGTGGTTCTTCACGCGGCTTGGGCGCCGGGTCTTCAAGGAGCGGAGCAGTCCATTCGTGAACCCCTCGCTCGTCAACGAGTACGACGACCGCATCGTGCAGGCGGACATGGTGGTGGCGCAAGTCATGGCGTCGTTGGCCGAGAAGGGATACCTGGACAACAGCGTGGTCGTCGTCACGGCGGACCATGGCGAAGCGCTGGGAGAACACGGCAGGTACTTTCATGGTGAGGATTTGCACGGCGAGAGCATCAATGTTCCGCTGGTGATTCGTGATACCGGCTTCACAGAAGCCAGCGAAGTCGCCTATGCGCGTCACATCGACATCGCGCCGACGATTGCTGACCTGGTGGGAGTCTCCGCGCCAGATGCGTGGGAGGGCCAGTCGCTTCTGTCGTTCTCGCCGACCCTGTCATTCCATGAAACGACCCGGCGTAACTCGAGTCGCGCGGTGATTTGGCGCACGCAGAGCGCCGCCTACAAGTACATCGTGAATACAGGCGACCGATCGGCGCAGCTGTTCGAACTCA
>JAHEFO010000232.1 GCA_024640135.1 Acidobacteriota bacterium
TGAGTGCTGGGTGCTGGGTGCTGAGTGCTGAGTGCTGAGTGCGCTCGGCGGGTGCGACGTTCGCGGATATAATCACGGCTCCCATGTCACTCATATCAGGCGGCCGCATCGGGCCCTTCGAAATCATCGGCGCTATCGGCGAAGGCGGAATGGGCCAGGTCTATCGCGCTCGCGACACCGCCTTGAATCGCGATGTCGCCATCAAGGTTCTCCCCATCGCGTTTGCCGACGACGCAGACCGGCTGGCGCGATTCGAACGCGAAGCCCAGGCGCTGGCCTCCCTCAATCACCCGAACATCGCCCAGGTCTTCGCAATCGAAACGGTCCCGCCCAGCGACGCGGCGCCGGCCGGACGCGCGATCGTCATGGAGTTGGTGGAGGGACGGGACCTGTCCGAGGTGATACCCGGAGCCCCGGGGCTCCGGGTGACCGATGCCCTGCCCATCGCGCGCCAGATCGCACTGGCTCTTGAAGCCGCCCACACGGCGGGCATCATTCATCGCGACCTGAAGCCGGCCAACATCAAGGTTCGAGAAGACGGCACGGTCAAGGTGCTTGATTTCGGCCTGGCGAAAGCGTCCACTCTGGACTCAGGACCCGGGCCCCAGGACCTCGCCAACTCCCCCACGCTGACGGCACGCGCGACCGAACTGGGTGTCATCCTCGGCACGGCCGCCTACATGGCGCCGGAACAGGCCAAAGGCCGCGCGGTGGATCGGCGCGCCGACGTCTGGGCGTTCGGCGTGGTGCTCTACGAGATGCTCACCGGCCGGCGGGCATTCTCCGGCGAGGACGTCACAGAAGTCATGGCGGCGGTCATTCGCGACACGCCGGACCTGAAGGCGCTGCCAGCCGACACGCCGACGGCCGTGCGACGCCTGCTGCGCCGCTGCCTGGAGAAGGACCCGCGCAAGCGACTCCGCGACATGGGTGATGTGGGCGTCGAGCTCGATGAGGCCCTGTCGGCACCGGAAGCCGATGAACGCAGCACGCCCGCGATGGCGGCGGCGCCACATCGGCGCTCGCCACTAACCATGGTCGTCGCGGCAGCGGCACTCGTCGCGATGGCCAGCCTCGTCACCTGGGCCCTCATTCCAACACCCGTCGTCGATCGACCGATCACCAGATTCGCGGTTGAGCTTGACGCCGGGCAGCAGCTCAAGCCTCTGGGACTGCCGGAAGTCGCGTTGTCGGGAGATGGCCGACGGCTGGCCTATCGCGTCGCGCAGGACAACAACATCATCGTCCGGGACTTCGACCAGACCGAGGCCCGGGTGGTCACCCAGGCGCAGGGTGCAGGAATATGGTTCTCTCCCGATGGCGAAACGCTCCTGTATTGGGATGTTGGAACAGGCGGCGGTAATGACACAGGCCTCTGGAAGGTCCCGGTCTCCGGAGGCCCGTCTCTGCGCGTCGTCGCATCAGGTACTGTCGCTGGCGTGGACTGGGGCGCGGACGACACGATCGTCTACGCCAATGACAGCGGCATCTTCCGCGTCCCCGCGGCAGGCGGCGCACCCGTGGCCGTCTACGAGACGCCGGCTGGCCAGGGAGCTGCGTGGCCCCAGTTCCTGCCGGACGGAGCACACGTGCTCTTTTCGCTCTGGAACGACACCCGTATGTCCCTCGAGGTCATTCCAATCACCGGCGGCGACACACAGACCGTCAGCGAGGGACTGGCAGGTGCGCGCTACCTGCCCACAGGACACCTGGTGTACGGATTGGAAGGCCGGCTCATGGCCCAGGCGTTCGACCTGGAAGGGTTGAAGATCATCGGGCCTGCGGTTCCCATGCCTGAGTCAGTCTCCGTGGCAAACTCGGACTACGCGCAGGCTGTGTTTTCACGGACAGGCACGTTGGCCTATGTCACCGGTGGCACGACCGGTGCACTCGAATTGGCGTGGGCGAACGAGAAGGGCGGAGAAGAGCCCGCGTTCACCGTCGTTCGGAACTATTCCGACGTCCGGCTGTCACCTGATGGCCGGCGTGTGGTGGCCCATCTCTGGGATCAGGACAATGACATCTGGGTGGCTGATTTGCAGCGTGGCGGACTCACCCGGATCACGTTCACCCCCGAGGAAGAAGAAACGCCAGTCTGGTCGCCCGACGGCACGGAACTGGCCTATTCGGTGACGCGCGGCACGAAACGCCTCCTGATCATCAAGTCGGCTGACGGCAGCGCCGCGGCAGTCGAGCGCCAGGTGTGGGAGGCGGACGATCACTTCCATGTCAACGATTGGTCACATGATGGGAAGACACTGATTATCGAGGTCGCCCGGGAAGCGACAAGGAACGACCTGGTGGCAATTGATGTGGACACCGGTGAGGCGCGGGACCTGCTCACATCGCCCTACAACGAATACAACGCACGGCTGTCGCCAGACGGCAAGTGGTTGGCCTACGTCTCGACGGAATCGGGCAACCCTGATGTGTACGTCCAGCCGTTTCCAGCCCTGAATGCCCGGGTGCCGGTCTCGACGGCAGGCGGGCTGGAGCCGGTCTGGTCGCGCGACGGACGCCGGCTGTTCTTCAGGACGACCTCAGGCATCATGGTGGCCGACGTCACCGCGACCACGCCTCTGGAGTTCGGAAGGCCGCAAGTCGTCATGCCGGATCGCTACGTGCGAACGCAGGGCAACTACCACACGCACTATGACGTGTCCGCCGACGGCCGGTTGCTGATGATCAGGGATCCCAAGACCGCAGGCGACGCGGCCCGGAGTCAGATTCACGTCGTCCTCAACTGGTTCGAATCGCTGAAGCAAGCGGCGCCTGCCGGGCGCTGAACCACGGAGCCCCGGCCGACCCGCCGGCGCCGGCGTCAGACCAACGTGAACTCACCCATGACGCCCGGTTCGGCGCTTCGACGACTCCGACTAACGCACTCGCTGCTTCACGTCTTCAAACCAGTTGAGCACCACGGTGATCCGCGACTCGTAGACGATCGCCGGCGCCGCGGTGGTCGCCGTTCCTCGCGTGACTCCGATGATGTCCGTCCCGCCGGGCAACGAATCGACGTTGCGGCGAAACATCGACGGATTCGGCAAAAACAATCCCGCCAGCGGGAATTCGATCGGCTGTCCCACTTCGATCGCCGGTGACGTCGAGATGGGGAAGATGACGCTGCTTTGGAGCCCGACGGTCAGAATCAGTTGGTCGCCGTTGGGCGACCAGAACGGGTGGCCACCAATCGACACGAACTTCTTCACGCCAGGAACGGCCGGAAATGGCTGGAGGAAGGTCACCACAGAACCTGCATCCGCGCCTCGTTCCTGATAGGCGACCCAGTGGCCATCCGGCGAAAATGCCCCTTCGACCCGGCTCTCGGACCGAATGCCGCCAAATTCCGTCGGCGTATGGTCGTTCATCGCCATCGTCCACAGCGTCCTCTGGTTGCCCTGCCTGACGCTGTACAAAATGTGCGCATCGCCTGGTGAAAACGCCAGGGGCACGTGCAAGGCACCGTCCGCCGCCGTCGTCAACCGCTCGGCAACGCTCAACCCGTCTGCCCGCTGGCGGAAGATCCCGAGGTCGCCGTCGCGGTCTGACTGGAACGCCACAAACTGCCCGTCGGCCGACCAGATCGGGTGCTGGCTGCGCCCCTCGTACGTGAGTTGGCTCATCTGCGATCTGCCGTCCAATGCGTAGACCCAGACGGCGGTCTCCGCGCCGTCATCGATATCGAAGGTCACGAAGTGGCCGTTCGGCGACACGCGCGGCGACCGATAGGATCTCGGCGGCAGGCGTAGGGGTTTTGTGACGCCCTGCCGGTCGACGATCACCAGATCTCGATCGACGCCGGCCGACGACGTCTCGAGATCGGCGGGGCCCGGCAGGAACGCGAGTGCACCGGTCGCCGACGAGAAGTTGAATTGGGCCACGCCGGTTTCGCCCGTGTTAGGCCCGGTTCCAGCACGCCTGATGCCCTCCACCACCGCCACGCGGCCACCGGTCACAGAAAGGCTTCCAAGGTCGAACGGCACCGCCCACAACACACCCTGGACGGCGTAGACCAGATGCCCGGTCGGCAGGTACCGGCCGTCCCACCCGCCCGGGTGTACGGTCTTTCGCGCTCCACCGTCGAGCGACTGCACGACGAGCGCGCCCTCGTCTAAGGTGGTGGTGGCACCTCCACTCGTTATCGCCGAAAACAGCACAGCGCGGCCGCCCGGCAACATCTGCGGATGCGCCAGTATCTCGTTGGGATCGGCGGCGACAATCACTTCTGGCTGCCCTGCGGTGGCCGGCACCCGCAGGATGCCTCGCCCCCGTTGTCCGAAGATGAGGCCGGAGGCATCCCAACTCAGGCCCAAGATGCCGGAGCCATCGCAGATATTGCTCGGCGTACCGCCGCCGATGGGCAGTGTCTTCAACTTGCCGTCGCCGAGGTGAACGAAGGCGACCGACTGTCCGTCGGGTGAAAAGGTCGGGCTATGGACGCCGCCTCGCCGAGCACCGCCGCGCCCGCCGCCACCAGCGCCGCGACCACGCCCGCCGCCGGCAGCGGGGGGACTCGCCGCGGTGTCGGCGCTGCCGAGAATCTCGTGCGCCTCCAGGCCGGACAGCGGCCGCAGATACAGACGCGAATTGGCGACGTAGATCAGGTTGGTGCCGTCTGGCGACACAGCCACCAGGCGTTGGCCAGTATTCGTGAACGCCTGGTCTTCCGGCAGCGGAATCGGAAACTGGACGACCTGGTGCGGCTCAGCCGGCGGCCAGAACGTCCAGGCGGCCAGGCCCGCAGCCAGGCTGACGACGACCGTCGTGACGGCCACCGGCAGCACCCGGCGCCATACCGGGACGACGGCCGCGACGTCGGCCGGCGCTTCAGTGACCGTCGCCTCGAACGCGCCGTCCAGCGCCAACCGCACCGCGCCAATGTCGGGCACTCGCTGTTTCAAGGGGCGCTGGAGACAGGCGGCCAGCACCTGGCGGACGCGCAGCGGGGTGTCGACTGGCAGCGCGTCGAAGTTCACGTCAGCCCGCAGCACGGCGGCCAGCGTGTCCGAGACGTCCTCGCCCGCGAACGCCCGTTGCCCGGTCAGCATTTCGTAGAGCACCGCGCCGAACGACCAGATGTCCGCACGCTTGTCGACCGCGCGCCCCTTGGCCTGCTCCGGCGACATGTAGGCGGCGGTGCCGAGGATCATCCCCATCTCGGTCATCGCCGGGGTCGTGATGGTGGGCGACATCGATGCGCTGACGGACGCCGCGCCGGCCGGCTCGATGGCCTTCGCGAGCCCAAAGTCCAGCACCTTGACGGTGCCGTCCGGCCGGACTTTTACGTTCGCCGGCTTGAGGTCGCGATGGATGATGCCCTGCTCGTGCGCGGCCTCGAGGGCGTCGATGATCTGACGGGCGATGGGCAGCGCGTCCTCGAGGGGGATTCCCCGGGTCTGAAGACCCGGGGCTCCATTCGGACGGAGAGCCGGGTCTTTAGACCCCGGACGCCCCCCCTGACGGAGCCCCGGGTCTTTAGACCCGGGGTATCCCCGGGCCTGAAGGCCCGGGGCTCCGTGGATCGCTCCGGCGATCACCTCCGACAGGTCCTGGCCTTCGACCAGTTCCATGACGAGCGCAAGCGAAAAGACGTCGGGAGTCTTTTCCGCGTCATCCCGTCCGGAAAAGACTCCCGACGTCTTTTCGCGCTCCAGCCCGTAGATGGCGGCGATGTTCGGGTGATTGAGCGAGGCCAGCACCTGCGCCTCGCGCTTGAAGCGCGCCAACCGGTCGGCGTCGCCCGCGAACGACTCGGGCAGGATCTTCAGCGCGACGTCGCGATTGAGGTTCGTGTCGCGCGCGCGATAGACCTCGCCCATGCCACCGGCCCCGATGGCGGCAAGAATCTCATAGGGGCCCAGGCGGGTCCCCGGTTCAAGTGGCATGTGTCGGGATTCTACCCCCTGGGACTCACATAAGACTAACAAGTGGGCAATGAGGCAACGGGGCAATGACAGAAATAGCCGAAATGACGAGGCGGGTCCCGAAGAGCAACGAAGCGGGTCCCGAGGAAGAACGGAGCCCCGGGTCTTCAGACCCGGGGTGCCCGCCGGACCTGAAGGTCCGGCGCTCCGAAGACGATCCCGTCAGGTAGAATCTCGTCAGTTCGGACCACTCATGGCCATTCACGCGGGCGACAGCCTGCTGCACTATCGAATCCTCGACAAGCTCGGCGAAGGCGGCATGGGCGAAGTGTGGCGCGCGCGCGACACGACGCTCGAACGCGACGTGGCCATCAAGGTCCTGCCGGCGAGGTTTGCCACGAATCCCGACCCTTCGACAGGCTCAGGGTCGCCCCGAGCAACGTCGAGGGGCGAACGGCTCGCACGGTTCGACCGCGAGGCCAAGGTGTTGGCGGCGCTCAACCATCCACACATCGCGGCCATTCATGGACTACACGAAGTCGACGGCCAGCGGTTCCTGGCGATGGAGTTCGTGCCCGGCGAGGACATGGCCCAGCGCCTGTCGCGCGGCCCGATGCCGCTCGACGAGGCGCTCGCGTGCGCAGGCAAGATCGCCGAGGCCCTCGAATACGCACACGACCGCGGCATCGTCCATCGCGACCTCAAGCCCGCGAACATCAAGCTCATGCCGGACGGCGGCGTGAAGGTGCTCGACTTCGGGCTCGCCAAGGCG
>JAHEFO010000233.1 GCA_024640135.1 Acidobacteriota bacterium
TGCCAGCCACGACACGACCCCTGCGCCAAGCGCGACCAGGCCCACCGCGGTCAGAAAACTCCAGAGCGCAATGGGCCGGTGCAGCAGCGACGCCACGACCAGTCCCGCCGCTGAACTGACGCCGTCGGCAAACAACCAGCGGACATCCCCTTCCGAGAGGACGGCCACCATGAAGGCGCCGCCCACGATCGGCACAGCGACGGCCACCCGGCAGAGGGACACTGCGACAAATTGAACAAGAACGACGGGCCAATTGGCCGCCGTGACGAGGGCTCCTCGCTTGAGCGCGGCCCGCAGCGTCAATCCCCCGAGACTGCCGCGGACGATCGGCGTGGTTGACGGCGATCCGGGCGAGGGAGACACTGACACGGGCAAGTATAGCGCAGGCCTTCTCTGATATTCTGCAGGGGACGCCCGCCTGCCCCGGTTATCGGTGCACTCTTCATCTGCTCGTCTTGTCGTGTTGGCCCTTGCGGCTGCCTTCGTTCTTGGAACGGGAGGCGCGGCGTGGGAGTTGGCCCGTTTCGGTCCAGATGCAGACTCGGCCTCCAGCCGCCTCGAGGCGGAGGTTCGGGCGCGGCTCAGCAGCAGTGCCGCCCTCCTTCGCCAGTCCGCGGCTGAGGCGGCCGGCCAGGCAGCCCTGATCGAGGCCGCGAGTCTCGACCGCGATCGGGTACTCGACCTGTTTGCGGCTCTGCCCTCCGCTTCTGGTGCCGCGGTCACGGTCGACGTGCCTTCGGGGGCCGGTGAGCTGCGCGTGCTCGCGTGGAGTGATGGCCCGGCTGAAGACCAGGACGTCCCTCCGACGACGTTCGACGCACCGACACTGTTTGTTGCCCAGGGCACACTCGGCTTGAGGCTGGTCGCCTGGAATCCCGTGCGTATCGATCAACGCCGGGTCGGCGCGGTGGCTGCCGAACAGATTCTCTCCGTCCGTCAGCTGCATCCGAGTCTGCGCGAGTACTTCCTGCCCACGTCGTTCGGTCCTGTGTTGATCGTCCGCTCCGGCACGGCCGTGCCGGTCGCCGCCGGGACCCGTCTGGTGACGGTACTCAGCGACACCGACACGGCGCTGCTCGACATTGCGATTGTCGAGGCGACCCTCGACGCCGCCAGAGGCGGCTTCCGCCGTCGGGTCCTGCTGGTGGCGGCCCTGCCCCTGGTGGCGGCCCTGCTTGCGCTGGCTGTCGGCCTGCTTCTGGATCGCCGCCGTCGTGCACAGTCGAGCGCGCCGCTGCTCGTGCTTGCCGCGGGCGCGTTGTTCGCCGGATTGGCGTACAAGGCCGGTGCGTCGTTCGCCGCAGTCACGACCATCGGGGCGTTGACCGCCGCAGGGCTGACCGCGACGCTGCCAGTGGCCGCCTGGTGGCGCGGGGCGGGCCGACGCCGTCCCCGGCCGCACTCCCAGCCCCGACTGGTTGCGGAACTGCTGGGGTGCGGTGTCGTGGCCGCAGCCGTTTGGTGGCTCACCTACGGGGTCATCGATCGCCAGTTGACGCTGGTCGGATACGACCGGCTGGCTTCTCCGCTTCTCCCGCCGGACGCGGCCATTCTCACTGCGCACGTCGGCCGCCAGTTGTTGGCATTCGCCAGCCTCTGGACCGTGACCGCCATCTTGGCCCGAGTGGCGGAGCGATGGCGAATCTCGTGGCGGAAGCCACTTGCGGCCCTGCTGACCGCCGCGGCCTGGATGCTCCCGACTGCGATTGGCATGGTCCCGAACCCGTGGTCGCCTCTGCCAACCGCGGCGCTCATAGGCGTCGCTGGCGCGGCGGCAGCATTCGCGCTGGGTGCCGTCGACTTGAGGCGCTTCTATCGTCATGCCTCCCAGTCTTCACGCCTCCTGGCCCTGTGTGCCGCGACAGCGATTCCCGCGTTGATTTGGTATCCCGTGGTGGAGTTTTCAGCAGACCGGACCACCGAACATCTGATCGAAACCAGTTACGCACCGGCAACCCTGGGACATCCGCAGTACACGCGGACGGAACTGGCGAATGCAACTGATGAGATTGACCATCTGCCCGATCTAGCGGCCCTGCTGGCCGGTCCCCCTGCCAGGGCTGACGCCGTGTCGACCGACGCCGCATTCCTCGTGTGGAGTCAGACGGGACTGTCGCGATCGCGCCTGCCGTCAGCCCTCGAGTTGTACGGATCGGACGGCCGCCTCACCAGTCGATTTGCCTTGAACGTGCCGGAATACGGCCTCGACCAGTCGTCGACCGAAACCCGCTGTGGATGGACGACCTACGGTGAGGTCAGCCGGTTCGGCGCACTGGAGCAGCCCATGTTGCACGCGGAGCTCAGCGTCTGCGCGCCCTCCGGTCGTTCGCTGGGGTCGGTCGTGGTCCATGTCTTGTTCGACTATCGGGCCCTGCCCTTTGTCTCGGATATCAATCCCTATTACGGGCTCCTCCGGCTGACTGGACAGTCACCACAGGCTGGCCCTCACGGCATTCAGACTGTGGTGTACGGATGGGGCCGGGTGCCGACCTTCACCTCTGGCCAGACTGCCTGGCCCCTCGACGAGGCCTTGCTCACCCGAATCGAGCGATCACGGGAGCCGTTCTGGACGACCCGGCGCACCGACACGGAGTTGTTTCGTGTGTATTTTGCGAATGACCGCGCGGGGATCTACGCGTTCGGGTACCCCACATCCAGTTTGTTCGATCATCTCACCAGACTCGCTGAATCCACCGCGCTGGCAGCGCTGGTGTTCGTCATCTTCGTCGCCATCGCGACGTTGGCTGCACCGATTGCCGGACGCCCCGTGGCGCCGCTCCGTGCCTTCATTTCGGAGATTCGCACGAGCTTCTATCGAAAGTTGTTCCTGTTTTTCGTCTTTACGGCTGTTGTTCCGGTACTGGTTCTGGCATTCACTTTCAGCGCCTACATGAGCGAAAAGCTCCGCGGTGACGTCGAGACCGAGGCCCTCCATGCCGCCACGATCGCTCGGAGGGTGCTCGAAGACACCATCGCGCTGCAGCAGGTTCCCCCGACCGACGATGTGCTGGTGTGGATCGGACAGGTGATCAACCAGGATGTCAATCTGTACGAGGGGCCGGCCCTGCGCGCGACATCAAAACGTGAACTCTTCAACTCCGGGCTGCTGCCGGAGCGCATTCCAGCGCCGGTCTTCCGCGCGATCGCTCTTGACCGCCTGCCGTCGTTCGTCACGGAGGATCGAGCGGGCTCGTTCAGCTACCTGGTGGCGGCAGCTCCCGTTCCCGCCCTGGGTCGCCGGGCCGTGCTCAGCGTGCCGCTTGCCCTGCGCCAGCAGGAGATTGAGCGGGAGATTACGGATCTCAACCGCGGAGTTCTGCTTGGAGCGGTGCTGGTCATCATCCTGGCGGCATTGTTTGGCGCGTCGGTGGCTCAGCGTGTCTCGGATCCCGTCGAACGGCTGACCCGCGCGACCCAGCAGATTGCCGCTGGCCACCTCGATGTGCGCATCGTCGCCGGCACGGCGGACGAATTACAGCGCCTCGTCAACGACTTCAACAGCATGACCGCGACCCTCAAAGCGCAACGCGCTGAACTCGGCCGGACGCATGAGCTGAAGGCCTGGGCCGACATGTCCCGTCAGGTCGCTCACGACATCAAGAATCCGCTCACGCCCATCCAGCTGGCTGCCGAACACCTTCAGCGTGTGCACGAAGACCGGGGCCGCCCTCTGGGCGCGGTCTTCGACCGCTGTCTCTCGACGATTCTGATGCAGGTCAAGTTGTTGCGGCAGATTGCCAGCGACTTCTCCACGTTTGCCGCCGTTCCGGTCCCCCGCATCGAGGAAGTCGCCCTGGCGTCTCTCCTCACCGACGTGGCGAAGCCCTATCGGGTGGGACTCCCGTCAAGCACGCGGATCGACGTCGCAGTTGCCGCCGGCACACCAGACGTGCGCACCGACCGTACGCTCCTGTCCCGCGCCCTGACGAACCTCATTGAGAATGCGCTGCAGGCGCTTCCGTCTGGCGGCGTCGTCACACTGGCCGCCGCGCCGGACGGCAGCGACTATGTTCGGGTCACCTGTACCGATGACGGCGTCGGCATGTCAGCTGAAGCCGTCGACCATGCCTTCGAGCCGCACTTCTCAACGAAGACCGGAGGCTCGGGTCTGGGGCTGGCCAATGCGCGCCGCAACATCGAGTCCTGCGGCGGGACGATCGCGATCGAGAGCACCTCCGGACGAGGAACGATCGTCCTGGTCAGGCTTCCGGTGGCAGGGCCGACCGATGGGAGCGCAGCCGTGTAACCAGGAGTTCCACAAACGCCGAAGTCACATAGCCGTAGGCAATGATAATCAGGGCCCAGCGGGGCTCGGTGGCGATGAAGACCAGCAGCGCGGCAAACGCAAACAACTTCGTGTAGGACCGGTTCCACCCGAAGTTGATGGTCTTGAAACTCCGAAAGCGAATTGTGCTCACCATCAGAATGGCGGGAATCACGACAACGGCAATCGCCGCCAGCGCCTGTGGCTTGCCGACCAACGGGTGGGGATTGAAGAAGACGGTTGCCGCCGCCACCCCGGCTGCCGCGGGACTGGGCAGGCCAACAAAATAGCGCTTATCCGTCTGGACTGTGGTCTGGATGTTGAATCGCGCGAGTCGAATGGCCGCCGCTGTCACGTACAGAAATCCGGCGGCCCATCCCCATCGGCCCAGTTCCGAAAGTCCCCAGGCCGAGGCGAGCACTGCCGGCGCGAGGCCGAAAGACACGACATCGGCCAGCGAGTCGAACTCCACCCCGAACGCACTCGTGGTTCCCGTCAGCCGGGCGATCCTGCCGTCGAGGATGTCCAACACGACGGCGACGCCGATGTACGGCGCCGCGGAGCTGAGATCTCCACGCATTGCATACATGACGCACGCGTAACCACAAAACAGGTTGCCGACAGTGATCAGACTTGGCAGGAGATACGTGCCGCGCCTGGCCTGATGCGTGTGGCGCCCGAATCTTCCTGTCGACTTCTCCTGCGTCATGCCAGCACCATCATACGTGCTTGCCGAGGGAAAGGTGGGCCAGCACCGTCTCGGCAGCCCGGACCTTCTCCCCCACCCTGACGGCCAGCGTGGCCGTCGTCGGGACGAAGACATCCATCCTGGAGCCGAACTTCATGAGTCCCAGCCGCGCGCCTGCGGCGACATCCTGGCCAGGTTGAAGACGACACACGACGCGTCGCGCGAGGATGCCCACAACCTGCCGGGCAACGATGGTGACGCCAAAGTGATCGAACCAGATTTCCGAGCGCTCATTCCTCGACGATTCGGGCTTATAGGCCGGCAGGAATGCCCCCGGCTGATAGTCCACGCGCGTGACTCTTCCAGACACGGGCGTCCGGTTGATATGCACATCGAGCACGGAAAGGAAAATGGTGACCTGCAACCATGTGCCGCCATCAGGCGCATCGTCGGCTGGCGCCGTGCCCGCGTACATCACAGTGCCGTCGGCCGGCGAGACCACGAGCGCAGGATCCTGCGACGCCGACCGATCGGGATCGCGAAAGAACAGTGCGACCCCGATGGGCAGGAGTGCCGCAACCGCCGCCGCGAGAGCACCCGACGTGAGCCAGATTGCCGCCGCGGGTATCGCGGCGATGAGGACGAACGGAATGGCGGCGCGATCGATGTGCATGACTCCCGTGGAGTCACCAGTCTAGCAGCCTGTGGCCACCGGGTTGGCCGTGCGTCAGCGCTGCTGCGCCGCGCTCAGCGCGGCAATTCGATCCTTGATCGCCAGTTTCTTCTTCTTGAGAGTGAGTTCTTCTTGATGCTGCGCGTCAGTCAGGTGGACCATCGCGGCAAAGGCGCGCAAACGCTCCTTCAATAAATTGTGTTCTCGGGTCAGTTCCTGGTAGGCGGGGTCTATCTGCAACCGCGCCGCGGGGGCGGCCGCTGAAGACCCCGGGACATCATGTGTATTTGCCATGTCTGCCTCCTTTTCAGTGTGAACGGACATTACCATTCTGCCATAACCCCCGCAAGCCCACGATGCCAAAGGATCAGCGCATCTTCTGTTGGTTGCTGGTAGTAATCTGGCCGCACGGCATCGATCTCGAACCCAAGGCCCTGATAGAGCGCAAGCGCGGCCGCATTGGAACGCCGGACCTCAAGGGTCGCCGACGTGACCCCATCCACGATAACGTCCCGAAATACGCCGATCAGCAAACGTCGTGCATGCCCCCGCCGGCGGAAGTCGGGCGCGACAGCCAGGCTGTTGATGTGCAACTCGTCAAGAATCTGCCAGCAGGCGCAGTAGGCAATGACGGCCGGGGTGCCGGGGGAAAACGCCTGGCGTTCCAGCACGTACAGCCGGGCCACGTCTGACTCACGCAGTTCGCGGCCAATACCGTCGGCTGTCCACGGATGAGTGAACGACTGGTTCTGCAGTCGCGCCACGGCATCCAGCACTTCGCCGGGCCGAACGCGACGCATCATGATGCCTGCGTCAGCGAACAGTTGGCCTCCCCCGCTCCCGTGCCAGTTCCACGTCGGGGCGCCGCACGTACAGCGGACGAAGCGCGTGCGGCGCCACCGCCGGCCAGTCCCCGCTCGCGGCCAGACGCGCGGCGCCGGCCGCGATCGGCTCGGGCACGTCCCCGATGTCATGACTGGCGTCCGACCAGGCCG
>JAHEFO010000234.1 GCA_024640135.1 Acidobacteriota bacterium
ATGACCTGGTGGCACATCCTGACCAACAGCGTGTGGATTGCCGGGCTGTCGCTGATCCTGGCGGCGGTCAGCTATCACGTGTGGCTGACTGCGGAATCCAGGTCGTCGCTTCGGCACATCCTGCGCGCCCGATCGTGGCGGTGGTCATGGGCGGCCGGGATGTTCCTGGTCAGCTTGGGCTGGGCACTATCGATGGCGGATATCTGGTGGGAAAAGGTCGTGTGGTTTGGTCTGGCCGGAGGAAGCGGATTTCAGCTGACAGGTCTCTTCATGCGCGGGCCCCAGGACGGTGACGCGCACGCCGCGTCCGCCAGATCGGCAGACGTGCTCCCGGAGTTGTGCATGGTCGCGGCTGTGCCGCTGACGTTGAACGCGTTCATGACTCCACATGTTCGAGCGCTGAGCCACCGATATCGTGTGACCCTGGTCTCGTCGAGTCCGCGATCGGCCGTGTTGCCGCTTCTGGGCGACCAGGTTCGCCATGAGCAGATCGACATCGGACGAGAGATTGCACCGCTCAGGGACCTGCGGGCGCTGTTCCGGCTGTGGCGCATGTTTCGCCAGAGAGACTTTGCCATCGTTCAGTCGATTACCCCGAAGGCCGGATTGTTGACGATGGTCGCCAGCCGGCTGGCCGGGGTTCCCGTTCGCGTGCATTGGTTCACCGGGCAAATCTGGGCGACGAAGACCGGCGTCGCGCGTCGGTTCTTTCAGGCGCTCGATGCCCTCCTGGTCAGGTGTGCCACCGACCTGCTGGCAGACAGCCACTCGCAGCGGCAGTTTCTCGTGTCCGAAGGCGTCGTGCGCGAGGGGCAGGTGACGGTCCTTGAACATGGGTCGGTGTGTGGCGTTGATACGGAGCGCTTTCGGCCCGATCCCACCGTGCGCGCGACGACGCGCGCCGAGCTTTCGATTCCTGAGGCGGCCGTGGTGTTGCTGTTTGTCGGACGTGTGACCCTGGACAAGGGTGTCCTCGAGCTCGCGACGGCGTTTGCAGAGGCGGCCCGCACGTGTCCGACGCTGTACCTGATCATGGTCGGCCCAGACGAGCAGTCGCTGGTCGGGCAGGCGAAGGCCATCACGCGCGATGTCGTGGATCGTTTCAGGTGCCTCGATTTCACGCCAGAACCCGAGCGGTTCATGGCCGCGGCCGATGTCTTCGTGTTGCCCAGCTATCGCGAGGGATTCGGTGCTTCGGTGATTGAGGCGGCATCGTGCGGAGTGCCCGCGATCGGGACGCGCGTCTACGGACTGACGGACGCTATTGAGGAAGGGGTCACCGGGTTGCTCGTGCCGGTGGCCGATCCCGCGGCGCTGGCCGAGGCCATCGTGACCCTGGCCCGTGACGAGGACGCCCGGACGGCCCTGGGCCAGCGCGCCCGGCGCAGGGCGGAGGAACATTTTTCCCAGGAGCGGCTCGCCGATGCCCTCGTGGAGTTCTACGACACCCGGCGAGGCTGACCGTGGCTCCGTTTCAAGGACTCAGATCGCAGACCTTGCCGATGATCCGTCCCGAAGCGCGGCGATCCGGTGAGCGGCGGCGACGAGGGCAAGCGTGATCCAGAACAGCAGGCCTATTTTCGCTCCCAGTGCAATGGCGTCGGCCAGGCCGAAGACGAACGATGCGGTCAAGCCACCCGCCAGACCGGCGGCAAGGGACTGGTCCTCCGGATCGGCAGCCTGCCGGACCACCTGGAACAGCAGCCCTCCTGCGATCAACCACAAGGCGAGATAGCTGATGAGACCTGGCAGACCCAGATCCAGCGCTGCCTGAAGCAGGTGATTGTGTGCGTGAGCCACATCGAAGTCCGGGGCAATGAGGAACGTGGGGTACTGAACGGGAATCAGTCGCCGGAACATGTTCATTCCTGTCCCGGTGATGGGCGAATCGCGGATCGCGTCGATGCCCTTCGACCACAGTTCAACTCGCTGCGCGACACTCACGGCCGAATTGAGCGGCTCGTCGGTCGGTGCCTCGCTGACCCTCGCGATGGTGGCCGCCGCGAGAATCACCAGGAGCGCAGCCAGGACCAGAACGGCCCGCCTTCGACGCACGCGCGGGTGCGACAGCATCAGCACGACCATGCCACAGACCAGGCCCAGCCAGGCGGTCCGGCTCTGCATCAGCAGGACGGTGCCTGACGTCAGAAGCAGGAGGAGGGCTTGCACGAAGACGAGTCGCCGGTTGAGCCAGGCGCGTGCCGTCAGCAACCGCGCAGCCTGCACGGGGACAAGGAGGACCAATCCCCCGGCGACGCCGTTGGGGTTGAACCCGTCTTCTGCGCCGGGAACGCCATGGATCAACCTGGGCACCATACTGCCCAGCGCGCCGAGGACTGCAAACTTGCTTGAATGCTCGATGCCGATGAGCCCAAGCACCGCGAGGATTCCCCCCGCCAGGACAAAACCAGCCTCGCCACGCCTGAGTCTGTCTCGGGTCGTGAGCCAGCGACTGAGCGACCAGAAGACCAGCGCGCCCAGGACGACGCCTGCGATCTTGCCCAGGCTGAAGCGGATGTCCGGCGTGGCGTAGATGCTGACTCCGACCATGCCAAGCATCAGCCAGATCGCCACATTGAACGGTGTCCTCGCGACCCATCCGCGACCGGACTGCCATGCCGCCAGCCAGATGATCGGCACCGCCACCAGGACGAGAAGGCGTTGTGGCGTGGGCAGGAGCAGGGCTGGCGCGATCGCGATCAGATATGGAAGCTCGGCGGCGGCCACCCAGTTCGCGAGACGCAGCCGCTTCGTCATGACGGCGTCCATCTTAGCCCAGCAGCCCGTCGTGGACGCGACAGGCACATTGCAGGCCCGCCGCCGCCCGTGTTGACTTAGAATCAATGAACGCCGTGAGCCGAATCTATCTCTCTCCGCCACATATGTCGGGTCAGGAACTGACCATTGTCGGGGAGGCGTTCGCGAGTAACTGGATCGCGCCGGTTGGGCCGCACGTCAAGGCGTTCGAGCAGGCACTCGGAGAGACGGTCGGTGTGAGCCATGTCGCGGCGCTTGCTTCGGGCACTGCGGCCCTCCACCTGGCATTGCTGCTGGCCGGCGTCAAGCCGGGCGACGAGGTCTTCGTCAGCACGCTGACGTTCTCGGCCAGCGTGAACCCGATTTACTACGTGGGTGCCAGGCCCGTCTTCATCGACTCCGAATTGCAGTCGTGGAATCTGGATCCGTCCCTGCTCGAAGAGGCGCTGGAATCCCGCCGCGCAGCCGGCCGCATGCCTGCCGCCCTGGTCCTGGTCCACCTGTATGGACAGACCGCGGATCTGGATCCCATTGTCAGCCTCTGCGAGCAGTATGGTGTTCCACTGATCGAGGACGCAGCAGAGGTGCTCGGGGCCACATACCGGGGACGGCATCCTGGAACGTTCGGGTGTGCCGGCGTACTGTCGTTCAACGGCAACAAGATCATTACCACCTCCGGCGGAGGAGCGCTCGTCAGCAACAATGGCGCCTGCATCGAGCAGGCGCTCAAGCTGGCAACGCAGGCGAGAGAGCCGAAGCCACACTACGAGCATGAAGAAATCGGCTACAACTACCGGCTGTCGAACGTGCTCGCGGCCATCGGCCTCTCCCAGTTGGGCGTGCTCGAAGATCGCGTTCAGGCAAGGCGGAGAATCTTCGAGGTCTACCGCGCCGCCCTGGCCGATACGCCCGGACTGACATTTCAGCCGGAAGCGCCGTGGGGACGCCACACGCGCTGGTTGACGTGCATCCAGGTCGATCCGGAGGCATTCGGTGCCGACAGGGAGGCATTGCGGCTCGCTCTTGACGCCGAGAACATCGAAGCGCGGCCGCTTTGGAAACCCATGCACCGTCAGCCCGTATTCGCCGGATGTGCCGCGTTTGGAGGCAGCGTGTCCGACCGCCTGTTCGAACGCGGCCTGTGCCTGCCCTCGGGATCTGCCATGACGTCGGCGGACATTGATCGGGTGGTCGACATTGTGCGCCTGGTGGGCCGGCGAGGCACCGCGTCAACGAGCACGCTGGCGGTTGGCTGATGACGCCGGCTTCACTCAAGAAAAGAGAGGTTGAGATCTTCCCATGCCTGACTCGAACGTGACCCCCACAGACGATGGCGTCATTTCGTTGAAACCGTTTCTCATCGCGCTCAGGACTGAGCGTCGTCGAATCTTGATCGCCTGGGGCTTGCTGGCGGTGGTCTTCTCGATTGGGGCGGTAACCTATTATCTCAGCCGTCCAATCGAACGCACTTCCCGGATCGAGTTCCGGCTCCTCTTTGATGGCGCAGACCGGGGCCAGTATCCGAACGGCACCAGCTTTGCCGCCACCGACATCATCGCGGCGTCGGTGTTGACGCCGGTCTATGAGCGGAACGAACTGGAAAGATATATTTCCTACGACAGACTCAAGAGCGGCTTGTGGGTTCTTGAGTCCAGCCGGGCGCTTGAACTGCTCAACTACGAGTATCAGGCGAAGTTGGCGGACTCGAAGCTGCAAACCGTGGATCGGGCCAGGATTGAGGCGGAATTTCGGCAGAAGCTGGATGCCCTGCGCGTGCCCCAATTGAGCCTTCAGTTCTTTGTGACCGGCCGCACCCAGTCACCTCCCACCCAGGTGATGGAGAAGGTGTTGAACGACATTCTGGCGGAATGGGCGGAGCAGGCGGCGGCCCAGAGAGGCGCGGTCGGATATCAGGTCGACGTGCTTACGCCGAATGTCATCCTGAAGGACACGCTCAATCAGACCCTGCTGATTCGGTACGACACCCTGCGCAGGCACGTTGAACGGGTATTGTCCCAGGTCGACCGGCTGACCGAGCTGCCAGGGGCCACCACGAGTCGCGTGGGTCCCGACGAGCTGAGTCTGATTGACCTGCGGACCAGCCTGACAGACTTGCGCGATTTTCAACTCACACCCCTGATCGGGAGCCGCTTGCTCTATTCGCTGAAGCCGGACGAGGCTGCATTGAATGTCCTGTATCTGGAAGGCCGTCTGGTCGAGCTGAGACGCTTCAGGAACACCTACCGCGAGAGGAAGGCGCAGTTGGAGGCCGCCTTGCAGGCGTTCAGCGCCGAGTCCCTGGCGCCAGGGGTTCCAAAACTCACTGAGGGAACGCAGGCCGGCGCGCCGGCGCAGATGAGCGACACCTTTCTTGATCGGCTGATCGAGATCGCCGGACGCTCCAATGCGATGGACTACCGCACCGAGTTGACCAACCGAATCATCGACGTGGGTGAAGAGGGGCTGAGGATTGATCAGGACATCGCGTTCTACGAGGAAGCCCTGCGGATGTTGAATGCCGGGCGCGGATCCCGCGGGTCCGCGATCAGCGAAGACGATTTGACGACGGTCTTCGACAAGATTCAGACGCGCGTGGTGGAGATTCTCGATCTCACGAATGAGGCGTACGCGACAATTTCCGCAGCCAACCTCAATCCGCGAAGTGTCTTGTATCAGCTGACCACCCCGTACTCGGTTCAGACATTGCGGACGGTCACACCCGGGTACCTGCTGCTGACCGGCGTGGCCGTCATGTTTGCCGGCGGTCTGGTGATTATCTTTGGAATGGTCGGGATCGTGCTGCTCAAGCAGTATCGTCTCAGCTGAGGCAGCCAGAGGCAACGAAGATGCGCCACTCTTGTCGCCCCATCCTTGCAGTGATTCTCGCCGCGGCCGCGACCGCCGCCACCGCGGCACCGGCTCAGGCGCAAGCGGAGCCGTACAAGGTCTTCGATACCCACCCCGTCATTACGCAGGGGCCCTACCTGGTCGCGTCTGCCTCGGACTCTACGACTATCGTCTGGCTGACAGACACGCCAAGCCACTCGCTCGTGCGTTACGCGCGTGGCGCGGACCTTGACAGCGCGGCCCTGACGCTGGTGGCCGAACCGCAGAGTGATGGTCTGGTGCCTGTGGGCCTGCGGCATGTCGTGCACTTGACGGGGCTCGAGCCGGGCGCCACCTATAGCTATCAGGTCGTTTCAACTCGTGTCGTGAAGTTGCGGGCGTACTGGCCCGACAAGGGGCTGACAACGGAGAGCCCGGTGCATTCGTTTGCCACGCTCGATCCGCGCCGCCCGACCACCACATTCAGCGTCGTCACGGATACCCATGAGGACGTTCCGAGGATCCGGGCGCTCAACAAGATCATTGACTGGGCCTCGACTGACTTTCTGGTGCACACCGGCGATGCGTTTCACTGGCTCGACAGCGAGGAACAGTTGTTCCGGAACTGGCTCGAGCCGACCACCGTCGCGCTGCAGAATCGAATTCCGCTGATGTTTGCCCGAGGCAACCACGAACTGCGGGGGCCATTCGCCAGGCAGTTGTCTGACTACCTGCCGACGATTGAGGGACGGTTCTACTTCGCCCGCGATTCAGGTCCCGTGCATCTGATGGTGCTTGATACCGGCGAGGACAAGGCGGATGAGACCAACGTCTACGCCAAGCTGAATCGAACGGTGGAATACCGGGCGCAGGAACTGGCCTGGTTCCGGGAGCATGTGCGGTCGGCCGGGCGGATCGCATCCGCGCCCTTCCGTGTCATCGCCATGCACCAGCCCAGATGGGGATGGCTGCTTGACGGCACCAGTGCGTGGATC
>JAHEFO010000235.1 GCA_024640135.1 Acidobacteriota bacterium
CCCAATGAAGCGGCAGCAGCAGCCATGCCCACTCGCCGCGCACGCCCGCATCACTACGCGCGCGCGCGACCAGCCGCTCCCAGTCCGGGACGATGGTCAGTCGGGCCGCGTCGGCCAGCCCAATCACACTGCCCCGACGAAATCCCGGCCCCATGTCCTTGCGGCCGGCGCGCAGGTCGCGGAGGTAGGCTCGCCAATCCATGTGATTGGCAATCTGATCGGTGGAGCCGCCCGGCCCCACATTGTTGTAGCGGCCGGGAAACGGGAACGTCCCGTGCGAGTTGCGGTTCCTCCCCCCGGGGGGCTCCAGTATCTGATTGAGTCCCTTGTTGTCGGAGCCGATGTAGCCGAATGGATGCGTGTTGAGAATCGTCTCGGCCTCGTCCTCCCAGACCATCGCGCGAAGGGCGTTCCAGATTTCGCCCTCCCTGAAGCGGGTCTGCTCGATGGTCCCGGCCTGCGCCTGCCACTCGGCACGTGGCAAGTACACGTTGGGGCGACTGAGGTCGAGCGGCATCACCCGATCGTGAAAGTAGTAGTCCAGGCGACTGATCACCAACGGATCGGACTCTGCCCCGGAGGCGCCGATGTCGCCGTTCAGAATCCGGCGAATCGTCTCCCCATCGATCACTGTCCCGACCATGCTCCGCGGGGACACGATGACATTGAGGTGCTCCCAGTCGCCCTCGTGATCCATGCCGCTGTCGTTGCTCGGATAGAAGAACCAGTACTGCAGCACCAGTTCATACCCTTCCGCGACGTCGAGCAGGAATGGATGGACGTACGAATGGGGGAAACTGTTGCGCGACGCCTCCGGTGTGCGCTCGTACTCCGGCTTGTAGCTCACCTCCCACGACTTCGCGCCATTGCCGGGAAAATCCAGAAACAGCACGTCGAACGGACTCGGGCTCTCCCGCACACGAGCCTGGTCGACCGGGCGTACTTCACCGGTGCCCGGGCCGTACCGATTGAGGAGGCTCAACAGTTTGCAGTCCTCGATCACCGGGTCCTCGGTGGCGTCCGGATAGGCCGTCCAAGCCCCGTCGAGTAAATCGGGGCGACAGACTGCGCGTCCCATGACCGACAAGTTCAGCGCGGTCGACTCCACCCGCTCCGGCTCCTCCCGGGCGAGGTCCCAGCGATCGACGATGAGAGGAAATACCGAACGGTTCTCGATGTAGGTCCTGAAGCGCGTGGGAAAATTCGTGGTGTTCTGCACCAGGTACGGCGCAAACCGCACGGCAAGCGCCTCCAGAGTTCCATGCCGCCGATCGTCAATCCCGTCAACCGGCGCCACATCTCGGTACTCAGGGTCAGCCGGATCGCCATACAGGGCCAGCCTCGAGGTGGCCGCGCTCTGCGGGCCCAGGCGAGGCTGCGACAGTGGCACCTGGCGCAGATAGGCATCGCGGGGCACTTCCTGAGCGGCCACCGGCGCGACGGACGCGGCCACGACAAGGACCGCCAACACGCCGCTCAGCAGCCCCATCACACACCTGGTCACCAGTCAATCTCCGCCATCACAACGACCCCTTCAACGTGCCCAGCCGATCAGCGCGCCGGATCAGACAATCGCGGAAGGCAGCGTAGTCCACCCTACCGGCGGGGTCAACAACACCAAGCAAGATGGCGTCCGGACCCGTTCCAGATATGATCTCGCATCAGGGAGGTTCTCATGAAGCGAATGGCAGGCGCCGTGGCGGCAGGTGCGGTGGCGGTAATGGTGGTGGGCATTCAGGCGCAGATGCGTGAGCAACCAGCCCAACCGGTGAGTGACGCGATCCGGACTTCGTGGGAGAGCGCAAAGAAGAACATGACGGCGTCGGCAGCCGACGTCACTGAGAGCATCTACACATTCAGGCCTGTCGACACCGTTCGTACGTTCGGAGAGATCATCGGGCACGTGGCCGGCGCCAACTACGTGTTTTGTTCTGCCGCGAAGGGAGAGGCGTCACCACAGGCCGAAGACGCCTTCGAGTCCCTCCCCAGCAAGGCCGCCCTCGTCACGGCCCTCAATGCGTCCATGGCGTACTGCGACGCGGCGTTCGCGGCACTGACGGATCGGACGGCGGCAGAAACCATCGATATGCCGTTCGGCATGGGCAAGGCCGCACGCGCCGCGGCGCTCATCGGCAACGCCGACCACCTGAACGAACACTACGGGAATCTGGTGACCTACATGCGCATCAAGGGCATCGTCCCGCCGTCGTCCAGGCGCTAGCGGCCCGTCCGCGCCATTTGTATAGGGCCTTTCTGCCGGGGGATTCCGCCGCCCCGCTCGCTTCCTGTTGACATCCAAATGAAGTAACAGGTATCCTCTCGTGTAGGCAATCAACATGTCACGGAAAGGGCGTGATCATGGCGGACGAAAAAACAGATGTCCTGCAGGGCACGTTGGACCTCATGGTCCTCAAGACCCTGGACACGTTGGGCCCCATGCACGGGTACGGCATCGCGCAGCGGCTTCTGCAGGTTTCAGACAGTGCCCTGCAGCTCAATCAGGGGACGCTCTATCCGGCGTTGATCCGCCTGGAGCAACGGGGCTGGGTCAAGCCTGAATGGGGCCGGTCGGAGAACAATCGCCGCGCGCGGTTCTATCGCCTGACCGGCGCTGGACGAAAGCGACTGAAGATCGAAGCGGAGAAGTGGGAGAAGACGGCGAGCATCATGGCTCGACTGCTCCAGCCGGAAGCCTAGGAGGCGCACGATGTCCTCACTGCGTGTGCTGTGGTGCCGGCTGCGCTCGGCGTTCTCCAGGTCCGACCCAACCGCCGACCTGGATGAGGAACTCCGGGCTCACCTCGACCTGCTGACCGACGAGAACCTGCGGCGGGGACTGACGCCGCTGGAAGCCCGCCGGCAAGCCAATCTCGCGCTCGGCGGCATGACACAGACCAGGGAGGCGTCGCGGGATGCGCGCGGCATCCGGTGGCTGAGCGAACTCGGGCGGGACCTTCGCCTCGGCGCACGAACGATGCGCCACAATCCTGTGGTGTCCATTACGGTCATTGCCACACTCGGCCTCGGCATTGGACTGACCTCCACCGTCTTCAACATCACGAACGGTTTCGTTCACAAGCCACTCCCCTTCGCCGACGCCAATCGCGTCATGGTGCTGGGTCTGACGAATCCGGCTCGTGACATCGCGTCTGCCGGACTCACGATTCACGATCTCTCCGATTGGCGGGAGCGGCAGTCGGCCTTCGAGGACGTGGCGGTGTTCGGGTCGGTGGCCGTCGACCTCTCATCCGATCCGGACCACCAACCGGAGCGATATCCCGGCGGCCTGTTCTCTGCCGGCGTCCTCGAGGCCCTCGAGGTACGCCCCCTGCTTGGCCGGGCGTTCGACGAGCAGGCGGGAGACGGGCTGCCGAACGGCCAACCGGTGGTGATCCTCGGATACGCCGTCTGGCAGGACCTGTTCGCCGGGGCGCCGAATGTGATCGGACGTGCGGTGCAGGTCAACGGCCGGCCCGCCACCGTCATCGGTGTAATGCCGGAAGGTTTCCGATTCCCCAACATCGAGCAGGTCTGGTTGCCGATCACCATGGACTCTCGTGCAAGTGCCCGGGGAGAAGGGCCGCGCTATTCGGGAATTGCCCGCCTCCGTGACGGCGTGTCACCGCGGCAGGCGGAAGCGAGCCTTGCGGCGGTCGCCGCCCAGCTCGCACTGGAATACCCCGTCAGCAATGCGGGATTCAGTCCGACGATCACGACTCTGAAACAGGCGCTGGTCCCGACCGGGTACTACGGGTTGTTCTACATGCTGCTGGCGGCCGCGATGGGTGTGTTGCTCATCGCCTGCGCGAACGTCGCCAATTTGCTGACAGGCAGAGCGTCGGGCCGGACACATGAATTCGCGGTGAGGCACGCGCTCGGGGCCGGGCGCGGCCGGTTGTTCCGGCAATTGACGACCGAGGTCCTCGTGCTGGCGATCGTCGGTGGCGTCGTGGGATTCGGACTGGGACACATCGGCCTGCAATGGTTCACGACGCGGCTGTCCGAAGTCGGGACCGCAGTCGGAGCCGGAGAGCTGCCGTTCTGGGTCCACTTCGAACAGGACTATCGTGTGGTGCTGTTCGTCGTCTGCATGACGGTGTTCTCGGGCGTGGCGGCAGGGATCCTGCCCGCATTTCGGGCGTCGGCGCCTGACGCCATCGAGTCCACCAAGGTCTGGAGCCGCGGTTCGATGACCCTCAGGATGGGAAGACTGGCTCGAGGGTTGATTGCCACCGAAGTCACGATGTCCTGCGTCCTTCTGGTCCTGACCGGACTGATGGTCAAGAGCGCGTTGCACCTGTCCGCCGTGGATTGGGGCTACACCACCTCTGACGTGTTCACCGCGTGGGTCAGCCTCCCGGACACTGACTACACGGATGCGGAAAGCCGGCACCGCTTCTATGAAGAACTCCTGCCGCGGCTCACGGCAGTGCCCGGTGTGACAGCGGCGGCGCTGTCTGATGCGCTCCCGCCCTACCGGGCCGGTGAGTGGGCCGTGGAAATCCAGGCCCACCCCTACGTATCGGACGGAGACTACCCCGTTGTCCGCATGGGAACCGTCACACCTGACTACTTTCGGACCTTCGATGTGCCAGTTGCTCACGGCAGAACCTTCACCAGCGCTGATCGGTCAGACACCCAGCCGGTCGCCATCGTCAACGAGACGTTTGCACGTCTGTACCTGTCCGGCGACGCCATCCTGGGACAACGGATTCGGACGGGACGACACGACGTGGAGGCCAGGTGGATGACGGTGGTCGGCGTGGTGCCAGACATGAGAGCGCTGCCGCGCGGCATGGAGGGCGTCCAGAGTTCCGCGCAGAATCCCGCCTGCTTCTACATTCCAATGGCGCAGGGCCAGACCGGGAGCGAGGCAGCCATCGCGCTCCGGACACAGGGCCCGCCACTGGCGATGACGACGGAGGTTCGCACGGCCGTCAGGTCGGTCGATCCGAAGATCACCATGTACAAAGTGCTGTCTCTGGAGGGCGTCATCCTCCGCATGACCTGGTTCTACCCGGTGTTTCAGACGCTGTTCGTGGCATTCGGCGTCGGCGCGATTCTGCTGGCGGCGGTTGGTCTCTACGGCGTGATGTCGTTTGCGGTGACCCGACGGACCCAGGAGTTTGGCGTTCGGCTGGCCCTGGGCGCGGAGCCTCGCCGCCTGGTGTGGCTCGTGATGCGGGTGGGAATGAGGCCTCTTGCCACCGGCCTCGGCATCGGGCTGGTCCTGGCCGCACTCGCCGCTGGTTCGATGCAGATGCTCCTCTACGACGTGAGCGCGCACGACGGCATGGTCTTCGCCATCGTCGTGCTGACGCTCGTGGGAGTCGGGTTCCTGGCCTGCTTCATTCCCGCCCGCCGAGTGGTTCGCATCGATCCGATGGCAGCCCTGACGGCCGAATAACCTCCGACGTCGGTCCTGGCAGCCCGGTTGAACCGGACCGGCACCTCTCTCGGGCGGTCCTTCAGTCCCGCGCTAGAGGTGAATGATTAACTTGACATAATGTCAGTTTTATCGTACATATTGTCGTGTCTTTGTTACTCGAAAGGATAGCCCATGCTGTTCCCATACATTGCCGTCATTGTGTTCGTCGGATTGATCGCCTTTGGCTTCGTCTTCTTCCGGAACGTCCTGGCGCTCCGGCAACCCAAGGATGCTGAACCCATTCCCGCGACCATCCTCCAGCGCATCGCGTTCTGGGGTCTGATGGCCGGACTGCTGCTGGTGGCTGCAGCGGCCTGGATGGTCATCTCGATTGGCGCCGAAGTCATTTACGACAACGATGATCTGCGCCTGCAGTTCACCGGCATCGTGATGCTCGGTCTCGCGCTCTTCGCGGCCCTCAGCGCATGGACCGGCATCGCGCTCAAGCGACGGGCGAAACTCGACGAACGCGACATCGCCGTACTGGCGCAGGCGCCGATGGTCCAGGGGGCGCTCATGCTGCTCACACTCGCCGCGTGGGAGATCGGTCTCCAGGAGACCTTCCGGGGGACGCCTGGCATCCCGGTGACGTACATCCACCTGATGTTCTGGTCGTGCCTGGCAGCCAACATGCTGGCGCTGCCCATCGGCATTCTCATCGGCTATCGCAAGGGCTGAGCCGATGCCCAAGGCCGCCATCCGCAATCAGATCCGTCGTCTTCGGTTCGAACACGACGAGATGACCCAGCAGGCGCTGGCCGACGCCGTCGGCTGCACGCGCCAGACCATCGTCCTGCTCGAACAGGGACGCTATGTGCCCTCACTCGTGCTCGCGCTGCGCATCGCCCACCGATTCAGTTCAGCGGTTGAGGAGGTCTTCGAGCTCGAGGACTGAGCCTCTCGTCCTACCGCCAGGTCGCGCTAGATGCCGCCGGGGCGAATGTTGAACGTCCTGTCATACAGCGGGTGCTGGTCCGGCGCTTCGATCGTCATCGCCGCGCCGGGCGAGGCACCCGGTTGCCATCAGCGGCCTCCCAGCTTCCTCCCGGTCTCCACGGCGGCGAAGCCGTCGTCATTTCTCCGCTGCATGATGAACACCGACCACCCCTCTTTCATCCGCTGCTCCACCTCCGCTGGATTGTTG
>JAHEFO010000236.1 GCA_024640135.1 Acidobacteriota bacterium
AGCGTGCGCACGCATCGCCACGCCCTCGGACTCCAGAGCGGACACTCGTCGATGAGCGTCCCGTTCAGGGCGGGGTTGCCCGTGCATGGCCGGAGCTTCGTGACCGACGGCGCGACACACGACGGACCGAACGCGACCGAGTTCTCGTCGTCGCGCCACGTGCCCGTCGAGGTCACGACCCTCGATGAGTTCTGCCAGCGCGAGCAAATCGAGCGGCTGGACTTCGTCAAGGCAGACGTCGAGGGGGCAGAGCATCGGGTGCTGGCCGGCGGCGTGTCCACGCTGGAGCGACACCGTCCAATCCTCCAACTGGAAATCGAGCAACCACACCTCGCAAAATACGGCACCACCGTCGAGGAACTCGTCGAGTTCCTGGGCGCGCTGGACTACCGGATGCACTGGTGGCGTGACGCCCGGTGGCAGCGCACCGACGCGGTCACGGCCGACCGGCGCAACTACCTGTTCATGCCGGACGAGACGGAAGAATCCTCATGAACGACTCGCCGCCAGCGCGTCCGTCCGCCACTCTGGATTGAACACGAGCCACTGGTCCGGATGGCGGGCGGCGGCCTCGCCCAGCCGCGCGCCGATCGCCGTAGCCAGTGCCTCGATACGATCCCCGGCACCTGCAGGCGCCTCAATGGCCGGTTCGATGATGAGACGATACGGCCGTCCACCTGGCTGGAATGCCGGTGATACGCTCCCGGGTGTCCCATGTGCGCACTTGAGTCCATTGCGGTCCGTCAATGACGGCGCGCCCACTGCTCGTCACCAACGATTTTCTTCCGACCGTCGGAGGAATCCAGCAGTACGTCGGCAACATCCTGTCGCGGCTGGAACACGCGGCCGCTTTCGCCCCTCACCACACGGACGCCGCCCTTCACGACGCATCCGCACCCTACGATGTGCATCGCGGTTCGCCTACGCCGGCTCGCCTGGGTCTGCCCGCCGACTGGATGCTGCCGACCAGAAACGTCACGGCCGAGGTCGCGGCCGCCGTTGCCGCTCACCGAGCCAACGTACTGGTGTTCGCGGCACCCTGGCCTCTGGTGCCGGTGGCAAGTCGTTTGAAGCTGCCGGCCGTTGTCATGACCCATGGAGCTGAGTTGGTGCTGCCGGCGCACCTGCCCGGAATCGCCAGAGTGCTGCGCCGCCAGCTTCGGTCGGCTGCACTGCTGACGACTGTCTCCGAGTGGACCGGCCGGCACCTGCTGAATCTGGTGGGGCCGGACGGTCCCCCGATCCGATTGCTCCGACCAGGTGTGCAGCTCGACGGCTTTTCAGCCGACGTCGATGGTGCCGCGATCCGGGTACGCCATGGTCTCGGTGACGACCCGGTCGCGGTATTTACCGGACGCCATGTGGCCCGCAAGGGGATCGACGTCCTGGTCAGACACTGGCCGGAGGTGCGTCGCCGGCTGCCACGGGCCCGGCTGCTGGTCGTGGGCACGGGTGAATTGACCGCAGCGTTGAAAGCCACCGCTCAGGCTCGAGCGGACGACGCCATCGTCTTCGCCGGATTCGTACCGCCGGACGAACTGCCGACCTACTATGCCGCGGGCGACGTACTGGTGCATCCGAACCGGACCCGATGGGGTGGCCTCGAGCAGGAAGGCTTCGGGGTTGTCTTTCTCGAGGCTCAGGCGATGGGTCGCCCGGTGGTGGCCGGTGACTCCGGGGGCGCGCCCGAAGCCCTGATCCCTGGCGAGACCGGGCTGCTGGTGGACGGTACCGCCCCGGCCGCGGTAGTGGCGGCGATTGCGTCCCTGCTGGGGGACCGCGACCGCAGCCGCGCGATGGGGCAGGCCGGACGTCGCTTCGTCGAGGAACACTTCGACTGGGACCGAATCGTCACGGCCTTCTCGTCCGACCTCGATGCCGTGGTGGCCGGCCGCGTACCTCGGGCCGCATCAGTGTTCGCCCGCCGCTAGTCGGCGTCGAACGCCGTTCGTGGGCGGGGAACGGCCACCGGCTGCCGGTATCGCTGGGGCGCGTGAGCCGCCAGCGCCGGCCCGTCTCCGGGCGTGACCAACACCGCCTCCACGTCGTGCCGCACGACACAGCGATAGCCGTCGATGTCGCTGGCGATGATCGGCAGGCCGGCGGCGGCGGTGAAGTGCCCTTCGGTCGGGACCGTCGCCGGGTCGGGGTTCGACGACGAACGACCCGGGGCGGCGATCCGTACCTGGTGATTTCGGCCGGCCAGGGCGCGAGACAGTCCTGCGACGTGCCGTTCACCCCTCCGGGGCTGGTCCAGCTGTACGGGCACACCTGTAGTATTCGCATCGCCTCTCCAGACACTCGTCGGTGAGCCGATAATGTAACCGCTTGCAGTCCCGGGCTCTAGCAGGCTGCCGGGAGGCCTGCGCCCTTACGCGCGTCTGCCACTCGACGACGGTTTCCCAGCGCGGCTTGAGTGCGCGCTCCACCTGGCCGTGCAGGCCGGCCACGAGTCCACCCACGGAGATTTCGCTCGCAGTGAAACTGACCTGCTGGCCCTCGCGCTGACGCGCCGACTACCGATCACCGATTCAAAGTCATCTATAATCACCGCACTCCATGAACCTCGAGCAGGGTGTGCGCTTGGGACACTACGAGATCTTCGCTCCGCTTGGCGAAGGCGGCCCGCCTTCGCTGACCGCGGCCTTCGGCCGCAGCTTCGGCGCGTCCGCCGTAGCCACGGAAAGGACCTGCAGGTGATCGAGCAGCACATTGGGCCCTATCTGGTCCTTTCCAAGCTTGGCGAAGGCGGCATGGGCGAGGTTTACCGCGCGCGGGATACCGCGCTCAATCGCGAGGTGGCGATCAAAGTCATGCCCAAGGCGCTGGCCGGCGATCCGGACCGGCTGGCCCGCTTTCAACGAGAAGCCGAGTCGCTCGCGGCGCTCAACCATCCGAACATTGCCCAAGTCTACGGACTGGAGCGCAGTGGCGAGGTGCCGGCCATCGTCATGGAACTGGTCGAAGGGCGGGATCTGTCGGAGATCATTGCGGCCGGGTCTGAAGACCCGGCCCTCCGAAGATCGGATGGAGCCCCGGGTCTTCAGACCCGGGGAATCCCGATCGAAGACGCCCTCGCCATCGCGCGGCAGATCACCGACGCGCTCGAGGCCGCGCACGAGCGAGGGATCATCCACCGCGATCTGAAGCCGGCGAACATCAAGGTGCGCGAGGACGGCACCGTCAAGGTGCTGGACTTCGGGTTGGCGAAGGCGATGGACCCGATCGGTGACGCCAGCGCAGATATGGCGAACTCGCCGACGCTCACGGCCCGTGCCACTCAGATGGGGATGGTGCTCGGCACGGCGGCCTACATGGCGCCGGAGCAGGCGAAGGGCAAACACGTCGACAAGCGCGCGGATGTGTGGGCGTTTGGTGTCGTGTTGTTCGAGATGCTGACGGGCCGGCAGGTGTTTGAGGGTGGCGATGTGTCCGAAGTCATGGCCGGGGTCATCAAGGACGAGCCGCCGTGGGACGCCCTGCCCGCTGCCACCCCGCGGTCGATCCACAGGCTGCTGCGTCGGTGTCTCGTCAAGGCGAAGACAGGGCGCTTGCGCGACATTGGCGATGCGCGGCTGGAGATTGATGATGCGGCCACAGAGCCGGGCGACGTGTCCATCCAGGGCCTGGTTGGCGACCGACCCGCAGCGTGGCGACGGGTGCTGCCGGTGGTGACGGCTGTTGTGGCCACGACACTCGTGGCCGGCGCCGCGTGGTACTACGCAGGCCCTGCCGGTGACACCGCGTCGGCCGACATCATGCGGTTCGCCATCGGGCCGCAGGGCGAGGTTGGCCTCTCCCTGTTGCCCGGCCGGACTGGCCACGTCGCGATCTCTCCAGATGGTCGCCTCCTCGTCTACCAGGGGCGTCGCGGCACCGAGCCCGTGTTGATCATCAGACGGTTCGAGGAAACCGAAGGCGCCGTGCTTCGCGGATCCGAAGGAGGGGTGGACCCGTTCTTCTCGCCCGGAAGCGACTTCGTCGGGTTCGCCGTTGCCGGGCTACAGAGCCTGAAGCGGGTGTCGGTCAACGGCGGCACGGCAAAGGAGATTGCCCGGGTCGACGGTCGGATCAACGGAGCGACGTGGACCGATGACGGGCAGGTGATTGTCGGAGTGGAGGCGCCTGGCCGAGCACTCTTCAGCGTGTCCGCCGAAGGCGGGGGCAGTCCGGTCGCCTTCAGTGATCTTGAGGAGGACGCGAACCTCGTCCGCCCCTCCGCAATTCCCGGCACGCGCGCCGTCCTCTTCGTCTCAGCGCCGGGCGCGCCGGGCGTCACCGGCCAACTCATGGTGTTGGACCGCGACATGGGCGTGGCGAAGTCGCTGGGCCTTGCCGGGACGAGTCCGACCTATCTGCAGTCTGGGCATCTCCTGTATGCGGACTACGCCGGCGTCGTCATGGCCGTCCCGTTTGATGTCGGTCGTTTGTCGGTCACCGGCACGCCCGTGTCGGTGCTCGCTCCTGTCACGCGCAGTTCCAGCGGCTCGGCCGATTTTTCGGTGTCCACACAGGGGCGTCTCGTCTACATCGTGGAACAAGAAGAGCACAGTGCCGACGGTGCGTTGGTGTGGCTTGCTCCAGACGGCACCGAGGAACCGATCGCGGCGCCGGTCAGTGAGTACCAGTCGGTGCGGATATCGCCCGACGGCACACAGTTGCTCGCCGACATCCTGGTGGAATCGTCCCGGGTCTTAAGTGCCTCCGGCAGTTCCCGCTCGCGAATCTGGTCCTGGGACCTCACGCGCCCGTCACTGCTGCGGCCCTGGACCACAGATACGACTGGGAGCGAACGGCCAGTGTGGCATCCGGACGGGACGCGAATGGTCTACAGCGATGGAATCAACCTGTACACACGCCTGGCGGACGGGACGGGAGACGCCGTCCCGCTGACGCAGGCGACGGACGGGCGCCGGAGGCCGAACGCCGTCTCGAAGGACGGCCGCGTGATCTTCTCCTATTCGAGGGCTGCGGGAACTCAAGAGGATCTACGGATGGTGTCTCTGGACGGCGACCACGCCGTGACGCCGCTGGTTCAGACAGACGAGACGGAGTTCGGTGCCGCACTGTCACCGGACGGCCGGTGGATCGCGTATACGACTCGGGAGGGACAGACTCTTGTTGTCTATGTGCAACCGTTCCCCAATGCCGTTGGTGCGCCCGTGTTGGTGTCGACAGGGGCTGGTGGAGCCCCCGTATGGTCCCGCGACGGCAGGCATCTTTTCTATGTGGCTGCCGATAACCAGAACCCCCGCTCTGAACAGTTGATGCAGGTACTGATGCAGACGAGTGGCGGCACGCTCGTTCCCGGTGTTCCGGCGGCGCTCTTCGACGTCAGTGCCTACACCTCACACCTGCGTGGTCAGCGCTACTACGACGTGGCGCCGGATGGCCGGTTCGTGATGATCAAGCCGGTCGTGAGTCAATCGCCACTCAGTGAGCGACCCCCGCCGCCGATCTCAGTGGTGTTGAATTTCTTCGGGCAACTGGGGAACGTCAGGTGACCCTCGGCACCCGACTCGGCCCCTACGAAATCACCGCGAAGCTTGGCGAAGGCGGCCCGCCTTCGCTGACCGCGGCCTTCGGCCGCAGCTTCGGCGCGTCCGCCGTAGCCACGGAAAGGACCTGCAGGTGATCGGGCAGCACATTGGGCCCTATCTGGTCCTTTCCAAGCTTGGCGAAGGCGGCATGGGAGAGGTCTACCGCGCGCGGGACACGAAGCTCGACCGCGATGTGGCGCTGAAGGTCCTACCCGAGTCGTTTGCATCCGATCCGGACCGCTTGATGCGCTTCGAGCGCGAGGCGAAGACGCTGGCCTCCCTCAATCATCCGAACATCGCCGCAATTTACGGCATTGAGGGCGAAAAGACGTCGGGAGTCTTTTCCGGACGGGATGGTGCGGAAAAGACTCCCGACGTCTTTTCGCGTGCGCTGGTCATGGAGCTGGTCGAGGGGCGAGACCTGTCGGAGATCATTGCGGCCGGGTCTGAAGACCCGGCCCTCCGAAGATCGAATGGAGCCCCGGGTCTTCCGCCTTCGCAAACGCTTCGGCGGACCGCCGTAGCCTCGGCGGAGGCTGGTCAGACCCGGGGAATCCCGATCGAAGACGCCCTGCCTATCGCTCGGCAGATCGCCGAAGCGCTGGGCGCGGCGCACGAGCTCGGCATCATCCATCGCGATTTGAAACCCGCCAACATCAAAGTCAAAGACGACGGCACCGTCAAGGTGCTGGACTTTGGACTCGCGAAGGCGATGGACCCGTCCGTCGGAGGCCCGGGTCTTCAGACCCGGGCGGGGTCCGCCGGGTCTGAAGACCCGGCTCTCCGAAACGCCGAGAGCCCGACCGTCACCTCCCCAGCCCTGACTCAGATCGGCATGATCCTCGGCACCGCGGCGTACATGGCGCCCGAACAGGCCAAGGGACGGCCGGTCGATCGTCGCGCCGATGCCTGGGCCTTCGGCGTGGTGCTCTTCGAGATGCTGGCCGGCCGTCGGGCGTTCGGCCCTTCGACGAGCTCAGGGTCGTCCCGAGCATGGTCGAGGGACGAGGGCGAGGACATCTCCGAGGTG
>JAHEFO010000237.1 GCA_024640135.1 Acidobacteriota bacterium
CGGCCATGCCCGCGGGCGGCACCACCGCGCCGACCGCGACAAACGCCACCAACATGTAGATCGGCACGACGATCAGCAGCGACAGGAAGACGGCGCGGGGAATATTGCGCTTCGGATCCTCCACTTCTTCGCTTGTCTGCGCGATGATTTCGTATCCCTCGAAGGCGATGAACGTCAGGCCCATGGCCGCGAACACTCCGCCCAGCCCCTCGCTGAGAAACGGCGAAAATGCCCCCTGCCAGCCGCTACGCTGCGCCATGGCCCACAGGCCCGCGGCAATAAAGCCTCCGATGATGACGACCTTGCCGATCGTGACCACGCTGCCGGCCTTGCCCGTTTCAGATGCGCCTCGATAGTTGATGTAGGCGAACAGCGAACATGCGGCCACGGCAAACCAGATTTCGGCGGGCATGATGGGCGCGTGCCATTCTGGCGCGCCCACCACGGTGAGGACTTCCTTCATGTACGCGCCAAAGCCCAGCGCGTAGAGTGAGCACGCCACGGCGTGGGCAAACCAGTCCATCCAGCCGGAGAGGAACCCGCTGGGATCAGGCAGCGATCGCTTGATCCAGAGATAGCCGCCGCCCGCGCCGTGGATGGCGCTGCCCAACTCCGCATAGGCGGCTGCGGTCAGGGCCGCGACAAATCCGTTGAGGAGAAAGACCAGGACCAGGGCCGGACCGGCGACTCCTGCCGCGATGCCGGTCAGGACGAAAATGCCGGCGCCGATCATGGCGCCGACGCCAATCATGGTTACATCAATGAGCCGCATTTCGCGGCTGAGTCGAACTTCAACATCCAAGGTGCAGTCTCCCCGCTCCGGAGAACGATAGCCCGTTCTGTTTCCCCCGTGGGGTGAATTCGTACACCCTCCGTGGTGCAGGGGCGGAGTACCTGATATCTGATACGCTGGCGCGAAGAGGAGACCCCAAGAATATGGACGACGACGACTACGGACCCGCATCCCGCGGACCACTCGACTGGGTGGAGAACGTGCGCGCCTCTGGTCAGGTACGGCCGCCTTCGTGGGCCACACCTCGATTCTTGAGGACCGCGGCAATCGGGCTTCTGGCGGTCATCGCGCTGGTGAATATCTCATTTCAGATCAAACCCGAGGAGGTCGGTTTGGTCCTCCGGTTCGGGCAGAGAGTCCGGACCGTGGAGCCGGGGTTGCACTTCAAGCTCCCGTTCGTCGAGCAGGTCCTCAGGGTGCCGGTGCAGCGCCAGCTCAAGGAGGAGTTTGGGTTCCGGACGGTGACGGCGGGGATTCAAACGAGGTACTCGGCGGCCGACTTTGCCGGCGAGTCGGTCATGCTCACCGGCGATCTCAACGTCGCCGTCGTCGAGTGGGTCGTGCAGTACCGCGTGACCGACCCCTATAACTACCTCTTCAAACTCCGCGGGCTGACTGACACGTTCCGGAGCATGAGTCAGGCAGTGATGCGTGAGGTGGTCGGGGACCGAACCGTGACGGAAGTCCTGACGGTCGGTCGACAGGAGATTGCGACGACGTCGGAAGTCCTGTTGCAGGAGATGGTCAACCAGTACGAGATGGGCATCGTTATCGAGCAAATCGTGCTGCAGGACGTGACGCCCCCCGATCCCGTCAAGCCGTCCTGGGATGAAGTGAACCAGGCGCAACAGCAGCGCGATCGGCTGATTAACGAAGCGCGTGCCGAGTACAACAAGGTCGTGCCACGCGCAAAGGGGGAAGCCGAGCAGGCGGTCCTGCAGGCTGAAGGCTATGCGCTCGAACGCGTGAACGGCGCACAGGGTGACGCGACACGGTTCAAGGCCATCTACACGGCGTATCGTCGCGCGCCCGAAGTCACGCGCCGGCGTCTGTATCTGGAGACCATGCAGCGCGTGCTGCCGGCGCTGGGCTCCAAGATTTTCATGGACAAGGGCATGGGCAATGTCATCCCGCTTCTGCCGATTGATGGCATCAAGGGATTGCTCGGCAGCACCGAGCCCAAGGGCGGAGGTGGCCAATGAGCGGAAGCACGATCGCCAGAGTCGGGGCCGCCCTGTTCGTACTAATTCTGCTCTCGTCGTCCACCTATCTGGTCAGCGAAACGGAACAGGTGATCATCACGCAGTTCGGTGAACCCAGGGGGAATCCGATCAACAATCCCGGGCTGCACTTCAAGCTCCCGTTCATCCAGACGGCGAATGTGTTCGAGAAGCGTTTCCTCGAGTGGGACGGCAACCCAAACCAGATGCCGACCAAGGACAAGCGGTTCATCTGGGTGGACATGTATGCGCGATGGCGCATCACGGATCCGTTGAAGTTCTTCCAGCGGTTGCGCGACGAGCGCGGTGCGCAGTCGAGACTCGACGACATCCTGGACGGCGAGACCCGCAATGCCGTGGCCAGTTATGACCTGATCGAACTGGTCCGCAGCAGCAATCGTCCCGTTGACAGCATCCCGATCGAGAGCGAAGAAGAGCGGATTGTCCTGGAGCAGATTTCGATGGGCCGGAGGGCGATTGCAGCCAGCATCCTGGCCGCCGCACGGGCCCGGACACTCGACCTTGGGATCGAGGTCCTCGACATCCGCCTGAAGCGCATCAATTACGTGGACGAGGTGGCCAAGGACGTCTACGCGCGCATGATCGCCGAGCGCCGCCGAATTGCCGAGCGCTTCAGGTCTGAGGGAGAGGGCGAGGCCGCGCGGATTCAGGGCGAGCGCCAGCGCGACCTGCTGCGGATTCAATCCGAGGCGTACCGGGCAGCGCAGGAACTGCGTGGCAACGCTGACGCCGAGGCCACGGCAATCTACGCAGAAGCGTACGGCCGCGATCCGGAGTTCTATGCGTTCTTCAAGTCACTCGAGACGTACGAACGGGTCGTGGACGGCAAGACATACTTTGTGCTGGGCACCGACAGCGACCTGTTGCGGTACCTGCGCGCGCCGAAGTAGCGCCCAAAGCTCATGCGGCCTGGCGTTGCGCCAGGCCGCGTGAGGTCTGAGCAGGTCGTGCGCCTACTGCTTGTTGTAGGCGAATCCGGCGCCCTGGGCCTGTTCGATGGCGATGACCATGGCCGGAACGATTGTGACGCCCGGCAGCAGGTGCCCGGTCAGGTCCTTGAGAATCGCCGCCTGAGCGCCCTTGCCACGCGCCTCGAGCTCGAAGGTCCAGGCACCAAGGGCGTTGTTGCACAGCAGGAACTTGGCGCCCATGCTCTGCAGGTTCTTGATGCCAGCGGCAACGATCGCACCGCCGAACATGGCCAACTCCGGTCCACCCATGCCTTGCGAGAAGAGGTGGCCATCGGCCTCGGTGGGACTGTGGAACACGTTGCGGGTATACGGACGACCGCTGGCATCCTTCAGGCCCAGATACTCACCCAGCCCGTACTTGGCCCACATCGCGTCATCGAAGGCCATAGCGATACTTGCGCCTGAGCCGAGGCCGTAAAACGCGCCGACCGCGCCGACTTCACCGGGCTTCGCGCCCAGGGCGGCCGAGTACGTGTTGAGATAGTTGAGCATGTGGAGCAGGGGAAAGCCGTTCTTGTGCTGCGGCGAGTCGAAGAAGCAGCGATGGCTCCCCTTGACTTCGCTCATCCAGTCGCCGCCCCCCTGCTGTGGAACGGGCTCAGCGCGCAGCCTGGCCAGCGGAAGACTTACGGCCGCTGCGGTTGCGGCGAAAACCCCGCTCAGGAAACGCCGACGAGGGGTCTTGTCAAGTGTTGTCAGTGCAGAATATTTCATGGCTTGACGTTTTATCGGTCAGAAGAAGCGATGTCAAGTCCGCCAGGACCGTTCGAGGGCTCGCGCCCAGTTCCAGGTGGGACAGGCCGCCGGAACGGAGCAGCATGTTGGGATCGCGAGCTGGTATTACCGCGCGCTGAGAGGCGTGTTAGGCTGACGCCCGGGGTCGCCGACAAGCCACCGGCTTCAACGCGGTGCATCCCCTCGAGGGTTTCTTGCAGATGTCCATTCTTCGGCCTGGTCAGTCTATTGAAGACTACTGTCGTGCGTGCAGGACGGATCGCATGCACGCCATTGTCGCCACTGACGGTCAGGGCGCGGTGCTGCGAGTGCGGTGCGGATACTGTGAGAGCGAGCACAATTTTCGTGGGGGGCCGCGTGTCAGCGCTGACACCGGTGAGATGGCGTCACGCGCGTCCTCCCGGCCCCACGTGGCGCGGATTGCGAAGGCGACGGACGCGCTCCCCCTGGTCAGCGAACGTGAAAGGACGGGCCCCCCGGTGACTCTTGAAGGCCATCGCGATGATTTGGAACTGTTGCTCCGGCGTGTGATTCGTGAGGAAAACGGGGCGACCACCGTCACTCCAGCCGCCAGGTGGCGAGGCGGCACGATGACCCTGCATCCGGCAGACGCGTCCCTCAAGGAGAAGACGTGGCCAATCGAGACGTTCTTCCACAAGGTCGTGATGCTCCGGAACCGCCTCCGGACTCTGGAACAACACGTCAACGCCTCTGATCTTCCGGACGACGCGAAGATGAAGCTGCAGGCCTACATCACGGGCTGTTACGGATCCCTGACCAGTTTCAATCTGCTGTTTGCCGACGAGACGGATCAGTTCAAAGGGCAGGGCTAGCGGAGCCCTCCACAGATATCTCCCTCCAGCCCGAGGCTACTTGCCGATCGTGATCAACGGTTGGCCGGCAGCCTTCCGCTGGGCGTTGAGTGCCGCGAGATCGGTGGTCGTGAGTGTCGTCCATTGCGCCATGACCGTCGCAGACTGCGCCCGTGCCGCCGTGCACGTCGCGATCTCACGGGCGGTCGGCGCGACGTCCGCATCCTGAAGACCCATCGCCGCCGCGAGCATCGCTGCACTCACGCCTTGCAGCGTCGGAGCCGCGTTGCCACCGCCGCCGCGACCACCGCCGCCACGACCGCCACCGGCCGCTGACGCCGGCGCCAGAGCTTCGACCCGGGCTTTGAATGCGTCGATGCCGACACCGGTGAGGGTATCAAGCCGCGCGACAAGCGCGCGGGCCTGCTCGTACGTGGCACGCGCCGCCACGGCGCCGTCGTACATTTCGCCTGTCAGGCGAGTCAATGTGGCCAAATCGGCGGCGGAAGTCTGGACGCGCGGATCGAGGCGCAGGGTGAGCGGCTGCGTGTGGCTCCTGCCCCCAACGGTGAGGCGCACCGTGTACGAACCGGGCGCCGCCCATGGCGCGTTGACCGACGGGTACGTGCGATGGGGCACCGCGTTGCCGCCTCCGCGACCGCCCGCGACACCCTCGATCGGATCGTGGCGCATGTCCCACCACACCCGGTGCATCCCGGCGCGCGTCGAAATGACCATCTGCGGTGCCGCCCAATACAGCGGGACCGAGCAATTGGGTGCGGATGGGGTTTCCTGGCACACGCGGTTGTAGGCCACGGGGTCGGTGGCCGCATCGGGAGACAAGACGGGGTCGGTACTCGAATACGTGCGTATGACCCGGTTGCCTGCGCCAAGGATCTCGAGCGTCACCGGGCCCGTGGCGTCGCGCGCCAGATAGTAGTCGAGAATGGCTCCTGGCGGGGGATTCTCACCAGCCGGAATCTCGATGGGCCACGGGGTGGGCGGGTTCATGGCAAAGCGGACGCGGACGGCGGTCATCGGCTTGACGAGGTAGGCCTCCTGAGCGCGCTCCGCGGCGCGGATGGCTGCCGCCTCTCTAAGCGGCGTGACGTCGTCGAGGATCCAGAATCCCCGTCCGTGAGTGGCGGCCACGAGGTCGGAGCAGAGACACGTGTCGTCGTCCTTCACCGTGATGTCGCGCACGGACACCGCGGGCATATCGATGCGCAACGACTCCCAGTGGTCGCCATCGTCATACGACACCCACACCTGCGTGTCGGTGGAGGCATAGAGAAGACCCGGCTGCCGCGGATCTTCACGAATCGAATTCGCTGGCGCACCAGGTGCGATGCCGGTGTTGATCTCCGTCCAGGTCTTGCCGCCGTCGCGTGTGCGCCAGAAGTGCGGATTCATGTCGTCAAGGCGCATCGTATTCGCGGCGGCGTAGGCCGTGAGCGCGCTGAAGTGTCCGGCTTCGATGTTGAAGATCCGTGTCCACGGCTTGATGGCGGCCGGCGTGACGTTGGTCCACGTGTGCGCGGCGCCCGTCATGACCTGGATGTTGCCGTCGTCGGTGCCCGCCCACAGGAGGTTGACGTCGAGCGGGGAGGGCGAGAGCGCCGTGATGCTGCCGGCTGGACCCGGCGTGACATCCGCTCCGTACCGGCCGGTATTGGCTGGAACGTCCCACGTCGGCCGGGCCAGGTCACCGCTGATGCGGGTCCAGCTCGTGCCGCCGTCCCTCGTACTCCACACGGCATTCTGCGCGTAGAACAGCAGGCTCGGGTCGACCGGAGACCATTCCAGCGGCATGGTGCGAACATTCCGGCGGAATGTCTGTCCCGTGGCGTCCGCATCAGCCGCCAGGTCGGGACCGACGTCCTTGATCTGGCCCGTCTTCCGGTTGTAGAGGGTCACGTTGCTCCGTGAACTGCCGTAGACGAGATCGGGGTTCTTGGGGTCAGGTGCGGCCTCCCCGTATTCCTGAATGCCGACGGGGCGCCAGTCGCG
>JAHEFO010000238.1:0-4566 GCA_024640135.1 Acidobacteriota bacterium
TAGAGGCGCGCATCGACGGGAGGTCAGCATGAGCCGCCTCGCCGACACATTCGCCCAGCTGCGCGAGACCCGTCAGCAGGAACCGGGGCTTGTCGCGTATCTGACGGCTGGCGATCCGGATTTGCAGACGTCGCGCGAGATCGTCCGGGCGGTGGCCCGCGCGGGCGCCGACGTCATTGAGATCGGAGTGCCATTTTCTGACCCGATCGCCGACGGCCCGGTCATTCAGCGCGCCTCGGAGCGCGCGCTGGCAGCGGGCAGCTCGCTGTCGGCTGCGCTCAGCTTGGTCGAAGCTGTCCGCGCCGATATCGATACGCCCATCGTCCTGTTCACCTATGTCAATCCTGTCGTGCGCATGGGGACGGACAGATTCGTGGAGAGAGCGGCGACTGCCGGTGCGGACGGCGTTCTTTTGCTCGACCTGCCGATCGAGGAATCCGAATCAATGCACGAGGCGCTTGAGGGCGCGGGTCTCGATCAGATATTCCTCATCAGCCCAACGACGACCGAGGCCAGGATGCGGCGCGCCGCGGAATTGGGCCGGGGCTTTCTGTATGCGATATCCAGACTGGGCGTGACCGGGGCGCAGGCCACGGTCGCCAGTTCCGCCAAGCCCGTCGTTGACGCCATTCGCGCCGTGACCTCGATGCCAGTGGCGCTCGGGTTCGGGATTGCGGGGCCGGACCACGTGAAGGAGGCCTGCGCCTATGCGGATGCGGCGGTGGTCGGAAGCGCGCTGGTTCAGGCGCTCGCAGAGACAACGCCCGCGGCGGCGCCGGCCGAGGCCGAGCGGTTTGTTCGCTGGCTCAAGGGTAGAATGCAGTGACGGGTGTCGCAGCGAAAGTACAGGTGAAAGACATGGTTGTCGTCATGAAAGAGGATGCCACCGACGAACAGGTGGAAGCTGTGGTGGCCCACCTGACGGAGATGGGCTTCGACGTGCATCGCGCTGCGGGTGCCAACCGGACCGTGATTGGAGCCGTTGGGTCGGGTCATGGCGATCCGGCGCTGATTGGTGTCCGCGAGGGCGTGCATGAGGTCCTGCGCATCAGCGAGCCCTACAAACTGGCCAGCCGGTCATTCCAGCGTGAGAACACCGTCATCACCATTGGCGACGTCCGCATCGGGGGCGATGAAGTCGTGGTCATGGCAGGGCCGTGCTCGGCCGAGTCAGCTGAGCAGGTGGAAGCCACGGCAGTGGCCGTCAAGCGCGCGGGGGCAAAGATTCTGCGGGGTGGGGCGTTCAAGCCGCGCAGTTCCCCATACAGCTTCCAGGGGCTGGGTGAAATTGGCCTTCGGATGCTGCGTGAGGCGGCCGACCGCCACGATCTGAAGCTCATCACTGAGGTCATGGAGGTGGCTCAGATTCCCCTCGTCGAACAGTACGCGCACATCCTGCAGGTGGGTGCGCGGAACATGCAGAACTACTCGCTCTTGCGCGAGTTGGGCCGGGTGCGAACTCCCGTCCTGCTCAAGCGCGGCATGTCGGCGACGATTGAAGAGTGGCTGATGTCGGCAGAGTACATTCTGGCGGGCGGGAACATGAACGTCATGTTGTGCGAACGCGGTATTCGAACGTTCGAGAGTTATACCCGCAACACGCTGGATATTTCTGCCATTCCCGTGGTGCAGCAACTCAGCCACCTGCCGGTGATTTCCGATCCGAGCCACGGGACTGGCCGCCGCGACAAGGTGTCGGCGATGGCGCGCGCATCGGTGGCCGGAGGAGCCGATGGACTGTTGGTCGAAGTGCATTGCGACCCGGATCATGCGGTTTCAGATGGCGCGCAGTCCCTGTTTCCGAAGCAGTTCGACCAACTGATGGCTGAGTTGCGTATTATCGCGCCGGCAATCGGCCGCAGCATCTGCGTTGAAACGGTCAGCCGACGCGGTTGGGGACGTTAGTCTGGCGTGGAGCGCCCACCATTTGAACGTGTTGGCATTATCGGCCTTGGGCTGATCGGCGGCTCGATTGCATTGGCGGCCAAACGGCGATGGCCGTCGATCGACATCACCGCGTGCGACCCGGCGCCAATCAGCACCGAGGCTGTCATACAGGGACTGGTCGCGGGACTCGTCGCCAGCCCGTCCGACCTGGCAGCCTGCGACCTCATCGTGATTGCCACCCCCGTGCAGTTCGTGCCTGCCCTGATAGCGCAGTTGGCGGAAGCTGGCGTGTCCGCACTCGTGACTGACGTGGGGAGCACCAAGCGTACCGTGATGGATGCCACGTCCGGCGCGCCGCGGCTGGAGTTTGTCGGCGGCCATCCGGTTGCCGGGTCTCAAGGGTGGGGGCTGCGGGCAGCGCGCGCGGATCTGTTCGACGGACGGGCGTGGTTGTTGGTCTCGTCTTCCCACGAAGAGAACGAGCGCAACGCCACGCTGGCCTCGTTTGTCGTGGGACTGGGGGCTCGGCCTGAGTGGACGGATGCGGTGACGCATGATCGCGTCATGGCGCACGTCAGTCAGGCGCCGCACGTCGTGGCCACCGCGCTTCGAGGGGCGGTGGAATCCCCGGACGGGTCTGTGGCGCCTGACGAGGCGCCGGGCTTCTCCTCCGAGGTCTGGGAAGGCATTCTTGACACAAATGCCGATTTCATTTCCGATGCTCTCCACGCGATTGCCGCCAAACTGCCCACGTCGGCTGAGGTCTTGACGGGCACCCCCGCGGTGCAGGATTTGTTTGAGCGGGCCAGGGCGCTCAAGGCGGGACGATAGTGGCTCCTGCGTGGACCCCTCCCGCTGACCGTGTGGCCGGATCGAATCTGACGGCCTTTCTTTCGTGGCTCGAGGTCCGCCTGGATCTTCGGTTTCCAGACTATGACTCGCTGCATCGCTGGTCGATCTCCGAACGCGGGGCATTCTGGTCGGCCGTCTGGGATTTCTGCGGTGTGGTGGGCGACCGCGGTGCCGCGGCCGTGGCGAATGGCGACCGGATGCCGGGCGCCCGGTTCTTTCCGGATGCTCGAATCAACTTTGCCGAGAACCTCCTGCGCCGGCGCGATGACACCCTGGCACTCATCGCGGTCGATGAGCCCGGCGTGGAGCGGCGCCTGACGACGGCCCAGTTGTATGACGATGTGTCACGCTGCGCCCAGGCGCTGCGCGCCGCCGGGGTCGTGAAGGGTGATCGGGTCGCCGCGTTCATGGCCAACGGGCCAGAGGCGGTGGTCGGGGCGCTTGCGACCGCGTCGATCGGTGCCGTGTGGTCGTCATGCTCACCGGATTTTGGCGCCCAGGGCGTGATCGACAGGTTTGGCCAGATTGAGCCCCGGGTGTTTCTTGCAGTGGGCGGATATCACTACGGCGAGAAATATCGCGACTGCCGTCGACGTCTGCAGGAGATCGTCGCCCGGCTTCCGAGCGTCACCACAACCGTGCTGATTCCAGATTCCTGGGACGACTTCCTGTCTCCGTTCGAGCCGTCGACCATCCCATTCGAGCGGGTGTCGTTTTCGCATCCCCTCTATGTCCTCTATTCCTCCGGGACGACTGGCGTGCCCAAGTGCATTGTGCATGGGCATGGCGGAACGTTGTTGCAGCACCTGAAGGAGCACCGGCTGCATGCGGATGTCAGGCCGGGCGATCGCGTGTTCTACTTCACGACGTGCGGCTGGATGATGTGGAACTGGCTGGTGACTGCGCTCGCGTCTGATGCGACTCTTGTCTTGTACGACGGGTCGCCCTTTGCGCCCGATGGCAACCGGCTCTTCGATTTGGCCGATCGCGTCGGCGTGACCTTGTTCGGGACGTCGGCGAAGTTCCTTGACGCCGTCCAGAAGGCCGGCCTTCGTCCGGTCGACACCCACCGCCTGACGACTGTGCGGACAATCGCGTCAACAGGATCGCCGCTGTCGGCGGAGAGTTTTGACTTCGTCTATGCGGCCATCAAGCACGATGTCCACCTGGCCTCGATTTCCGGCGGCACCGATATCGTCAGTTGCTTCGTGGGAGGGCAACCGAACGCGCCGGTCTGGCGAGGGGAAATTCAGGCCGCCGGCCTCGGGATGGCGGTGGAGGTATGGGATTCGGAGGGACGTTCGGTCGACGGAGAGCCTGGAGAGCTGGTGTGCGTGAAGTCCTTCCCGTCGATGCCGGTGGGGTTCTGGAACGATCCCGACGGAGACAAATATCGCGCGGCGTACTTCGATCGGTTTCCCGGTGTGTGGTGCCATGGCGACTGGGCCGAGGTCACCGAACACGGCGGATTCATCATCCACGGCCGCTCGGATGCGACGCTGAATCCCGGCGGGGTCCGCATCGGCACGGCAGAGATCTACCGGCAGGTCGAGCAGTTGCCGGAGATCGTGGAGAGTCTTGCGGTGGGGCAGCAGTGGGACGGCGACGAACGCATCGTGCTCTTCGTGCGGTTGCGTCCGGAACTCGTCCTGGATGATGCGCTGCGCCAGACGATCGCGACGCATATCCGCGCGAACACGTCACCCCGCCATGTGCCGGCCAGGATCCTGCAGGTGGCTGACTTGCCCCGCACGAAGAGCGGAAAGCTGGTGGAACTCGCCGTCAGAAACGTCATCCACGGACGTCCTGTCGCCAATCGGGAAGCCC
>JAHEFO010000238.1:4576-6534 GCA_024640135.1 Acidobacteriota bacterium
GAGTTGTTCAAGGATTTGGTCGACCTTCAGAGCTAGCGGCCTCTTCGGTCCCCGGAACGCTGCCCATCCTTCTGCAGAACGGGACGGCGATCGGCTACGCGCTTTTGAAGGTCACCATCACCGTGATGGCCACCTCCACCGGCACTTTGTTGAGAAGCGTGGGCGTGAACTCCCACTGCTGCACGGCGTCTCTGACCGATTCGTAGAACTCGGCCGGCGGGTCGGTGCCCTCGCCCTTTCCTGTCGGCGTGATGTCGGTGATGAGACCGTCTACACCGATGTGGCCCTCGACGAGCACCACCACATCGCCGGTTGCACCTCCCGAGGGGCAAACGGGGTTCACGTGGGTGGTCTTCCGAGGCACTTTGACATTGCCCCCGACGCGGATGGGCGCCGCGGGCCGCTCCTGTGCGGAGAGGGCTGGGAAGAACATCTGAAGGACGGTCGATGCCGCTGTTTCGCACTGCACGGTGATCTCCTCAGTCAGTGCGCCGATCGGAAGCGTCAGGGTGATGTTCACCGGAGTGCCGGTTGAAAGATCGAGGGGCATGGCGATGCGCCGAAATCCGCTCAGTTGTACGACGAGTTCGTAGGTCGCCGGCGGCAGGTTCCCGAACGAGAAGCCTCCCGCCACGTTGGTCACAGACACGTAGGGCTCGTGTGTCTGCTGGTTGGTGACTGTCACCGTCGCGCCCGGCAGCGTCCCGCCGGTCTGGTCCTTGACGCTTCCTGAGAGCGTCGTTCGCGGCGGTCGTCCGTCGTCATCTGCCGTGATGGCCGTGAGGGTGGCCGGGGTCGTGGGACCAGGGGCTGGGCTGCCGGCGGGATGATGCGCCATCCCGGCGGCCACCAGGGGCAGGCTCACGCCCACCGCGAGTACCGCGGCGAGCGTCCACCCAGGTCGAGTCGAGAACTGAAGGGGCTTCTGAGTCTGCCGCATGGAGAGGATGCTCCCTTCGAGGATGACGTGGGGGCGATGGCGCGCGGCCACTGGTCGCGAAGGCACCCAGTCGTTATCGGATTCTCACCGTTTGTTTGATGCTCAGGACGACCTTGGACCCCTGTTTCATCCGGAAGACGACATCGTAGCCAGCCGCGCCGCCCATCGGCAGGTTCCTGAACGTGTGGTCGGCGGAGTATCGGCGCCGGATTTCGCTCTTGCCGGCGACGTACGGGTCGCAGTCCTCCGCTGATTCCGACTGCGCGCCGTCTCCCCACAGCCACTCGATCTTGGGACAATAGTAGTCCTGGTAATCATCGGCGCCCTCGGTGAGCTCCGCAGTGGCCACAATCCGAGCCGGGGGGAAGGCAATCATGGAAGGGTTCACACGCAGGGCAGCCTTGGGTTTCCCCTTGCCCTGGGCATCCTCCCGGGCAGCCGTCGTCGGGTCACCGGCCGCCAGTCCAGCCGGTTGGACCAGCGCGGTGCAAACCAGTGCCAAAGCACCGGCCCATCGGGATATCATGCTCGAACTCAAATCTGTGCTCACTCTAACGGTCTGAACAGCAGTTTAACAGAGAGGCATCGGAATCGCGTGAAGGGCAATTCAGAGTTCATTGGCGTAGGCACCGAGGCCGGGGCGGTCGAGGTCGACATGCTGTTTGTGCCCGTCTTCGAGGGCGATGACTCACTTCATGACCTGCCGAGCCTCGATGAGGCCACTGGTGGTGAAATCGGGCGCGCCCGCAGCGGGGGCGAATTCCGAGGCCGGCTGTTCGAGACCTTCATTGCGCCTCTGACATCGGGCACATTTCGGGCGAGGCGGGTTGCGCTGGTGGGTGCGGGGCGCCGTGAGGACGCCACGACCGAACGACAAAGACGCCTCGCCGCGACCTGCGGATATGCAGCCCGGCGACGCTCAGTCCGTACTACGGCGTTTCTGATCCGTGAGGGCCTCGATCAGCTGAAGGCCGCGGAGACTGCCGCCGACGGGATGTCGGCGGCCATGTGGGACGTC
>JAHEFO010000239.1 GCA_024640135.1 Acidobacteriota bacterium
ACGTGTCGCCTCCGTTCTCGCTCCGGTAGATGCCGGCGCCCAGCTTGGTCATGTCTGCGTATTCCGGATTCGGCGTGCCGCCGCCACGACCACCACGGCCGCCACCGGCGGGCTGGCCGGGCGTCGGCAGATTGGCCGGCGGCTGATAGCCGTGCTCGACGTGCGCCATGATCACTTTGGGGTTCGTCCGCGCGATGGCCAGGCCAATCTTGCCCATGTCGCCCTCGGGCAGATCCCTGGTCAGCTTTCGCCACGTGCGTCCCGCGTTTGTCGTCTTGAAGATGCCGCTGTTCGGGCCGCCGCTGTTCAGTTTCCACGGGTACCGGATGCGCTGCCAGAACGAGACATACAGGATGTCCGGGTTCGACGGGTCGATGACCATGTCGATGGCGCCCGTCTGCGGGTCGTTGGGCAGGCCTTCCGTCAGCTTCACCCAGGTAGCGCCGCCGTCGGTGGTCTTGAACACGCCACGGGTGCCGACGGGACCATAGATATTGCCAATGGCTGCCACATAGACGGTGTTGACGTCCTTCGGGTGCAGAATGATCTTGCCGATATTGAACGAGTCCTTCAGGCCCGTGTTGGTGAACGTCTCACCGCCGTCCGTGGACTTGTAGACCCCATCGCCCCAGGTCGCCCCGTTGCGGCCGCACTCTTCGCCCGTGCCGACCCAGATGATGTCCGGGTTGACCTGGTTGATCTTCACGTCGCCGATCGACGCCGCCCCGTAGTGGTCGAAGATCGACGTCCACTCCGTGCCGCCACTGGTCGACTTGAACACGCCGCCGGAGGCCGAGCCCACGATGACGTGGGCCCAGTCGCTTTCCAGCGCATCGACCGACGAGACACGGCCCACCAGGTTGGCGTTGCCGATGTTTCGCCAACGCAGGCTCTGAATCATGGGGTCGTCACTGGCCGCCGCCTGAGCGGACAGCGCGGCACCGGAGGATGCCAGGGCGCCCAGCGAGGCGAGTAGTGCCGCAGCGACACGTAACCGGGGAAAGGCAGGGATGGACATGCGTCGTTTCTCCTTCGGCGACTGGCCGACCAACAATTGCAATAGGGATCCGGGCGCATTGTGCCAGAATCGGACGCCTGCGTCCACCTCGTTCCAGCGCCCGGAGGAACCAGGCCTATCGGCGGTCGATCAGGCCTCCCTGCTCCACCCAGGCCCGGAATTTCGAAAACGCTCGTCCCCGATGGGCGACCGCGAGCTTCTCCGCGTCTCCCACTTCACCAAAGGTTCTGGCGTACGGGGGGTAGTAGAAGATCGGGTCATACCCGAATCCGTTCGAGCCCCTCGGTTCCGGCCAGATTTCGCCCTCGACGGTTGCCGTTGTTTCGAACAGCACCTCAGGGCCCACCACCGCCAGCGCGCACACGTAACGCGCGGTCCAGGGCCTCGGATGCCCGGTCAACGCCGAGTAGAGCCGGGCGAACTTGTCCGGGTAGGTCGCGCCGGGATAGCGCGCGCTGTGGATTCCCGGCGCTCCGTCCAGGGCGTCGATCGCCAAACCGGAGTCCTCAGCGACGGTCACCAGTCCGCTGGCGGCCGCGTACGCCCGGGCCTTCAGAAGCGCGTTTTCTGCGAAAGTCGCGCCGGTTTCCTCGGGAGCCGGCACGCCGGCGATATCGCTGAGCGACGCCAGTGGCAGGCCGAGTCCTTGTAGAACCAACCGGATTTCTCTCAGCTTTCCTTCGTTTGTGCTGGCAATCAACAGGGAGGTCATGGTTCTGTAGCAGGTATAATCCCCCAGTTCGCTCGGTTGTCCCTTCGGGAGGAGTGTCTCATGGTCAGGAAAGGCAATTTCTTAACTTCGTTCATGGTTGTCGTGGGTGCTGCGGTGTTTGTGACTGTGGTGACCGCCCAGACGCCGACCCTTGACGATCAAAACGGCCTCTCGTCGGCGCAGGCCCTGGCCGTGGCCCAAGATCCTCCGCAGGATCCGCCGGCGGCGGCTGGCCGTGGCAGAGGAGGGCAGAACCAGCCCGCCCGCCCGCAACCCTATGAGTCCGTCATTACGTCGGATGCGAAGACTGACGACGGCATCTTCAAGGTCCATCGGGTAGATGACAAGCTTTACTACGAGATCCCGAAGGCCGAATTGGACAAGGACTTCCTCCTGGTCACGACGATCAAGAAGACGACGATCGGGGTGGGGTATGGGGGGCAGGCCGCCGGCACGCGGGTCATTCGCTGGGTGAAGCGCGAGGATCAGGACAAGGTCCTGATTCTCGACATCAACTACAGCGTCGTCGCGGACGACTCCAATCCGATTTCGCAGGCGGTTGACGATTCCAATAACCCCTCGATTCTGCGCGCCCTGAACGTCGCGGCATACAGCCCGACTGGTGACCCCGTCGTCGAGGTGACCCCGCTTTTCACCACCGACGTGCCAGAGTTCTCGGTCCGATCGCGGGTCGGCGGGCGCGGCCTGGCCACGGACCGGACGTTCCTGGAGAAAGCGGTGTCGTTTCCTGAGAACATCAACGTCGAGGTCACGCAGACCTTTACGGGGGCCGAAGCGGCCGCCGGTGCCGGCCGCGCCGCTGGCGCAGCTCGCGGCATGCGCGGAACCAGTGCCACGGTGCTGACCAGCTACAGCATGGTGAAGCTCCCCGAAACGCCGATGATGCCGCGGTTGTTCGATGAGCGGGTCGGGTACTTCACGCAGGGACTGACCGACTATGGGACGGACGAACACCGATCGGTCGCGAAGCGGTTCATCACGCGTTACCGTCTTGAGAAGAAGGACCCCACTGCCGCAATCTCAGAACCCGTGAAGCCCATCGTGTACTGGGTGGATCCGGCAACGCCGAAGAAGTGGGTGTCCTTCATCAAGCAGGGGATCGAAGACTGGCAGGTCGCGTTTGAGGCTGCCGGTTTCCGAAACGCGATCATCGCGAGGGAAGCGCCGGCCGACGACCCGGACTGGAGTCCGGAAGACGCCCGCTACTCTGTCATCCGCTGGCTGCCGTCGACCACGGAAAACGCCTCCGGCCCGCACGTGCACGATCCGCGCAGCGGCGAGATCCTGGAAGCCGACATCCAGTATTACCACAACGTTCAGAACCTGGCGAAGAACTGGTACTTCGTGCAGGTGGGGCCGCTGGACCCGCGGGCACAGAATCTGCCGCTGCCCGACGACCTCATGGGTGAGCTCATGCGTTACGTCGTGGCGCACGAGGTGGGGCATACGCTGGGGTTCCAGCACAACATGAAGGCCAGTTCCACGTACACAATCGATCAGGTGCGCGATCCGAAGTGGGTGAAGGAGAACGGCCACACCCCCACGTTGATGGACTACTCGCGCTTCAACTACGTGGCGCAGCCGGAAGACAAGATTGACCCGGCAGATCTCATTCCGAAGATCGGCCCCTATGACAAGTGGGCCACGATGTGGGGCTACAAGCCCATTCCCACTGCCAAGACACCCGACGAGGAGAAGCCGACGCTCGACCAGTGGGCGCGGGAGCAGGACGAAAAGCCCTATCTGCGGTTCTCCACTGAAGGGCAGGCCGGCACGGATCCCGGGGACGAGACCGAGGCCGTCGGGGACGCCGATGCCGTGATGGCCACCACGCTGGGGATGAAGAATCTGGCGCGTGTCTCAGAGATGCTGCTCGGTGCCACGAGTTCCCGCACGGGTGATCCGTGGCAGGAACTCGAGGAAGTCTACGGCCGCATGGTGAGCCAGTGGACGACCGAAATGAACCACGTCGCGCGGATGGTCGGTGGCTTCAATTCACAACAGAAGCACATTGGCCAGAACGGCGTGCGATTCGAAGTGCTGGCGCGGGCCAAGCAGCAGGAGGCGGTGCGGTATCTGGTCGCCAACGCGTTCCAGACACCGACCATGATGGTGCGGCCGGAAATTCTCCGGCGCATCGAGCCGACCGGCATCATCAACCGTGTGGAGGGCGCCCAGCGGTCGGTCATGAACAACCTGCTCCAGAGCGCCCGGATCGATCGGATGGTCGAGCAGGTGGCGCTCGACGGAGCTGCGGCCTATTCGCCGATTGATTTCCTCACCGAACTGCGCAATGGCGTCTGGGCCGAAGTGCCGAGGCCGGGTGCGAACATCGACATCTTCCGCCGCAATCTCCAGCGGACGTATCTCGACATCATCGACACCCGTCTGAATGGCAATACGGAGCCGAGCGCCGAGGTTCGCTCGTTGCTCAAGGGAGAACTGCGGGCTGTGGGCGAAATGGTGGACAACGCGCTCCAGCGTGCCGATACGCGCGACGAAGCCACGCAGCGGCACTTGCGCGACGCGATCGACGAGATCGCCACGATTCTCGACCCGCGCGCCATGCGAGTCCGGACGGCTCCGGCCGCTGGCGGGCGCGGTGGCGGAGGGATCAGGTAGGCGGGGACTCGGTTCCTCGGGACTCAGTCCGCGGGTCCGTAGGCTCGCGGAACACAGGGCTCATGTGCGTTGGCTTCGCCGGCGCGCGTGAGCCCTGTGCCCTATTCCATCATCTTCCCGACGATGGCCTTCTGCATCTCGATCAGGTGGCCAATCCCCTTGTCGGCCAGGGCAAGAAGGGCGTCGAGCTGATCCCGATCGAATGGCGACGTCTCGGCTGTTCCCTGCAGCTCGATGAACTGTCCACTGGACGTCTTGACGATGTTCATGTCCACCTCGGCCGCCGAGTCTTCTTCGTAGGCGAGGTCGAGCAGTGGTGTGTTCTGCACGATGCCCACGCTCGTGGCTGCGACGTGCCCGGTGACTGGCATCGCCTTAATCGCCCCCTGCTGGCGCAGCCGATCGAGCGCCAGGACCAGCGCGACAAAGCCGCCGGTGATGGACGCCGTGCGCGTGCCACCGTCGGCCTGGATGACGTCGCAATCGATCCACACGGTGCGCTCTCCGAGGGCCCGAAGGGCCATCACTGAGCGCAGGGACCGCCCGATCAGGCGTTGAATCTCCTGTGTCCGGCCGCCGACCTTGCCGGCGGTGGATTCGCGTTGCATGCGGGTGGACGTCGAGCGCGGCAGCATGCCGTATTCGGCCGTGACCCATCCCTTGCCTGTGCCGCGCAGGAACGGCGGCACTCGATCTTCAACGGACGCGGTGCAGATCACTCGTGTCTGTCCCACCTCGATGAGGACGGACCCCTCGGCGTGCAGCATCACGTGGGGAGTAATGGTCGTGGGGCGCAGCGCGTCAGCCGCCCGTTCATTCAGTCGTGTCATGAGGCTCCTGTGTCAGGGGGTGCGTTGCACCCACCGTAGTCCGCGCCGCAGCGGTTGCCGCAGGTCGAGGTGTCCCACCAGCGTATCAACTTCTCGGCCATCCACCAGTACCTGCACGGCGGTGATGTCCGGAATATTCACGGTCAGGGCATTGACGATGGCGTAAACCGTCAGGAACTCGTACTGGGAGCCACCCGGGTGTCCGGTCATGATTTCGGGGCTGACATCGACATACGCTTCCCCGCGACCGGTGAGATACAGTCCGCGGAGGACGGCGCCCGCAGGAATGGCAGACACGTGGCCGGCCGGCGCGGGCCCGAGTTGGCGTTCGACAAGGCGACGCGCCTGATCGGTGGGCGAGGCGGCATAGGCCACGTTCTGCTCAACGGGAATCAATGCGTCCCCTGAGGCCGCGACATAGAAAAGCGTGGCTGAGATGTGCCTGGCTTCGGCGCCTGACCCTTCGGCGACCCCAGCGGGTGTTCCAGGCACCACCGATCGGGACGGCGAATCGCCGGTCGCCGGAGTGGTCACCAGCCAGCCGGGCAGCCACAACGTGACCAGCCACAAACCGAGGGCGGCCGTCAGTGTGCCCAGGGCCAGGTAGCGCCACGGGTAACCCGGACGCGTCATCGGTCGCCTCCGTCTGCGGGCCATCCGGCCCGCAGCTCGCCGATCACGCTGGTGATGATTTGGGCCACCGATTCGTGGAACGTCCCCGTACTCAACATCGCGGCATCCTCGTCGTTGGTGAGAAAGCCGAGTTCGACAAGAACGGCCGGCATGTTTGCGCCAACGAGCACTCTGAGCGGCATCTGCAGCACCGGCACCGTCTGTGCCGGCATCCCGGTGTCTGCCAGGCGGGTTGCCAGCAAGTCCGCCAGTGACCGCGAGCGGAGCGTGTGGGGGATCTGTGCCAGACGCCAGATGACGGTGTCGATGATTCTGGTGCCCCCGCCCGCCACGGGCACCGTTTGGGCGGCGGTGCCGGCCGGCGTGGCACCCGCGATGCTGGCATAGTCGGCCGGGTCGAGCGACTGCACTTGCCAGCCGTGTTTGGCCGGGACCGGTGACCCGTTGGCATGGAGACTGATGAAGAGATCCGCCTTGTTGTTATTGGCGATGGCCCCTCGCCGGTCGATCGGAACGTTGGTGTCGGCATTGCGCGTCAGGACCACGCGCAGTCCGAGTTGCGATTCGAGTGCCGCCTTCAGCCGCATCGCGATCGCGAGCGTGACCTGCTTCTCTTCGATCCCGGTTGCGCTTCGGCTTCCCGTGTCCGGCCCTCCGTGACCCGCGTCGATCACG
>JAHEFO010000240.1:0-3649 GCA_024640135.1 Acidobacteriota bacterium
CGCTCAATGCGGCGCCACGAGTCTCCGCCGTTCTCCGACACCTGGACCAGACCGTCATCGCTGCCCGTGTACAGCAACCCCTCGACCAGAGGTGACTCATCCAGCGCAGTGACCACGCTCATCGTCGTGGTGAACAGATGCAGACCGACCGCGTCCTCAGGCCAGACGCGGCCCATAATCGACACTTCCCTCCGGTCGATGTTGCGAGTCAGGTCGCCGCTCACCGGCGTCCACGCATCGCCGCGATCGTCGCTCCGGTACAGGCGATGGCCGGCGTAGTAGATGCGGCCGGCGGCGTGCGGGCTGACCAGCAAGGGACTGTCCCAGTGCCAGCGTCCCTGGTCCTGCTCACCCCTGGTAGGACGAATGCCAACGCTCTCTCCGGTGCTCAGGTCGAGCCGGTTCAGCGCGCCATTCTGCGACTGCGCGTAGACGATATTGGCGTTGTGGGGGTCGATATACGCCTGGAAGCCATCGCCGCCTCCCACCCGGTACCAGTCACTCGTTCGGATGCCGGCTGAATTGAGCGTCCGTGAAGGCCCGCACACCGTGCCGTTATCCTGGGCGCCACCGCACACCCGGTAGAAGGGGCGCGAGTTGTCAGCGCTGACCCGATAGAACTGGGACAAGGGCAGGTTGGTAAAGTGCCGCCAGGTGTCCCCGGCGTCGTAGGTCTCGTACAGGCCGCCGTCGTTGCCGATCCACATGTGCTTCGCATCGCTCTCGTCGAAGACGATCTCGTGGTGGTCGGAATGAATCTGGAACGGCATGCGCTCCCAGGTCACCCCTTTGTCGGTGCTCCGCATGATCGGGGCTTCGACGTTCCAAATCGTGTCGGGCCGATGCGGGTCGACGAAGATCTCGCCGTAGTACTGCGGATCGCCGCCCGCGTAGTCACTCATCCGCTGCCACGAACTGCCGGCGTTCTCCGACATGTAGAATCCACCGTCGTCGCCCCGGGCGACCACCAGGGCGTACACACGGTCCGGGTGTCGCGGATCGACACCCAGCGCAATGCGCCCCTTGTCTCCAGGCAGAATGCCGTTCTCAATGCGCTCCCAGGTGGCGCCGGCGTCAGTGGTCCTGAAGATCCCCGCGTCTGGACCACCTCCAATCGTCATCGCGTTACGGCGGCGCCGCTGGTAGGCGGCCGCGTAGATCGTGTCTGGATTCCCGGGATGGAACGCCGCGTCGGTAATGCCGACATCCTCGCTGACGTACAGCACCCGCGACCACGTGGCGCCCCCGTCCGTCGTCTTGTAGAGACCACGGTCACCACCCGGGTTCCACAGCGGGCCTGCCGTGGCGACATAGACAACATCAGAATCACGCGGGTCAATCAGGAAGCGCTGAATCTTCTGCGAGTCCTCCAGGCCCACCCGTGTCCAACTCTTTCCGGCATCCGTGGACTTGTACACCCCGTCGCCATACGACGTGCTGCGGTTGTGGGTGTTTTCTCCGGTGCCCAGCCACACGACGTTCGAGTCCCGTGGATCCACCACGACCGCTCCGATCGAGTACGACGGGTAGCTGTCGAAGATCGGCGTCCAGGTATTACCCCGGTTCACCGTCTTCCACAGACCTCCGGAGCCCACGGCCAGATACCAGACGTTGTCGTCGTTGGGGTCGACCTCGAGGTCGGAAACCCTGCCGGTCGTGATACTGGGGCCGATGCTGCGGAACTCGAGACCGCGGAACACGTCAACGTTGAGCCGATCGCCGCCGGACTGGGCGGAGAGACTGGATTGTGCGTAGAAGGAAGACGCCGCGGCCACAGCGACGACCAATCCCCTGAAGACTGTGATTCTCATGCACCCTCGCAAGCTAGTGGGAATGTTCACGCCCCAGTATGACAGGCGCAACAGCTCAGATCATCGGCCGCGAAGCGCCACGCGGACCTGCGTCGCCAGCGGCTCGGCTGGATCCAGTGCCAGTGCGGAATCAGCCCACTTGAGAGCCTCGTCCGTCTTGCCCTGCCGTGCGAGGCTGACCGCCAGACCTCCCTGAGCCACCGCGTCCGAGGGGTTGAGTCGAGCGGCCTGTTTCAGCGCACGTTCCGCGTCATCAGGCCGGCTGGAAAACAGAAACGCAAACCCCAGCTGCGCCCAGGCATCGGCGTTTGTCGGGTCTGCCTCCGTTGCTCGTCTGAGCAGGGTGGCCGCAAGCTCCGACGCTTCGACCGCCATCGCCAGGCGGCCCGCACGGAGCGACAGCGGCGCCGGGGCGGCGGCCCAGTCACCGGCCAGGAGCGTCGACCGCGCGGACGCCCTGTCGCCCAGTTGCTCCATGGACTCCGCGATATCGACCAGCAGTTCAGGACTGCGCGCTCCGTACGACTCAGCGGTCCTGAAGTGTCGCAACGCGGTTTCTGGCTGGGCGACACTCAGGTAGATGCGGCCGACACGGGCCTCCACTTCGGCAGGCGCCGATGAAGACGCAACGACAAGAGCCGCCCATCGCTCAGCCTCCGCGGTGTCGTGTTGACTTGCGGCATGGCGCACCATGCGAAGCCGATCTCCCTCTCGGGCGTCGGCCAGGCGGAAGGGCCAGTTCGTGACAGTCGCGAGCACCATGACGACGCCCGCGCTCACCAGCAGCTCGCGTCGAAGGAGCGGAACGCGGCGGTCCGCAATGCGGGTCAGCAGCCAGTCCACAAACATCCCCGCGCTCACGCACAACGGCACGAACAGCGGAAGTCGATACCGCTCGGCCAGAAAGAACACCGCGAGCGCCACCATGTATGCGGGAACAAACGCCGCCCAGATTCGGAAACTCATCGTCTCGTCCGGAGACCCGCGTGGCGTCGCGAACAGGAGCCCCGCCAGCCCCAGGGGCATGATCACCCACCCGTTCAGCGCCAGCCACCGCAACGCGGTCTTCACATCAGACGCGAAGAACTCGAACGAGTGCGGCAGCGCCACATGGTCGGCGTGGATGGACAGCAGAATCTTCTTGCCGAACAGCCTGGCGGCCGCCACTGGCTCCCTGCGAATCCAGCTCCAGGCCAGTCCCGAAAAATAATCAGACACTCCGGCGTCGCTCAGCGGGCGCCCGGTCGCCGCTTCCGCCACTCGCCTGGTGTCCTCTCTCTGACCATCGATGTCCGGCCTGATCCCCGGCACAAGCTGATACAACCCCGTCGCGCTCTCGTTGTTCCCGATGTAGAAGTTCAGGCCGCCGTGCGACGACACCAGCGACCACTGGCCCGCCGTCACCAGATTCCGCGCCACTACCGGCAGCATCGCCACCACCAGTCCAGCCGCCGCGATCACCGCCGGCTTCTTCCGCCGAACGCTCCACAACAGAAGGACGATGGCAAGGGCCGGGAGGAGGACGTGCGGCCGGTTGAGTGTCTGGATTCCAAGACAGAGCCCGAACGCGAAGAACCACCGTGCCCGCGCCGACGCCGATGGAGGCCGACGGGTCGCGGGACGCAGGGCCATCGTCAAGGACGTCAAAGCGCAGGCCGTCAGGAACGGATCGAGCGCGGACTGCATGAGCACGATTTCGTGGAACGTGAGCACCCCGCAACCAGCCGCCAGTGCCGCGGCAATCCAGGCCGCGCGGCTGCCTGCCCACTGGCGGGCCATGATGTAGACGCCGCCGACCGTGAGAGACCCCAGAGCAATCTGCACCACGTGCACGGCGG
>JAHEFO010000240.1:3659-6498 GCA_024640135.1 Acidobacteriota bacterium
AACGACCCGGTCAGTCCGTACACGAGCGCGAGGAAGTAGATGTAGAGCGGGGAAACGTAGTACAGGCCCGGACCGAGGCCGACGTCACCGGCCAGCACCCGTCTGGCCAGGTCGATATACGCGGTGGTATCGAGGCCGGCGTCAGGCTGCAGGAGCGGATGGTGGAGCAATTGTCCGAGGACAATCAGCTTCAGAGCACAGGCGACACCCACCGCGCCCATCACGGGCACCCAAGTCCGGCCCGGGCGTTCGCGATTCTCTTTGACCATCCGACCGTCCTCGCGCGCCGGCCCTCAGGCCCGCGCTCCACTTCGCGGGTAGTCTACCCACGGCGACCGGCAAGTGGAAGGCCCGGAACTCCGTCGGGACGAACGCCTCCGGCTGGCCGGACCGACGGCGGGCCCCTGCCGGATTCACTGACCAGCAGGTGGTTGCCACAACTCCACTTTGTTTCCCTCAGGATCGATGACCCAGGCAAACTTGCCGTACTCAGAGTCCTCGATCTTGTCGAGGACGTCGCAGCCTTCCGCTTTGAGCGCCGTGACTACGGCATGCAGGTCTTCGACGCGGTAGTTGACCATGAACGAGGCCTTGCCTGGTACAAACTGCTCGCCTTCCTCCGGACCAATGGACCAGACGGTTGTTCCGCCCGTGGGCTTGCCCGCCGAGTCGGTCCAGCTGAACGCGGCGCCGCCCCACTCCTGGACATCGATGCCGAGATGCCGCTTGTACCAAGCCTGTAACGCAGGCGCATCCTTGGCCTTGAAGAAGATGCCGCCGATGCCAGTGACTCGCCTCATGGAAACCTCCGATGTGTGGCGTGCGGGCGGAGAATGGATGCCTCGCGGCGTGACGCGTTCACGGCCGCTTGTTCTTCGGGCGTCGCGCAGTCCCCGTCGTATAGGCTCCGAGGAATAGGAATACTACACCCACGGCAAGGACGAGCCGCTTCGATAACGCTCCGCCGGGGGGAATTCCCTGGACGATGAACCCGGCTCCCATGATCATGTAGAGAATACCGAGAACCCTTCGACCAATCTCCCCGAGCCAGCGTCGCCCTTGTTCGAACATCTGGTTCCCGCTCCTTGTCTGCCCACCGCCGCAGTTAAGGCGCGCGCTTGTTCAGCGCGCCTTCGCACGATCGGCCAGCAGCCGGTCCTCGAACGAATAGTCGATGGGCCGTCGCGGCTGGGTGCGATACCACGCGAAGCCCGCTGCCAGCGCCTCGGAAAACGGCGTCGGCGTGACGCCCAGCACGCGGGTCACCTTCTCGAGGATTGCGGTATGCGGCGGCAGATCAAGGACCTCGCCGAAGTACAGATTCCCGCCCATGACCTCCCCGCCGGCCGCCTGAATCGCCTCTCGCGGCACCGGCGCCAGTTCCGCCTCGACGCCGGCAGCCCTGGCGAGCAACTCGACGAAGTCTCGCTGCGAGGTGGGCTCGGTGTGACCAATATTGAACGCTTCGCCCGCAGCCTCCGGCACCTCGACCGCGCGGACGCACGACTCCGCGACGTCAGAGACGAATGCCCATGAAGATGCCAGCTCTCCATTGTCCGGCAGGATGATTGGGCGCCCGTCGATCAAGCGATCCCAGAAGAATTGCTCCCGGTAGAACGGCTGCCGCGGGCCGTGGACGAACGGCGGACGGAACGTCGTCACCGGGAAACCGGATTCGGCGTGCATCCGGAACAGCCGCCGCTCAGCGCCAGCCTTGTGCTGAACGTACGGGTTCGGGACGTCGTCCGGCGCCAGCGGCGCATCCTCGAGATGCCCGAGGCCCGGCCCGTAGGCAGCGATGCTGGACATGAAGACGTATCGCTGCAAGCCGTCTCCGCAGGCGCGGGCCGTGGCTTCCACCTGATCGGCCGTGGTGCCGCGTTCCCAATCGTAGGCAAGATCGAACACGGCGTCGAAGCGCTGGGCCCTGAGCAGGGATCCGACGCGATCGAGATCTGCACGGTCTGCCTGGAGGTTACGGACCTCCGGACCGAGGTCGTGATGGCCGCGCCGGTGGAGCACTGCCACCTCGTGGCCCCGTTCAACCAGCCGTTTGACGATCTCACGACCCATGAACTGGGTGCCGCCGATCACCAGAACCTTCAGGCCGGCGCCCGCAGCGCGCGTCTTCTCTGTTCGCACGTCAGTCATCCTCCTGGAAGGGCCAGCACGGACCAGCGGAAGAGAGAGGATCGAGGCATCAGGACCATCACCGCGCCGCAGTGTACTGCATGGGGCCTGGATCCGGGCGCCACGACGCTGAAGGTCGGCGTAGAGGTCATCAACGTCGTCGACGTAGAGATAGACGTCTCGTTCGAAGGCGGGACGCTGCCGAGCCGGCAGTTCGTCGCGACGGATCTGGAAGTGGATCCAAGCCCCGGGCCGCTTCACAATTCCGTAAACGCCATCCGGCTCGTCGGGTGAGGGTTGGAACACGCCATCCGAATCGAGGCTGAAGCCCAGCACGTCGCGATAGTATTCCGCCGTACGACGTACTTGGCGGACTCCAAGAACGGGGGAAGCGCTCCAAGCCCTCGTTATTTGTTGTGCTCCTGCGTGCGTCGAAACCGCCCTCGCCGAGCTCCCATAAGGTGTGATTCACCCGGGTGTCCCGCTGGCTGATCGTCTCCACATCGGCCTCGACGAATTCCTCTCGGGTCTTGCCCACGATCAATGCCGGCAATGACGCGGCCAGTTCGGCGATCGACGCCTCGTCGAGCGAGGCCGAAGCGTCGACATCGAACCACCAGGCCCCCGAGTATACGCTCGGCACACAGGTCGACCTCAGGCGATCCCACGCGGGGGTGCCGGGCTGCAGGCGTGTGACCACTACGCTTCA
>JAHEFO010000241.1 GCA_024640135.1 Acidobacteriota bacterium
CACGCACGGTCACACTGCGTCTGCAGGATCTCGAAGTGGTCGAGCCATCCGCAGAGACGACGTTGGATGTGGCGAGGGCGCGTTCGTTGCTGTTGGTGGTTGACACCTGGCACACGCGGCCGGGTGCGCAAGGTCAAATCTGGATTACCAGAGCCTCGCTCGGCACGACGGCCGCCGGAATCACGTCCGCACGGTAAGCAGCATCGTCAGGGCCGCCGCCGCAAACAGAATATTCGTGGACCAAGCCGCCAACGCAGGTGGGAGGACCGACGCGGCGCCGAATGCGATGAAGAGGGTTGACACGAGCAGATACGCCACGGCCAGGACCACCGCCAGGCCAATGCCATAGAGCGCACCGCGCCTGCCGGTCGTGACGCCGAACGGGATGGCGATCAGGGTCATGACCAGCGTGACAAATGGAAAGGCGACCTTGCGGTGAAGTTCCACTTCATGCGCGGCGATGCTGACCCCGCTTGCCCCAAGGCGATCGATGTAGTCCTTCAGTTCTCCATAGTTCATGAATTCTGCTTCGATTTGCTCGGCACCGAAGTAGGCCGGCTCTTCCAGGGTCAGCGTGCGGGAACTGAACGGTGTGCGCCTCACGCTCCCGGATTCGTCGAAGGTCTGGACCCAGCCGTCGGTCGCATGCCACTCGCCGTCTTCGAAGACCACTTGCGTGGCGAACGTGTGGGTCTTCAGTCGATACGGATCGCGATTCGTCTCGAAGATCGACAAACGATGCAGGGTCTGCGCGCGCACGTCGAAGACCGCATAGTGATAGAGTTCGTCGCTCTTGCCGACAAGCCACGATCGATTCGCGACATCGAACGTCCGCTGGGCGCGGCCGCGGATCGTGTTCCGCAGGACCTCGGCCTGGCGTTCCGAATGGGCCATGACATGGTCTTCCAGCGAGAAGAGCATGCCGCTCCAGACCAGCGCCAGCACCACCAACGGAATGGCCGTTCGATAGAGGCTGACGCCACACGCCCGCAGGACGGTGAGCTCATTCGTCCGAGTCAGGCCGCCCAGCGTCGTGAGTACGGCCACCAGCGTGGCGAGCGGCACCACAAAATAGATGAATTTGGGAGTGGCGTAGTAGAAATACTCGGCCACCTGGGACAGGGTGGCTTCGCCTTTTGAGAGCTTCTCCGACAACTCGATGAACTCGCCGATGTAGTACAGGACCAGGAGGCCAACAAACGCCAGGACTGCCGTGCGCAAGTACCGTCGACTGATGTACCTGTCTATGAGGCGCGGGAGCGGAACCGACATCACCGGCAGCCTGATTACAAGCACGGCACGTGAGGACTTCCTGCCGGACATCGGTGGCGCATCGGCGGTGTCGGTCACGCCAGGCCGGCCCACGACCGCCCAGGAGGGCAGCCGCAACTGCCGGCCGGCCCCGCGGGTTCGCGCCCAGAGCAGGGCGACACCGATTGTTCCAAGGATGAGATTCGGCATCCAGCGAGCCCACACGGCGGGGAAGGCACCGCCCTTCGCCTGTCCATCGAAGACCGTCATGATGCCGTAGTAGGCCATGATGACGCCGATTCCGATGGCGAAACCGGCGAGTTTGCCGTCCGTCCGGGTGTTCACCCCGAGTGCGACACCGATGATGGCGAAGACAAGGCAGGCCAGCGGAAACGCAAACCGCTGGTGCTTGAACATGATCTCGTTGTGGGGCGAGAGCCCTGCGGCAACCTTCGTGGCAGCCTGGGCGTCCAGTTGCGCGATCGTCAGTTCATTGAAACCACGTCCCGGCGAGGCGCCGGCGCCGAAGACGGAGTTCGGGTCGATGTGGGCGACCTCTTCCAGGGACTTTCTGGTCTGGTACTCGTTTTCCGTCTTCAGGGCGCGGTAGCTGAACACGTCCGAGAGCACGATATTGACCAGTCGGGCGCCCTCGTCGGTCGCCAGGCGGCCGGTCTCCGCCATCTGAATCGCGGGTGTGCCGGCGGCCGTAGTGTCGGCAATCATGACCTCGGCCCACTGGCCGTCGGTCCGGCGATCCCCAATCAGAATCACCCGGCCCGTGAAGCCCTCATAGAAGAGGCGCGGTCGGACGTCCTGGGCCGCCATCCGCTGTGTCAGTTGAAAGGTGACGTCCCGGAACGACTGATTGGCGTCCGGCATCAGCCAGATGAGGACATACAGGGTGGCGCCGGCCGCCACTGCCGCGAGGAGCATCATCGGACGGATCAGGCGGGTGGGACTTACGCCGCACGCCATGAGGGCGACGGCCCCGCGGTCGGCTGAGAAGCGTCCCAGGGCCATCACGACGCCCGCGAGGAAGGCCATCGGCACGGTGATTCCGAGGGCCTGCGGCAGGAGGGTCAGCAGCAGGTAGGCGATGGTCTCCATGGGCGCGCCTTTGGAGACCAGCGTTTCCGCGGTCTTGAGCATTGGCTGGACCCAGAGCAGGAACGTGAACAGGGCGAGGGCAAGTGCAAACGGGCCCAGAGTTTCGCGAATCAAGTACCGGTCGAGGGTCCGCATTCAGGTTCCGGGCTTGAAGATATCACGGCGGTAGATTTGGGTCCGCAATCTATCCACAGGGGGCAAGTCTTAGTAATTTCATCAATGTCTGATAAGAAATGTTATGTCATGTATTGTGAGGGGCTTGCTTGGGATCCGGCCCGCCCTGGCCCTGGCAGGTAGCGCCGCTTCTGGTAGTCTCGTTGGCCTTCCGGCGGGCGCGCCAAACGGAACTGGCCTGCTCGTCGGTCTCACGGTGCGCTGCGGTATTCATCGCGTCCGCATAGTTATGCAGCTAGCTCTGTCGAAGTTCCGCGATGATTCCTTCGAGGGCCTCGATGACTTCCTGCTTTTCCACTTCAGACTTCTTGAACTGAAGCTTCAAGCTGAACGTCTTGGCTGCCGGCCGGTAGTTGAAGACGAACGCCTTTGGTCTGCCGGCCTTCGGTTTTGCCGTCACCTTTCGGGCCTGCTCCCTCGTCACGGGCGCCCCTCCGCCTGATCGGGTGAGCCGCTCAATCAAGGCAATCATTTTCGACGGTTCCTGCTGTCTAACTATCTGTAAAAGCAACGACTTAGACGAAATGTCGGCCAGCCGACAGAGGTTTCTGACTTCCGTGGGCATCTGAGCTAAAGCCAGGGACTCCGTGACATTTGTGCGGGACTTGCCCATGCGGCGAGCGAGATCCTCGTGCGTGTAGCCGCATCTCTCGGCCAGAACATGAAGCGCCTCAGCCTCTTCGAAGGCGCTGAGGTCCTTGCGCTGGATGTTCTCAACGAGCGCCACTTCCACAATTTCGTTGTCGTCGACGTCCCGAATCACCACGGGCAACTCTCTGATGCCGACCTGAACGGAGGCCTGGTAGCGCCGCTCCCCAGCGACGATCTGGTACCGGCCTTCACGCTGCCGCACGATGAGTGGCTCGATAATCCCCTTCTCCGCGATCGACGCCATCAGCTCCGAGAGGTCACCCATGACCTGGCGCGGTTGATCAGGATTGGGATCGATCTGATCGATTGGAATCATCCTGCCGATGGGCGATCCGGCTGGATTGGTCAGCGCGTCCACGTAGTGCTTGTCGTGACGCATCTTCAGACTGGATGGCAGGCCCCTCTTAGACACGATCCATGACCTCCTCGCAAAGCCGGTAGTACTCAGTTGCGCCAGAGGAGTCTGGCGCGAACTTGAAGATGGATTCCTTATAGGCCGGGCTTTCCTCCAGCCGCACGCTCTTGGTTATCACGGTCTTGAACACCTGCTTGCCAAACACCTTGTCGATCTGGGCCCTGATGTCGCGGGCCAATGCTGTGCGCCTGTCGTGCATCGTAATCAGCACGCCGAGTACACGCAGGTCCGGGTTGGCTCTCATCCTGACCCTTTCGATAGTCTCAAGAAGATCGTCAGTGCCTTCAAGCGCGAAGTACGACGACTGAATGGGAATCAGCAAATGCGTAGCGGCGACCAGGGCGTTGACCGTCAAAGGCCCAGCGCCGGCGGGCAGTCAATGACGACAACCTCATAGTCGTTCACAAGCGGAGCGATCTTGTCCTTGAGCTTGAAGTGAGAATCGAGCTCGCCGACGAGCTTTCCTTCGATCTTCGCCAGCGCAATCCGAGAAGGCGCGACCCACAAGTTCTCCTGTGAGGCCTCCTTTACGATGTCCCCGATCGCGACGGTCGGATCTGTGAGCGCATCGTAAACCGAACGCTCGACCGTGGCCACATCGACGTACGACATGGTGCTGTTGGCCTGGGGATCCAAATCGATGAGGAGCGTGCGCTGACCTCGCAGCGAAAACGCCGCCGCGAGGTTTATCGCGGTGGTCGTCTTGCCGACGCCGCCCTTCTGGTTGGCTATGGCAATGATCATCGGTGGGTAATTTCAGTCTCCCGTGCGCGGCTGCAAATCTGCCGCGGCCATCATACACCCACTACATCTTGTACCCAAGGTCGTCAGGGTCCAGGCTCTCGAGCCAACGCTGGAGGCGCTCCTGATCGACCTGCTGGGGGCCGACCTCGACCTTCTGGACTCGCTCGAAGACTTCGTCGTTGACAAAAATTGGAGCCCTGGCCCGAAGGCAAAGGGCGAGCGCATCGCTCGGTCGCGCATCCACGAGGATTCGCTCTCCTCCACGAAGAATCTCCAAGAACGCGTAGAACGTGCTCTCCCGCAGGTCGTGAATGATGACCCGCTTCAGCTGGCCGCCCATTTCTTCGATCGTGTGCCGAAGCAGATCGTGCGTCATCGGGCGCTGAGTGGCTACATTCTCAATCTGCAGCGCGATGGCATTGGCCTCGACAGGCCCGACCCAGATCGGCAGCACCCGCTCGCTTGTCTCGTCCCGAAGAATGATGATGGGGAGATTGGTTAGCGGGTCAATCATCAGGCCCTTCACGGCCATTTCAATCAGCATTGGGCTCCCCCACAACTTCCCCTCTGAGGCTGTTCGGCGCAGCGGCGGTGATCCGCACGGACAACACCCGACCGATCCATTCTGCGGGGCCAGAAAAGTTCACTGAGACCCAGCCGTCAGTGCGACCGGAGAGCTCCCAGTCCCGTCGCCGGGACCGTGACTCAACCAGGACTTCCACAATGTCACCAACCTGCGATTCGTACGTTTTCAGCTGAATTTCCGCCTGCGCTTTCTGTAGCGCCATGATCCGTCTTGTCTTCACAGACTCGATCACGTTGTCCGGCATCCGCTTGTCGGCCAGAGTGTTTGGCCTGGCTGAATACTTGAATGAGTACATGAAGGAGAAGCCAACTTGGCGGACCAGGTCGAGCGTCTGCTCGAAGTCATCCTCGCTTTCGTCAGGAAACCCGACGATGACGTCAGTGGAGAGCGAGATGCCAGGGATCTGATATCGGAGTCTGGCTGCCAGGTCCAGGTATTCCTCCCGCGTGTAGCGACGCCGCATGGCCTTCAGAATATCGTTCGAGCCGGACTGGACGGGAAGGTGCAGGTGCTTGCAGACCTTTGGCAATTCCCGCATGGCCGCAATCAGCCGATCCGTCGCATGTCTGGGATGGGGACTGGCAAATCGGATTCGCGAGATTCCGGCGACCTCGCTCACTCGTCTCAGGAGCTCGGCGAAATCGCAGGCGGGGTCGTCAGGCGCCTGATAGTGATTGACGATCTGTCCCAGGAGTTGTACCTCGACCCGGCCACTCTCCGCCGCCCGCTCCACCTCCGCCAGGATGTCACCAACCGGCCGCATTCGTTCGTGACCACGGGTGTACGGAACGACACAGAACGTGCAGAATTCGTTGCAGCCTTCAATAATGGTCACCCATGCACGCAGTGGGTCGGATGCTTTTGCCATCCCCAGCGGAAATGACACATCATCGTACGGGCTGATATCCACCTGGGCCGATGAGGACTTCCCTGAGCCATTGACCAGTTTCGGCAGTTGCTTCAGGGCCTGGGTGCCGACGATGACGTCGATTGAGGGGTCGCGCTTCAGGAGCTTCTCGCCCTCCTGCTGGGCGACACATCCGGCAACGACTACCGTCGGGCGCCGCCCCGACTCCCGCCCAGCGACACGGATTTCTCCCAGGCGCGTGTAGAGCTTGTCTTCCGCGCGCTCTCGCACGCTGCATGTATTAATGACGATGACGTCCGCGTCGGAGTCGCCACTGGCTGGTTGGAAGCCATCGGTCTCGAGCAGGCCCGCCATCCGTTCGCTGTCATGGAAGTTCATCTGGCAGCCAAATGTCTCAAGCAAGTACTTACGCGCCACGACGCCTCATCTTCGCTTTCGCCAACGGCGGACTTTCGCTTTCGCCTTTTGCTTTGTCTTTGCTCGTCTGTCTGCCGAGGAGCATTTCCCGCGCACTCGCCAGAAACTGCGGTGACGCCGCATCCCCTGCGAGCATCCTGGCAATCTCCTGCTCCCGGTCCCCCGCCTCAAGCCGAGTTATACAGGTAACCGTCCGGCCGTCTCGGACGTCCTTGCTAATGTGGAAATGCGACGAGCCGCGCGCCGCAATCTGCGGGAGATGCGTGAGA
>JAHEFO010000242.1 GCA_024640135.1 Acidobacteriota bacterium
GTCTGATCGGGCTCACCGACAGACGAGGGATAGGTCACCGTGGGGTACGGGCCGCCGGTCGTCTCCCACGGCATGTAATACACGTAGTAGGTCGTTGAACCGGCATTCGGCTCAAAGGCCACGACCCCTGAAGCGTTGTCGACACGCAGGGTCACGACATTCCCGACCCGCTCATGGGTGGCGGCGTCGACGACAACGATGGCCTTCGATCCCGGACTCGGATCGTGCCGGCGCCAGGGAATCAAGGTCGCAACCGCGTCCGCGCCCGTGTCACCCTCGGAAACTTCCACGACCGCCCGGTGGTTCCCCAGAGAGGCGCCCTTGTCTCCGGCCTTCAGGTCCGGCGCCCAGTTCCCCGCCTCGAAGACGACCCCATCGACGACGTTCGGAATTCCAGACGCGCGGTGCAGCGGGGCAAGGGTCGGCTCCGCGGTGCAGGCGCCAAGGAACACCATCGCTCCCAGCGCCAGACCAAGAAAGCTGCGGGAAGAGCTGGCGGCCTGTCTGCTAACGGCCAGGGAGTGAGAGCGCGCGGACGAGAAGAATGGCATCAAGATCTCCGGACTGTGTGAGGGTCGCGGGAAGGACAACGGTGTCGGTGGTTTGACCCAGCGCGTGGCGCGCAGCCACCGCCAGCAGGTCCAGACGATTGCCGCCGCCGGATCCAGTGGCGGCGATGACCATGTCCATGAGCGCCGTAAAATCCGGCATCCGATTCTCTCGCTCGGCAACGCGTCCCATGAGGAAGTGGATCAGGCGTTCCTCTGGATCGTAGGGCTTCCCCTGGCCCAGGTGTTCGGGCCAGGCAAGCGCCAGGACCAGATGCGCCTCGGCGTCGTCCAGTTGGTTCAAGTCATAGGCGTCGAGCGCGGCAATCGTGTGGGCCTGCACGTAGAGTTGGTGACTCTCGCGCGCATGCTCGGAGGGAAGCACGCGGGTGTCCCTGAGAATGTCCAGGGCCTCGGTGGCCCGACCAAGACGCACCAGAGCGCGGACATGCAGCAAACCCAGATTGAAGTCATTCGGGAATTGCTGCCGGGCGCGTCCCGACACCACCGACGCCTCTTCCCATCGGCCCTGGTTCTGGTAGTACTGAACCAGGGGAATGTGCAGGGCCCGCTCGGCGCCGGCCAGAGCGTCGGCGCGCTTGAGGTCCGGCTCTGGGTCGCCGCCCATGTGCTCCGTCAGGTGGGCCCGAGAGACGTAGAATGCCGCGGCGTCTGGCGTGTCGCCCAGCGGAACCAGCAGGCCCTGCGCATCCGGAATCCGATCAAACGACCACAGGTTCAGCGCCACCAGATACGTCCAGCTCCAATGCGGGCGCTGCGCCGAGACCCACGTCAACACTGGCAGAGTCTCCAGGCGATAGGGAAACACCAGCGTGACGTCCGCGCCAGCTTCCAGCGCCGTCGCATCGTTCCTGAGGTACGCCAGCCACGCGCGGAGCAGTGGATTTCGTGTCCGCGACACCGTGGCTTCCAGCAGGCTGACCGCATCGGCCGTCTGACCGCGATTCGCGTAGCCGATCGCCAGTTCCAGCACCGTCTGGTCTGGAAACTCGCTCCGAAGGTTGCTCATGAACTGCTGCAGCGTCGTGGTCGATGGCCGGCTCAGGTACGCCTCCGCTCCTGCGAAGTGGCTGAGAGGATCGAGGCTCAACAACTGCGCAGACGCGCTGGACACCTGAGCCCCATTGCCCGTCTTGCGCCCCACGACAGCAAGGATTTCCCAGGCAGACAGATTCAGGCGGTTGAAGTCGAGGGCGATACGCGCGTACCGGTCAGCCTCCATGAAGTCGGCTCGGACGAGCGCGAGTTCAGCCAGCTGCACATTCGCTGCCGATCGGAAAGCCATCGACCGCGCAGCCCACCCGAAGGCATCCCTCGCGTCGGCCATCCTGCCGGTCGCACGATACAAGTTGCCCGCGATGAAGTTCGCTTCGGCGTCGTAGGCATCCAGGCGCAACGCCCGGACCACATGGGTGAGGCCCTCGCCGTAACGCGCACGACGAAACTCGAGATTCCCCATGGCCAGCAGGGCGCCGCGATGCCAGGGACTGAGGCCGAGAGCCTCCTCCAGCATCGGCCGGGCCTGGTCAAGCCGCCGGCCCTGAATCAGTTCCTTCGCTTCAACTACCAGCCGGTCTGTCTCGGACATCGATGCCACGGCGGCCTCGTCGGTCTCAAATGGCCGTGTCAGAGTCCTCGCTGAGGGGTCGGACGAATAGTCCACACCCAGTCCCGGCAGTTCCACCCGATACGGGGTGCCCGCGACATGCGTCACGGAAGTCGTCAACGGCTGGAGCGGCACCAGCGCCACCGGCCGCTCGAGGACGAGTGTCCCTCCCGACCACACCCGCAACGTATCAGAGGCGGGCCCGAACGCATTGACGCCGATCCGCAGCTCTCCGTCGACCTCGCGCACCGAGATCGCGGCCTCGCGTGAGGCTTCCGTCAATCCACCGAGGCCCTCGAGCGGGAACCATGTTTCCGTCCATCGATCGGTCGCGTACGGATCGAATCCCACCTGCGTAATCGGGTTGACCTGGGCATCGGGCGAGTACTGCACCAGCAATCGACCCGCCTGGTATTCCACATACTGCCCGTCCGTGTCGGTCAGGAGGTCCTCCCAGATCCCGCCCGCGCGTGAGAGGGCCCAGAGCCACAACTTCTGCCCCGGCATGTCTTCGTGTCTGGCCCAATGGCCGAACCCGTATCCGGCCTCTCGATAGTAGCCGCCAAAGAAATCCTTCAGTTCGCCGACGACGTGGAACGACTTGTTGCTGCCGAAGGCGTTGTTCTTGTAGGCCGGAAGGAATCGTCCCTGCTCATCGGTGGGCCACGACTCGCGCGCGCCCGGATGTGTCAGGTAGGCGTTCCCCGGAATAGACATCTCCAGGTCACTGGTGGCCACGGCCGCAGCCGTCATCCAGTTGTAGTACGGCTGCTCGATGGCCGTGGCGTTGTGCCACAACACGTTCGTTTCGAACGACGCCTTGTCGGCGGGCAATCGAATCTCAACGCGCCATTCCGACCGTGACGGCAAATCCATCGTGCCGACGATACAGCTGACACTGCCGTCGGGATTGTCCCTCAGGACGTAGTCGACCGGCGTGGCGGTGGAAGGCGTGTGGCCGATCACCCCGAAGTTGAACTCGATTCCGCCGGACGTCCACGGACCGCGCAACGCGATATTCCTGAACTTGATGACCTCGTTGCGGTAGATGAACTCGTGACCGGTCTTCTTGACCCGCGCGCCCCACACCTTCCCGCCGATTTCCGGCAGCACCCACACCTCGATCAGGTCGTTCTCCAGATGAACGACCTTCCAGGCGCGAGGCAGCCCTTCGTGCTCGTACCCTTCAAACGAGTGGTAGGGGTACAGACGTGTGTCCCTCGTCAGGATCGGAACAGGGTTGGGCTCGGAAAACGCGTAGGTCTTGAGCGTTTGCACGCCCTCGGATATTCGCGCCGCACGGACCTGCGGTGCTGCTCCGACCGTCGATACCGCCAACACTGCGGCAGCAAGCGGCACATAGCGCCAACGTCGGCTCACCATAGGGCGTATCTTACCGCTTCACCTCACATCTGCGATTGCGCCAAGGAGAGTCCCATAGAGGTCCACCGAACGCAGCAGTTCCTCGATTTCGACAAACTCCTCATCCGTGTGCGCGACCGCAATCGACCCTGGCCCCAGCAGCATCGGGGTGCCCCACTTGTCCAGGAATGGCACGTCAGTGGTGTAGGCAAATACCGCGGTCTCAACACCCTCGATGGTATGGAGGCGAACGGGAGGAACCACCAGAATGTCCCCGACGGTGGCGAGCGACCCAAGAGCATCCGTCAGCTGGTCTCGCACGTCCCGATAATCGCCGACCGTCCGGAACATGAGTTCGGCACTGGCGGCAGCCGGGATGACATTGGGCGCCACGCCGCCGGAGATCAGACCAACAGAGTAGTTTGTCTCCCCCAGCAAATCGTCCGCCGGCCATTCCACTTCTCGAAGCGCGACCAAAGCGTCGACCATCTTCTCAATGGCCGACTCACCCAGTTCGGGTTGACTCGAATGCGCGGCCTTACCGGTCGCCAGCAGACGCGCGCGATACACGCCCTTGGTCGCCGCGCCCAGCCGGTTGTCCGTCGGCTCACCGTTGATCAGCCATCGCGAGGCTGTCGGCCACAGATTCGCGGCCCTGGCGCCATCGCTTCCCCGCTCCTCACCCGCGACAAACAGCAGCCCGACGTCAGTGCGGCCGGCCTTGCGGGCGCGCTCCGCGGCCGCCACTTGCGACGCCAGAATTCCCTTGGCGTCACAGGCGCCTCGTCCGTAGAGCCTGCTGCCCTCGACCCGGCTGGGAAAGAAGGGTGGCACGCAGTCGAAGTGCGTGGACAACACCACGCGAGGGGACTCCGCGACGCCCGGCACTCTGGCAATGACATTGAATCGGCCATCCGCCAGCGGTTGCTCGTCTACCTGCCAGCCCAGCTCCCGCAACGTCCGGGCGAGGAAGCCGGCCGCCGCCTGCTCTCGACCCGTGGTGGAGTCGAGATCAACCAGAGCCCGCGCGAACGGAAGGACCTCCGCGTTGTTCATCGGTCACACACGCTCGAGGAACCCGGCCGTGGCAGAAGGCGCGGACCTATCTGATCCACTTTTCAAGCTCCGTCCGCATGTCGGTCTTGTCGTCGCGATACTTCACAATCACCGGAGTCGCCAACGACAGCCCCCAGTCCTTGCCGGCACCAACCGTCACCGCCCGCGCGCCCGGCACGACCACGGCCCCCTCGGGGATGACCAGTGGCTGCCCGGCCTCTGGCCTGATGATCACGCCATGGACCAGGTCGTAGACGGGGGTCGATCCTGTCAAGACGGTTCCAGCCGCGATGACCGCGCGCCGCTTGACGACCGCGCCCTCGAAGATCCCGCTGTTGCCACCCACCAGCACGTCGTCCTCGATGATCACCGGCAAGGCACCCACGGGCTCAATCACTCCGCCGATCTGTGCGGCCGCACTCAGGTGAACGCGCGAGCCAACCTGCGCACACGACCCGACCAGGGCATGGGAATCGATCAGCGTGCCTTCACCCACATACGCCCCCACGTTGACGTACATCGGCGGCATGCACACCACACTGCGCGCCACGTACGCGCCTTCCCGAATGGTCGATCCCCCCGGAACGATGCGGATGCCGCTGGTCGGAGTCGGCTTCTTCAACGGCATCGTGTCCTTGTCGAAGAACGGCCATCGGCCATGGTCAGCCGACATGTCAACGATTTCGCCAAACCGGAAGCCGAGCAAGATGCCCTGTTTGACCCAGGCATTGACCCGCCAGCCCGAAGGAGTGGAACTGTCGGGCTCCGCCGCCCGAACACTGCCATCGTCCAGGACACGCTGCAACGCGAAGAAGGCCTGTCGCGCCTCCTGGACGTCGGCACCGGCTCCCTCGGCAAAGAGCGTGCCGACCCGTTCAGCGAGGCTCTTCATGTCTACACTCCCTTGGTCAGGCCGGCGACCACGGGCAGGCCGAACTTGCGCATCGCCGACAGAATCCTGTCCCGGTCCGGCAGGAGCGGGGACACCATGGGAAGGCGATACACCGGCGAGCACAACCCCATCGATGCCATCGAAAACTTCACCGGGCCGGGATTGGACTCCACGAAATTCACCTGCATCAACGGCAGCAACTGGTTGTGCCAGTGCCTGGCCTCATCCAGCGCGCCGCGTTCGAACGCCTCCACCAACTGCACCATTTCCGCCGGCGCCTGATTCGACACCACCGAAATCACGCCGTGACCTCCCAGCGCCATCAGCGGCAAAGCAATGGCATCGTCACCCGACAGCACCAGGAAGTCAGCGGGGACTCCCCGGCAGATCTCCGCCATCTGGTTGATGTTGCCGGAGGCTTCCTTGACGCCGATGATGTTGGGGATGGACGCCAGGCGGATGAGTGTCGCCGGGTCAACGTTGACGCCGGTGCGTCCAGGCACGTTGTAGACCACGATGGGCAGGTCGGTGCTTTCCGCTATGGCGTGGTAGTGCTGGTACAGGCCCTCCGGGGTAGGTTTGTTGTAGTAGGGCGTCACGGAGAGCAGACCGTCTGCTCCGGCGGCCTTGGCCACGCCGGCCATGTGGATGACTTCCTGCGTGTCGTACCCGCCCGCACCGGCCAACACCAGCGCGCGGCCCTTGGCCTCGGCGGCGACCAATTCGATGATCTGCCGCTTTTCGTCCACCGACAGTGTCGGCGCCTCTCCCGTGGTGCCGCAGGGCACCAGCGTATGCACACCGGCATCAACCTGACGACGGGCCAGGCGACTCACACCGGCAGTATCAACCGACCCGTCATGGTTGAACGGGGTAATCAGTGCCGTGCCAACACCGCTGAAAGGGACTCTCATCGCAACTCCTTCATGTAGTCATCCATCGTAAACCAGCCTTGCCTGCCCACCAGCCACCGTGCCACTTCCAGCGCC
>JAHEFO010000034.1 GCA_024640135.1 Acidobacteriota bacterium
ACCCTTGCTCACGCCAAGTGACTTCAGGACGTTGGCGCACTGACAGACCTGGCGATACAGATCCCAGTAGGTCAGGGTGCGCCGATCGCCTGGCTCTCCCTCCCAGATGATGGCCGCGGTATTCCGGCGCGCCGTCCGCACGTGGCGGTCCAGACAGTTGACGGAAGCATTGAGCTGGCCGCCAACGAACCACCGCGCATGTGGAGACTGCCAGTCGAGGACCTGGGTCCAGGGGCGCATCCACTCGAGTTCAGCGGCGAAACCTGCCCAAAAGGCCTCCGGGTCGGCAGCCGCGCGGGCATAGACATCCGGGTCGTTGGCGTTCGCGTTCGCGCGCCAGTCGGCGGACGGCTCGAAGACGCGTCCTTCATGAAGCAGCGCGTCTATTTCCTGTTCCTGCGGGCCGGTGTCCGTCTCCGGCTTCGAAGGCCTGGAATCGCTCACGACGTCGGCCCCACCATCCCGTCCGGTGTGCCCTTCTTGCGGAAGAACGCGAGACCCAGGAGCGCGCCAAGCATGGCAAAGACGGCGTAGAGCGGCACGGTGATCGCGAACATCACCAGACCCAGGGATGGCCCGCTCATAAACGAATGAATCATGTCCAGCGTCTCCGGCGGCATGTTCGGAACATTGGACAGCGCCTGATCGATCGCGTCCTGCTGCTCCCCCCCGGCCATCCGCAGGGTGAGCAGACTCCCCAGGCTGGAAATGACGCCGCCCACGGCGCCCGCAATGAGCCCGCTCAGCGCGGCCGTCGATGTTTCAACGGGCGCCGGGGTGTTCTGCTGCTCGAGATAGACCGTCAGCATGCCGCCCAGGATCACCCAGAGACAGCAACAGTTGGCCATGCCGATCACGGGCAACGCCGACAAAACGCCGATGAACAGGCCGCCGAGTAGTGCTGGTTGGTAACGAGCCATAAGCCTCCCGCGAGCGTGTGATTGAGGTCTAGTCGTAGTATTCGCGGCCGAGGTGCGTGATGAGTTCCTCACCACGCATGTACCGCAGCGTGTTTTTCAGCTTCATCAACTGGATGAACAGATCGTGCTCAGGATAGATGTCCGGCGCGTGCATCGGGCTCTTGAAGTAGAAGGAGAGCCACTCCTGGATCCCCTTGAGGCCGGCACGCTTGGACAAGTCCAGAAACAGCGCCACATCGAGCACGATCGGCGCCGCCAGAATACTGTCGCGGCACAGGAAATTGATCTTCAACTGCATCGGGTAGCCGAGCCAGCCGAAGATGTCGATGTTGTCCCAGCCCTCTTTGTTGTCGCCGCGCGGCGGATAGTAGTTGATGCGCACGACGTGTGAGATGTCCTTGTAGAGATCCGGATAGAGGTGCGGCTGGAAAATGTAGTCGAGGGCGCCTTTCTTGCTCTCTTCCTTCGACTTGAAGGACTCGGGGTCGTCGAGGACCTCGCCATCACGGTTGCCGAGGATGTTGGTCGAGTACCACCCAGCCACCCCAATCAGGCGCGCCTTGAGCCCAGGCGCGATGATCGTCTTGATCAGGGTCTGACCGGTCTTCATGTCACTGCCGCAGTACGGCGATCCAGTCTGCAGCGCCAATTCACTCAGGGCCGGCACTTCGGCGCTCAGGTTCGGTGCCGCGTTGGCGTAGGGGAGACCTTCCTTGATGGCCGCGTATGCGTAGATCTGACTCGGCGAAATCGCGGGGTCGTTGTCCTCGAGCCCCTTCTCAAACGTCGCGAGCGATGCGTGGCATGCAGACGGGGTGAGGAAGATCTCAGTTGAGCCCGCCCAAATGAGCACCAGGCGGCTGCAGTTGTTGTCCGCCTTGAACTTCCGGATGTCAGCAATCAGCTGATCCGCCAGGTCCTTCTTGTTCTTGCCCTTCTTGACGTTGGGGCCGTCCAGCCGCTTCACGTAGTGACGGTCGAACACGGCGGACATCGGCTTGATCCCGGACAGTTCGTCCTTGATTTGATCGAGCAGCTTTTCGTCGAGCACACCGGCGTGTTTCGCGGCCTCGTAACAGTTGTCCTCGAAGATGTCCCAGCCGCCGAACACGATGTCATCCAGTTCAGCCAGCGGCACGAATTCGCGGATGGACGGCGACCGGTTGTCGGAGCGCTTGCCGAGTCGCACGGTACCCATTTCGGCGAGCGACCCGATTGGCTTGGCCAGTCCTTTGCGGATCGCCATGACTCCGGCAATGGTCGTGGTGCTGACAGCGCCCAAGCCGACTAAGAGGATGCCGAGTTTGCCGTCGGCGGGAGCAAGAGGAAGAGCTGTGTTCACGGCATAGGACTATATCATTCAGATCATGCTTAAACTGTTCCGCGGCGGCGGGCCGTCTCCCCTTCAGACGTCCGTTTCCATGATCGGCGCCCGGCCGGGAGACTCGGTCGTCTTCTGCGGCGCCAGCCGGCCCGACCTGGCCGGGGCAGTGGGCGCGGTGACCGGACTGAACGGCCAGACCACCGTCGTCGATCGCCGGAATGGGGCCGCGGATCAGGTGGCGGCCGCGGCGGCGGCCGCCGGCGCCCTTGTCGACTTCGAGGACGCCCCGCTGACGGACCTGCCGTTTGACACCAACCAATGGGATGCCGCCGTCCTCGTGGACGGCCTGCCCGCGCCGGGCGATCCCGCCAGTGCCGCCCTGCACGAGGCCATCCGGATTGTCAGGCCCGGCGGCCGGCTCATCCTGCTGGATCCCGTCGGCCGGGCGGGCATGTTCGGGACGTTCCGCAAGTCGAGCGCGCCGGCGCCGCCGACGGAGGAGGTCAACGCCCGACTCATTGCCTCGGGCTTGCGGGCAGCCCGGTTTCTGGCCGAAGTGGACGGCATCCGGTACTTCGAGGCCGTCAAACACCGCCCGAACTAGGGCGGTGTTCAGTTGGGTGGCGCATCATCGCGTCGGCCCTCCGACTCGACGCGGCGAACCCGGCTGCAAGGGCATCACTGACCGCGAGACGCCTCGGCCGGGTAGTACCAAGCCCGCAGCACTTTGTCGTTGACGATTTCGTACACGGCCAGCGACGAAGCACTGCGCTCACCTGTTTCTGTCCGTGAGCCGGCGCGCTCGCGAAACGCCACAAAGCGGGGCCCATCGATGCTGCCTTCAATCACGGAGTGCACAGTCGGCCGCGAGCTGAAGTACTCCGTCATCTGAGTCCTGAGATCCTCGCGCCCCCCGGCTGACAGCTCACTTCGGCCATCGGTGATGTAGTACAGCTCGAACGACTCGTCGACCAGCGCGGCCATCGCCTCGGGGTCATGGGCGTTGAACGCATCCAGCAGTTGCCTGGCCGTGCCAAGGGCACCCGATGCGTCCAGCGGGGCTACAGGTTCGGCCGGCGCGGTCCCGGTGCAGCCCACCAGCCCCAGTAACAACACGACAGGAATTGTGCGGGTGATCATGCCGGCTTCAGCATACTCGCCGTTGGCGGGAGCGGCACTGCTGCATCCCCTGCGTGTCGGATCGCCGGCGCGCTACCGTGTGACGCCGGCCACCCAGAGGTCACTTTCGACCTCGCCAAGGGTGAAGTAGAAGTTGCCGTTCAACGCCTGGAACGTGAAGCGGTGCCACGGACGGGCGGGATCGAACCGGACAATCAAGCGCCGCTCACCTCCCGCGGCAGGAGTGGCGACCACACCCTCCGCGCTGAGGTAGTACAGCGTTCCGCCATCGGCCGACCACTGCGGATAGAGCGCCCCGATGTCGGCTGGTTCACGGATGATCTGGCGGGAGGCCCTGGTCGCCACCGACACGACTGACAGCCCGTCGGCTGTTGAGTACGCGATGCTGCGATCGCCGGGTGACCAGCCAACGTAGGAACTGATGACGCCCGAGGGAACGAGGACCTCGGGCGCGCTCCAGCCGCTGTCCGTCCGGCGGACCACAACCAGCGCATCGTCAGGCCTTTGGCGGGCGGCAATCATGGTGCCGTCCCATGACCACTTCGGGACAGAGAGTTCATCGTCGGCGATGAGGGTCTGCGGACCACCGTCGGACGACATGATCATCACCCGCCGCGGGCCACTGCGGTATGAGTAGAAGGCGATCTCGGATCCGTCCGGCGACCAGGTCGGCCCGAAGTCGTCGCCGGGATCGGTGGTCAACTGGGTCACCGGCCCGCCGCCGATCGGTTGTTTGTAGATATCCTGGTTGCCCGCTCGATCCGCGTCAAACGCGATCCACCGCTCGTCACGTGAGACTTCCGCAATCTCCACCACCTGGTTGCCGGACGTGATCGGCGTTGCGTCCAACGTGGATCCCGACACCGTCGTGGGAATCGGCATCGACCAGACATTCGACCGGTCCAGGAACACCGAATACGCGATGCGGCTGACGTCGGCCGCGACTGAAACCGACAATGCGCTGCTGCCGGTCGTCACCGCGCGCGGCGTGCCCGCGGCCGCACCACTGGCCGTCAGGTTCACGGCATAGATGTCCCGGCCGCCGTCCCGATCGGACACGAACAGCAAGGTGGAGCCAAGCCACGCCGGACTGGTGTTGAAACCCCCTGAATCGGTGACCTGCACGGAGTCACCGCCAGTGGCCGGCACCACCCAGATTTCGCTGGGCCCGATGTTTCCCGGCGTATCGAGACCGACAACGTTGCCGACCACATAGGCAATCCAGCGCCCGTCCGGCGACCACGCCGGAGAGTGAATCGGTCCGCCATTGAACACGACGCGGCCGTCCTTCACGTCACCATCGCGGTTCGTTACCAGCAACGCGTTGGCGCCATCACCGTCCGATGGACCCCGCGGAGACATGAATGCGATCGCGCCGCCATCCGGACTGAAGGTCGCCCGGGAATACGTGACTACAGTGCCAAGCCTGCGGCTGACCCCTCCAGTGGCCGGCACGATCTCGAGGCCGCGATCGGATCGGAAGACCACCTGGCCGCCGTCGGGCGACCACGCGGGCAAACGCTGATCGCCGTCCAGATCTGGAGCGACCGCAATGGGGGTTCCCCCGTCGACTTGCCGCACGAATATCTTGAATCGTTCGTAGTCACTCGCTGCGTAGGCGATGAACTGGCCGTTCGGCGACAAGGCTGGATCGATTTCGAGCGTGGCCTCGCGCGTGGCTTGCACGCGTTGCCCCAGGACGAAGGCCGTCTGGCCAATGTCACCGCCGGATCCCAGCATCACGTAGGCCGTCAGGGCCACAACCAGGATCGCGGCGGCGGCAAGCACGCCGACCATCCAGCGCGGCATCGATTGCGCCGGCTCCGCTGCCGGCGCGGCCATCGTCTGCGCCGGCGTCATCGTCGAGGTGGAAGCCGACAGCGATTCCAATGTCGGGATCAACTCAGCGGCCGTCTGGACGCGGTCCGCCGGCTTCTTCTCGAGGCATCGCATGACCAACCCGGACAGCGACGGCGGCAGATTGGCACGCGTGTCGGTTATGGCCACAGGCATCTTCGTCAGATGACCCGTCAGAATCTGCTGCGCGGACGGTCCGGTAAACGGCGGCCGTCCGGTCAGCATCTCGTAGGCCATCGCGCCCACGGCATACAGATCGGCCCTGTGGTCGATGTGCGGGTCACCCGATGCCTGCTCGGGTGCCATGTAGTTGGGGGTGCCCAGGGCGACGCCCATGGTCGTCATGTCGTGGCGGCCCGTCGCTTCGCTGACGGCCTTGGCCACGCCGAAGTCCGCGACCAGAGCGTGCCGTCCGACCAGCAGCACGTTGTCGGGCTTGATGTCGCGATGGACGATGCCCTGCGTGTGCGCCGCCGCCAGGGCATCGAGTACGTCGCGCAGGATGCGAGCGGCGGCGGTGACCGGCAATTCGCCCTCCCGATCCAGGCGCCCTCGGAGGGATTCACCGTCGATGAACGGCATGACGTAGTAGAGAAAGCCGTCCGCCTCACCCGAGTCGTGCACCGGGAGAATATGCGGATGCGTCAGGTTGGCAGCAATCCTGATTTCCCTCAGGAACCGGTCGGCCCCGAGGCTGGCCGCCAGGTCCGGCCGGAGCACTTTGATGGCGACGTGGCGATCGTGACGGATGTCCCGGGCCAGGTACACCGTGGCCATGCCGCCGGCGCCGAGTTCGCGCTCGATCTCGTACTGGCCGGCCAGGGCGGCCTTCAGGCGTTCGAACTGTTCGGACATCCGGCGTCATCATAGCGCGGGTGAGGCTGGCGTTCGCAGTCTGGATGGCCGCCGGTATCATCAAGCCACAGTTCCGTGAAGTGAGCGACGGCTGAAACAACTTCCTCCGGGATCGGAGTTCTCGGTACTCGACCTCGGATCCGTTCCGCTTCGCGGAAAGTCGGAGGCGTTGGAACTCTGCGCCGTGAGCCGGACCAGCGTCATTCCGGCTAGAATCGTCCCATGATCGGCACGACTCTGAATCACTACCGCATCCTTGGCAAGTTGGGCGCCGGCGGCATGGGCGAGGTCTTCCAGGCTGAAGACACGAAGCTCGGTCGCAAGGTCGCCCTCAAGGTGCTCCCGACGTCGATGGCCGGCGACCCTGAACGCCGCGAGCGGTTCGAGCGCGAGGCGCGGGCGATCGCCGCGCTCAACCACCCAAACATCGTCACGATCTACTCGGTGGAGGAGGCGGACGGCACGCCCTTTCTGACGATGGAACTGGTGGAGGGACAAACGCTGGGTGACGCGATCCCTGCACACGGCCTGCCCATCAGCCGGGTGCTGGCGATCGGGACTGCTATCGCCGACGCAATTGCAGCCGCGCAACAGCGCGGCATCACCCACAGGGACCTCAAGCCGGCGAACGTCATGGTGACCCCTTCGGGTCAAGCGAAGATCCTGGACTTCGGCCTGGCGAAACTGCGCGAGTCAGAGCCCGGAACCGAGGAGGGTGTCACGACACTCGCGGATACGGGCCTCACGGGAGAGGGCCGCATCGTCGGCACCGTGGCGTACATGTCCCCGGAGCAGGCGGAAGGCAAACCGGTGGACTCGCGATCCGACATCTTCTCGCTCGGCGTGATCCTCCACCAGATGTCGGTTGGCGAACAGCCGTTCAAGGGCGACACGCCGGTGTCGGTGATCTCGGCCATCGTCAAGGACACCCCCATCTCCGTGACGGAGATCAGGCCGGCGCTTCCCGTCGACCTCGCCCGCATCATCAAGAAATGTCTGACGAAAACGCCTGAGCGGCGGTACCAGAGTGCGATCGACCTGCGCAATGACCTCGAGGAACTCAAGGCGGGACTCGACAGCGGCGAGGTCCAGGCCAGCGGGATCCGGCAGGCACCCGCACGTGAGGGACAACGCCCGTTGCTGATGGGCATCGCGGCCATGGCGATGCTGGCCGTCGCCGCGATTGTCTGGTTTGCGACCCGCTCGAATGAGCCGGAGGCGTCCGCCATCTCACTGGCAGACATGCGGATCAGCCGGCTGACCAGTTCCGGAAACGCTTCCCTGGCGGCCATCTCACCTGACGGCAGGTACGTTGTCCACGTCGTACGCGAGGGCGGGCAGCAGAGCCTCTGGATTCGACAGACGGCAACCACGAGCAATGTGGAAATCGTGCCGCCAGCTGACGTGCGCTACGACGGCGTGACCATTTCGCCCGACGCGACCTACGTCTACTACTCGGCCTATGAAGGTTCCCAGGCCGTCTCGGCGCTGTACCAGGTGCCGGCGCTCGGGGGAACGCCGCGCAAGATCATCGAAGATATCGACACTCCGGTGTCGTTCTCACCGGACGGATCCGAATTCGTATTCGTGCGAGGCATCATCAATCCGCGGGGAGCGAACCTGGTGGTCGCCAAGGCTGACGGCTCCGGCGAACGCGTGCTGGCCGCCTCAGGCGCGAACGACATGTTCGTTCTGGAGCGGCCGTCGTGGTCTTCGGACGGCACCCGGATAGCTGTAGGGTATCTGGCCCTCCAGTCAGGCGGCTACGCCGGCGTCAGGACGATTGACGTTGCATCGGGCACGGCCAGCGCACTTGGCGACCCCATCTGGTCTGGCATGTCCGACGTCGCATGGCTGGCCGACGGCTCAGCTGTTGTTGTCACCGCTGTCGAAAAGGCCGGGAGCACCCAGCAGATCTGGCGAATCGACTACCCGGGCGGCCGCGCGACGCGGGTGACGAATGACCTGTCCACCTACAGGGGCGTGACCCTGTCTGCCGACTCGCGCGCACTGGCCACGGTGCGGGCCGAGACCATGGCGGACCTGTGGGTGTTGCCGGTGGGCGACGCGACCGCCGCCCGCCAGATCACGTCGGCGGGATCGAGTGGATACGACGGCGTGACTGGCACGGCCTGGACGCCGGATGGCCGAATCATCTATGGCTCGGGCGCGAGCGGCAACCCGGACATCTGGATTGCGAACGCGGACGGTTCCGGGCGGCAGCAACTGACAGTGGATCCGGCAGCCGACGGGCAACCGGTGCTCTGTGGCGACGGCCGGTTCATCGTGTTTGTGTCGATGCGTACCGGCGTCCCCCATATCTGGCGCATGGCGCTGGACGGATCGAACCCCGTGCAGTTGTCCGCCGGACCGTTGTCTTTCGGGCCACAGTGTGGGCCGAACTCGAACTCCGTCGTGTACACGAGCGCGACGACCGAGGGCAAGATCGCGCTGTGGCGGGTGCCCATCGATGGCGGCGAACCGGTACTCGCGCGCGACTTCCAGATGGCGGGTAACGCGATTTCGCCAGACGGCACGATGGTGGCAGGCGCGTACGTCGAAGGTCAATTACAGGGAATTGGCGTGCTGTCGCTGGACTCGAACGAACCTCCCATGGTGCTGCCAGTGTTCCCGCGAGCGATGGCCTGGTCCCCGGATGGCAAGGCGCTCACATACGTGGACGTCCGGAACGGTGTGGACAACATCTGGAGGCAACCGTTGCCCTCCGGCACGCCGACCCAGTTGACGACGTTCACATCGGATTCCATCTACACCTTCGCGTGGTCGCACGACGGCAAGCAGCTTGTGCTCTCGCGTGGTTCCACGTCCACCGACGTCGTGCTCTTCTCAGCGAATGACGTGGCGAAAGACACGCCGTAGGGGCCAAAGCCAGAGGTGGTGGCGCGGCAGCTTCAGCGCAGGCAGGTCAGATGGCGGCCGCCGTCAACCGCAATCGTCTCACCGGTAATCCACCCCGAAGCGGGTGACATCAGGAACGCAATCAAGTCCGCGACCTCTTCGGGTTTTCCCGCGCGACCCATCGGATGTGTCGTTTTCGAGTGTTCGAGGAACGCGGCGTACCGATCCTCATCCATGCCGCCGCGCTTGTGCAGGTTCGTCACGACCACCCCGGGATTCACCGCATTCACACGCACCTGCTGCGGCGCCAGGTCGAGCGCCGCGCACCGGGTCAACTGGTCCACGGCCGCCTTGCTGACGCTGTAGGCCAGCAGGCCTGGAAATGCGCGAAGGCCCGCCACGCTCGAGACGTTCACCACGGCGCCCTGGCGTGCAATGAGCGCAGTTGATGCCGCCCGAATGAGCCGAAACGACGCCCGCAGGTTGAGATCCATCATGGTGTCGAAGGCCTCGTCGGCCGTGTCCATCACGCTGCCAGAGGCGATGATGCCGGCCGCGTTGACGAGCCCGTCAACACCGCCCCACTTCGCAGTGGCCGCTGCCACAATCTGGCGGGGTGCATCGGCCGTCGTCACATCGACAACCAGCGGCTCGGCGTTGCCGCCAGAGGCCACGATTTGTTTGCAGACCTCCTGCAAGGCTGCCGAGTCCCGGCCCACGGCGAGCACAGCCATGCCATCAGCCGCCAGGCGAAGGCTTGCCGCCCGCCCGATTCCGGACGACGCCCCAGTCACGATCGCTACACGAGTCATAGGGGAAGTGTAAGGGGGACGGGGGTGATTTCCACAGAAATGGTGGAAATCACCCCCGTCCCCTATTGCACCGTGCGCCCGTGCCCGACATGCATGAAGTGGAGATCTATTCGCTCCGGGAAGTCGCGCTGGCCGCAGGCGTGCCGGTCGAGCAGGTCAGAGCGGCAGTCGAATCCAGGCTGATTCTGCTGATCGACGGCCACATCAGTCAGCGTGACGCCGTGCAGTTGGTGCGCCAGTTTGCCAGCGGAGCGGCAGGACGCGACCCCATCACGCTCCTGCAGCCGTCGAGACGCCGGGGCGGCCTGCCCCTGGCGGCATCCGGCACAGTACATGCCGCTCTCATCGCCTTCCTGCTCATCGCTTCGTCACTCGGGTTGCTTCGAGCGAACGACACCGAAACCCGACTCGAAGAACGGGCACCGGTCCGGCTGGTCTTTCTGATGCAGCCGGGACCGGGCGGTGGCGGCGGTGGTGGTGGAAACGCCATTCCCTTGCCGCCTCCCCCAGCCAGGACCAAAGCTCCCACCCCAAGAAAAGTCAGAGTTCCAGTACCACGGCCGCCGCCGTATCGGCCGCCGCCGCGTCCCGTCACCAGACCAACTCCACCACCCAGGCCCACACCGGTCCAGCCAATCCCGGTTCCACCGGCACCCGTGCAGCCGACACCCCTGCCGGTCGTGCAGGCACCGATCGCGCCAGTCTCGGGTGACCTGGAGGACCAGGCTGGTCTGCTCGAAGGGCCGCCCGCACCACCATCACCAAGCCAGGGCCCAGGCACGGGAGGCGGTGCCGGATCGGGACGAGGCAGTGGTCTGGGTGAGGGTTCGGGTTCCGGAATAGGCGATGGGTCGGGTGGCGACACCGGAGGCGGGCCGTTCCGCGCCGGCAGCGGCATCGAACCGCCTACCCTTCGGCGCGAGGTCAAGCCTGCCTACACCGATGAAGGTCGACGCCGCGCAGTGGAAGGTGACGTGGTGATGGAGATCGTGGTGCGGCGCGACGGATCCGTCGGCAACGTGCGCGTCATTCGGGCGCTGGGCGCCGGCCTTGACCAACGGGCTATTGCGGCGGTGAAGCAATGGCGGTTTGCGCCCGCGCGCCGCCAGGGTGTCGCGGTGGATGTGCTCGTGGAAGTGGCAGTCGGATTCACGCTGCGCTCGCAGCAGTTGGACGAATAGTCCGGGGGGGGGGCAGGAACGATGGAATGGATGTTGTGGGTGGTGGTGGTCGCGACGCTGGCGCTCGCGGTCGGGATGTCGGTGCTCGCGTGGCGAATGCTGCGCGGTGACCGGCGGCGCAGTGACGCGCGGGCGGCCATGTTGCGACACGTTGCTCTTGAAGAGGCCGAGCCGTTTGACGCCGGAGAGTTCGAGTCAGAGGCCGGACCGGAGATCCGCTGGCAGGATGCCGCCATGCCGCCGCCGGTCTTCGCGGCGGTCGAACAGTCTCGGGCGCCATCGCGGCACTGGGTCGTGGGGGCGGTCGTGGTGGTGTTCGCGGCTCTCGGAGCCGGAACCGTGTACGGGCTGTATCCGGAAGGCCCGACTCTGGCTGATGCGGGATCACCCTTATCGGGTCTGATCCCGAGGCGAGCCGAGACCCGGCCCCTGGAACTGCTTTCACTCAGCTACCAGATGGACGACGGCGACTTTGTGGTCACGGGTCTGGTGCAGAACCCGCACGACGGCCGACCCTCGCCCTCGGTGCTGGCGGTGGTGTACGTGTTCAACACCAAGGGCGACTACTTCGCGTCAGGGAAGGCGGCGCTCGAGTTTGCGACACTCGCGCCAGGTGCCGAGTCGCCCTTCGTCGTACGCCTGCCGAAAGCCGCCGACGTCAGTCGCTTTCGTGTCGGCTTCCGCACGAGTGACGGCGCGGTCGTCGCCCATGTGGACCGGCGCGGGCAACCAATCGAGAGCACGACGGCAGCCGGGTCATCTTCAAGCGAAGGCCCCTGACATGCGCATTCTCAGCGCGGCCGCCGCCCTCCTTGTCGCCCTTGCTCCCCCGCAAGAGCGTCCAACCGGTCAGGGATTCTCGTTCCGATCGGACGTCGATTTGATCAACGTCACAGCTACCGTCACGGACAGCGGCGGGCAGTTCGTGTCGGGCCTGAAGCGCAACGACTTCGAGATTTACGAAGACGGCGTGCTCCAGGTGATCTCACACTTTGATGCTGAGCGCGTCCCGGTGAGTCTGGGCCTCGCCGTCGACACCAGTGGCAGCATGGTCGGCGACAAGTGGGTGGCGGCGCAGGCAGCGCTGAACCGGTTCCTCAGCGATCTGCTCGGCTCGCGGGACGAAGTGTTCCTATATCGATTCGACAGCCGTGCAGAGCTCGTACAGCCCTGGACCAGCGATCGCCGCGCAGCCGGACGCATCCTTCAGGACGTGACACCCAGGGGCGGCACGGCGATGTACGACGCCGTCGCTGACGCGATTCCGCTGGCACAGCAGGGCACCAGACGGAAGAAGGCCCTCGTCGTGATTTCTGATGGGAACGACACCAGCAGCCGTGTCGGCGAGAATGAGCTTTCGCGCCTGATCCAGGAGAGCGAGGTTCTGGTCTACGCGATCGGCATCGACGCATCAGGCGGCTCAGGCGTGTCCTCCTCGTCCGCATCGCGTTCTGTGAAACCGGCCAAGGCGCCGCCCGTGCCATCACCGTTCCCTGGCCGCAAGGTGGCCACACCGCCGCGCGCGCCCGCGCCGGCCCGCGCGTCAGGCCGCACAACAGCCGGGTCGAGTGACCGGGTGAACGTGGACGCGTTACGTGCCATGACCGACAACAGCGGCGGACGGACGGAAATGATCTACTCGGCGCAGGATCTGGACGGGGCCACGGCTGGTATCGCGGGCGAGTTGAGTCAGCAGTACTTCCTCGGATACTCGTCGTCTGTCCCCAGGGACGGCCGGTGGCACACCATCGAGGTCCGCGTCAGGAAGGGCTCGTATCTGGTCCGCGCCCGCCGTGGCTTTATCGCAAGCGAGTGATCCCGGCGGCAGGATTGGCAGTACTCTAGGCGGGCGTGTCTGAAACATCGGTGGTCTGGGTGGCGGCCCTTGGGCTCTCGGTCGCCGGCAGTATCGGGGGTCTCCTGGTCGCCGCGATCCTCCTGCTGTTTGGCCCGGAGGTCCGTCGGCGAGTGGTGCCGTCGCTGGTCTCGTTCGCGGTGGGCACCCTGCTGGGCGCCGCCGCACTGGGCCTGATGCCGCAGGCGCTGGAGTCCCTGCCGCCTTCGCGCGCATTTGCCGCGCTGCTGGCCGGCATCCTGACCTTCTTCATGCTGGAGAAGATGGTGTTGCTCCGTCACTGTCATGACGACACGGAGTGCGAAGTGCATGAGAGCACTGCCACGCTGGTCATCATCGGTGATGCGGTACACACCTTCGTGGACGGCGTGGCGATTGCGGCAACGACAATCGCCTCCATCCCGCTGGGGATCAGCACGGCGCTGGCCGCCATCGCGCACGAAATACCGCAGGAAGCCGGTGACTTTGCGATTCTGCTCTCAGCCGGGTATTCGCGAAGAAAAGCGCTGATGCTGAATGCCATCTCCGCAGTGGGCGGACTGCTCGGGGCGTTGGCGATGCTGCTGCTGGGATCCAGGATGCCGTTCATCGCGCCGTACGTACTCGCGTTCGCGGCCGGCAACTTCCTCTATGTCGCGATGGCGGACCTGATTCCGCATCTGCACCGGGGTGAATCCGAGAGCAGCGGCCTGCAGCAGGTGGTGCTCATCGCATTCGGCCTCCTGAGCCTCGGGCTGGTCGATCAGTTCCTGCACTGAGCGCGCTCACGCGCCCAGTGCAGGTCGAACTTCTTACTGTTCCAATTACCGTACCAACCGCACCTGTCCCATCCCGGCGGCCCGGTTTCCATCCATCAGTTTGCCCTCGCCGAAATCAACGAACCAGGCGCCGAGCATCGCGTCCTTGACCTGGTCGGACGTCCAGGTACTGAGCAACTCCTTGTGAAACACACCATCCAGAAAGTAGTCGTTCGTCTTGGCGGGTGTCAGCAGTGAAGCTAGTTCTTCAGCCGTCGGTATCCGCCAGTTGTCAAACCCCGCAAGCTTGTCCGTGTTCATCTGGTCCCGGTAGGCCTCAGCCTCATTCCAGGTGAACCTGGTCGCATCCTCATCCTGCTGCCACATCAATCCGGTGACATGGTCGTTGACGATCTTCTGGTCCTGCAAGAGCACTGGCTCGAAACGGCCCGTCAGTTTCAGGTCGCCCTGGACCTGCTCCCCGGGCATATACAACGCCTTGCTCTTTGCGCTCTCAACCAGCGTGGCCTTGTCGAACTCCCCGGACTCACCTCTCAACGTGACAGATTCCACACTCCCGCCCGCGGCTCCGCCGCAGGCTGCGAGAGAGATGGCGCCCAACACACCCACGACGGCAACAACCCAGCTTCGACGTTTCATGTCTTCTCCTCCTTGGTTATGTATTGATGAGGCAACAGCATTCATGAGCTTCGGAACAGCACTGGATCGGCGCCATCTGGCGATCTGGCCGGATGGACGATCTTCTATTTCTCGATGACCGCGACGAACTCGCCGGCAGTCTCACCGAGTCCGCCCTTTACATTGAAGGAACCGCAGACGTACCCGTCGGCGAAGGCGCTGATCGCCGCCTTTCCGGTGTCAGACCCTTGTGCCGCCACCATGGTCACAACGGCCCCGGCTGGTTTGCCGCCGGTCACCACCACTTCCGCGGACACGGAGCCGGGCTTCCCCCACCCGGCCGAAGGAGCAAATGTTCCAACCCCGACGGCCGTCGGTCCATTCATGAAGCGCAGTTTCACGATGACGTCGCCCTGGGCTTTCACCGGCACGACCATGCTTGAGTTCATTGAGGCGGCCGTGAAGTCGCGATTGGTGAGGAAGACGCGCACGTTGCCGTTCCCCTCGACCAGTGCCCGGGCCGACGTGATCGTCGCCAAATCGATGGGCTGGGATGCGGCGAACTCCGGGCTGCTGGAAGACAATGCCGTGACCTTTGTCGCCGAAGGACAGGCGGCCGGGGGTGGCCCCACGGGAGACGGAGCCGCGGCGGGCGCGCTCCGCGCCGATGGTGGCGCGGCAGCAGTCGGAGCGGGTTGCGCGGCAGCCAACGCCTTCTTCCGGCCTTCGAATATCATCGTGTCGAACAGGATGAAGCCGTTCTTCCTGGTGATCTCGCGCGCGGACGAAACCGATGCCTCATTGGCCCCCCGGCTGACCAGAGCGTAAACCACTCCGCCGGTGTTCTTCCGGCTGGCCGCCTTCGCGTACTCCCGCTTGGATATGTCGACGGCGTTTTCAAGCGGGGTCCGGCCGCGGTCGTCTGCCGCATTGATGTCAGCCCCGGCCGCCATGAGCGCGGCCACCATCTTGAGACCATTCTGGAGAGTGGCCTTGCTGGCCGCCAGCGCGATGGCCGGCCGTCCCTTGCCGTCCTTGGCGTCGGGATCGACACCGGCGTTGAGCAGGCCCGCCACGAGGCCGTCCTGCAGCGACGACACGGCGTACGTCAGCGCCGGCTCACCCTTGACAGTCGCACCTTTCACGTCAGCCCCGCCTTTGGCGAGGATCGGCAGCATTTCCGGTCGGACGTTCCCCGTCAACTGGATGGCCAGGTCGACGACCGACTGTCCCTTGTTATTGACCAGGTCGAGTCGGGCCCCGGCATCAACGAGGATTTTGAGCGTCGTCGCCTGCGCGGCGAAGACGGCGCGCATCGGCGGCGTCCATCCGTCCTTGTTCTGGGCGTTCAGATCGGCGCTGGCCGCAACAAGAGCCGTCACGACCTCGGCCTTGCCTGTCCGAGCAGCCTCAATCAGCGCGGTGTTGCCGTTCTTGTCCTTCGCGTTGACATCAGCGCCCTGAGCGAGCAACGACCGCACAGTCACGAGATCGCCCCTCGCGGCTGACTTCACGAAATCATCGGGCGAGACCTGAGCAGAAACCGGACCGATCAGAACCAGGCTGGAAACGACACCAAGGGTAATGGCGACACGGCCGATGGGGAGAGGAGAAACCATTGCACAATCCTCCATGCCTGGACGGACTGCCAATGACCAAGGTGTCGGCCGGGGGAAAGTCCGCCTGACGGCGGCAATGGTAGCACATGTCGCCGCCGTGGCCGGCCGTGCTCTCACAGGCTGCTAGAGGTCCTTTTCCAATGAAATCTCGTCGCGCACTTCGATACCCGCGAATCCCGATCGGCCCGCCGCGTGACTCACCAGCGAGCCCGGAACCACTGACGTGATCCTGTACTTCTGCCGTTGATAGAAGTACAGAGCGGGCAGGTTGTCGTTCGACGTCGTGAGGATGGCGCGTGTGCGTCCGGCGTCCCGCGCGATCGCCTCGGCCTTGGCCACCAGATGCCCGCCGACGCCGGCGCGCTGCCACATCGGGTCCGTGGCCAGGGCCAGCATCTGCAACGCCTCGTCCGTCAGCCGATAGGCCAGGGCGCCGGCCAGTTCGCCGTCCTTGACCAGCGCCACCAGCGCAGGCACGTCCGCCAGACCATCTTCGTCATCGCCGACGCGGGTCGTGCCGAAATCGCGTTGAAACAGGTCGAGGACCGCGGAACGCTCCGAGTCGGCGCAGGGGCGAACGACGATCGAAGGCAATTCCACATGCGGCCGGCAGCCGCAGGCCAAGAGGAGGCGCGCGTCCCCCCAATCGACAAAACGGCCACAACGCGAGCACCGCAGGACCGACGGCTTGGCGGAGAATAGGGATGAGGGCATCACCATGCAATTTACCACTCCCGTCAGGCGACCGGTCTAAACGGGTATGGGTGCCCAGGCGTAACCAAGGCAAAAGGTCATCGTGAGAGTCCACATGCACACTAAACTTCCGCTTCGTTGGCTCGGCGCCGCCATGGCGACGAGTTTGTTTGTGACGGTGGGTTCGGCACAGCAGTACGACGGTGCCGGCCTGCAGGGTGATGCCAGTCAGCAGGGCGGCCGGGCGGCCCAGCAGGGCGGGCGCGGCGGCGGGCGTGGCGGGCAGCAGGCACGAGACCCGCAGGCCGCACTCGTGGCCGGGACCGCCATGATTCTGGGACAGATCGTGGCCGCCGACAACGGTGCCCCGGTGCGCCGTGCGCGGGTCACGCTGAGCGGCCCGGAATTGCGTGGACAGAAGGTCACCGTGACCGACGATCAAGGACAATTCGTCTTCACGCTCTTGCCGGCGGGCCGTTACAACCTGAACGCGTCCAAGGCGGGCTATGTGACGATTGCGTACGGCGCCAAGGCCCCTGGCCGTGCTGGCACAGCCATCCAGTTGGAAGACAGCCAGAAACTCGAGTCCAAACCCATCTCCCTGCCCAAAGGCGGCGTCGTCACGGGGATCGTGATGGACGAATACGGTGAACCGGCGCCGGGCACGCCCGTCCGGGCCATGCGCCAGGTCATCCGCACGGGCGAAAAGCGCCTGGAGTCAGCCGGCACGGACACGACTGATGACCGCGGCCTGTATCGCATCTATGGTCTTCAGCCCGGCCAGTACATCGTCTACGCGCAGCCTCGCAACCAGGGTGGCGGAGGATTGCAGACGTCCATCGCCGCTGAAATCGAGGCAGCTGTTCAGCAGATGGCGCAGTCGCTGGGCGCCGACACGGCCGCTCTTGGAGGCCGCGGTGGCGCCGGAGGCGCCCGCCCGCTGCTCGGACAACTGGGCGGAGGGCGCGGACAACAGGCGCTCGACCAGTTGCAGCAGCAATTCAACGCTGACGGCCCGACCGCGTCCGCTTATGCTCCGGTGTTCTATCCGGGCTCCACATCGCCAGCACGCGCGACCAACGTCGAGATTACCGCCGGACAGGAACGATTCGGCGTGGACTTCCAGTTGCAGCTGACGCAGACCGCGCAGGTTGACGGCATGGTGATGGGACCGGATGGCACGGTGCCGCCCGGCACCCAGATTACGCTGGAGCCGAAAGACAGCCTGCCTGGTCTGCCTGGCGGCCGGCTGACTGCACGGGCCGGCCAGGATGGACAGTTCACATTCCGGAATGTGATTCCGGGAGAGTACTCCGTCGTCGCGCGCGCCCAGGTGCGAGCCGCTGACCAGAGTCAGGAAGCTGCAGCCGCCGCTGCGGCAGCGGGAGGCCGCGGGGGCAGGGGCGGCGCGCGAGGCCGTGGGGGTGTACCGACCGAAGTTCTCTGGGCCTTGACGGATATCTCGATTGACGGAAGGGATCAGTCAGGCGTCTCCCTTCAGCTTCAAGGCGGCATGACAATTTCCGGCCGGATTGCGTTCGACGGCCAGACATTGCTGCCGCCCACCGACCTCACGCAGTTGCGCATCACGCTGGCGAACGTGGGCACACAGGACGTGACGTTCGGAGGAAACAACACTGCGGCGACGGTTGACGAGAGTGGCCGTTTCACGATCAAGGGCGTGCCGCCTGGCCGCTATTCATTGCGTGGCACGGCTGCGGCTGGCGGGGGCGGACGCGGCGTTGGCGTTGGCGGCGCTCCGCAGGCCGGCGGCTCCGGCAACTGGCGTCTCGCATCGGCCATGGCCGGCGGTCGGGACAGCCTCGACTTCCCACTCGAGATCGGGCCTGGCACGAACATCACGGACGCGGTCCTGACGTTTTCCGACCGCTCCTCTGAACTCAGCGGCACGCTTCAGGACGCGACAGGCGCCGCCACGTCCGACTACTCCATCATCGTGTTTCCGTTCGACAAACAGTACTGGCAACCGCAGTCGCGACGCATTCAGTCCGTGCGTCCGGGAACAGACGGCCGCTACACCGTGCGGAATCTGCCGGCCGGAAGCTACATGATCGCGGCGGTGACCGATGTGGAGCCGGGCGAGTGGTATGACCCGGATTTTCTTGCCCAGCTCGCACCGGCATCCATGCGGCTGACTCTGAGCGACGGTGAGAAGAAGGTTCAGGACATGCGGCTCGCTGGCGGCGGGTAGCGGACAGCGGGCGCCGCGGACTATTTCGTGAACGACTTCAGCCGGTTCCGGCCGCGGCGAATCGTGTACCAAATGAGCCCAACCAGCACGATCACGGCCGCGCCGAACGCGCCGGCAAACAGCGCCACCGTCCGGTAGAGAATCGACTTCGCTTCAGTCCTGACCTCCATGGCAACAGGAGTGCCGGCCAGCCGATCGCTCAGCCTCTGTTCCCAGGTGAGAATGTTGCCCCGCTCCACCGATCCGGGCTCTCCGTCCTCGAGCCGGCGCACATTCTGGTAGATCACTCTGCTCGGCAAGTGAAGCTTGAACGCCACAAGCTCGCGCCCGTCCCAATTGATCCCGGCCGGTGTTGCGCCCGTGGGCACTCCGACGGTCTGGGTATACCGAATCTGCACCGGAGTCACGTCAAACCCGTACGCCGACCAGGCCAGCACACCGCAGGAGGAAGCCTGGCGCACGTCTTCCACATGCAGACGCGCCTGCACGAATCGCCGGCCGCTGCGGCGCCAGGGGCGACTGACTCGTTCAACGTCGCACCCCGCCTCCTCAAACACACGCCGGACGTCAACGCTGTCGAGGCGGGCTGTCGGCGACGGGTCCAGCGGCAACTGCCGCAACGCCACCAATGCCGGCACTGACGCGGAGATCACCACCGTCGCCGATCCATCGATCTCAAGATACGTCTGCTCGTCGTACTCGTACTGCCGCGCCAACGGATTCGTACACGCCGTCGTCGCTGCGCCTCCAAGAGCCGCACACACCATCAGGACGAACGTCTTCACGCCACGGACACGCACGTCACGAATGATATACATTCTTCGAACCTACATGCCCCGCCTCTTCCTCATCGACGGCAATTCGCAGATGTATCGCGCGTATCACGCAATCCGGGGCCTGACCGGCCCCGACGGCCGATCGACAAACGCCATCTATGGGTTTGTCAACATGCTTCGCAAGCTGATTGCGGACCAGCATCCGGAATACATCGTGGCATCGTTCGATCTGCCGGGCCGCACGTTTCGCGACGACTTGTTTGCCGACTACAAGGCGAATCGCGCACCGATGCCATCGGACCTCGCCGAACAGGTCCCCCTCGTCCATGACGCATGTGAAGCCCTCGGCGTCCCGAAGCTCACTGCCGAGGGTTTCGAGGCCGACGACGTGCTTGGCACGTTGGCGATTCAGGCCCGCGCCGCCGGCTTCGACGTCGCCATCGTCACCGGCGACAAGGATTTCTTCCAGCTGGTGACCGAGGGGCTGCGCATCTACAATCCGAAAGACGACGGCACCTGGTTCGATGCTGACGGCGTCGTGTCAAAGTTCGGCGTGCGGCCGAACCAGGTCGTGGATGTCCTGGCCCTCATGGGCGACAGTTCCGACAACATCAAGGGCGTACCGGGTATTGGCGAAAAGGGCGCGCGGGAACTGATTGGTGCGCATGGCACGCTCGACGCCTTGCTCGAGGCCGCTCCCGCGTTGCCGCAGAAGCGCTATCGCGAAGCGCTGACGCAGCATGCGGCCGACGCCCTCGCGAGCCGCACGCTCGCCACCATTCGAACAGACGTGCCGGTCGCGTTTGATGCCGAAGCGTTTCGCTATCGAGGCCCGGACATCCCCCGCTGTTCCGCCCTGTTCTCGGCGTTGGGATTCCGCACGCTCGTCGCGGAGTACGCGCCCACCGCGGCGACCTCGACGCAGGACTACGCGATCGTGCAGTCAGTAGAAGGACTGGACGACCTGGCCGCACAGGTTCGAGACGCCGGCACTGTGTCAATCGGTGTCGTGGCCACCGGCGGCCCGGCCATCCACGCGATGCCGGTGGGCCTGGCACTTGCCACGTCACCCACTCAGGCTCGATATATCCCGCTGGGCCACGCCGGTCTCACGGAAATCCCGAATCTCAGGGTCGAAGACGTGGCCGCGCGATTGGGTCCGGCGCTGGCGGATCCATCCGTCACCAAGATCGGCCACGACTTGAAGACCATCTCGGTCCTGTGCGCCCGCCTGGGGATGCCGCTCACGGGACTGGACCTCGATACCATGATCGCCAGCTACCTGGTCGATGCCACGGGATCCAGCCACAGCCTCGAAGAGCTCGCACTGGCCCGGGTCGGCTATCGCGCAACGCGCTCGGAGGACGTGACCGGCAAAGGCGCCAAGGCGGTCGCGATCGATGCAGTGCCCGCCGCCTCCCTGCTGCCTTTCGCCGGCGAACGGGCCGACCTGCCGTTGCGCATGGCGGACGGCCTTCGGGAGGACCTGGCGAAGGCCTCGCTCGACAGCATCTACCGGGACCTCGAGCGACCCCTGATTCCAATCCTGGCCGACATCGAGCGCGCCGGCGTCCTGCTCGACGTCGCGGCGCTCGCGCGCCTGTCAGTGACGATGCAGGACGAACTGGACGGACTGAGCGCGCGGATCTTCGAACTGGCCGGCGGAGAGTTCAACATCAACTCGCCAAAACAGTTGGGCGAAGTCCTGTTCGAGCGCTTGCAGTTGCCGTCATCGAAGAAAACCGGCAAGACGCGCTCAACCTCAACCGCCATGAGTGTGCTGGAAGAACTCTCAGACGCCCACGAACTTCCCGGGCTGGTCCTGAAATGGCGCAGTGTGCAGAAGCTCAAGGGCACCTACGTGGATGCGCTGCCACTGATGGTGAGTGCCGCAACGGGGCGCGTGCACACCACCTTCAATCAAGCGGTGGCGGCAACGGGCCGGCTCAGCAGCAGCGATCCCAACTTGCAGAATATTCCAGTGCGAACACCGGCGGGCCGGGAAATCCGCGCGGCATTTGTCGCCGCCCCGGGATTCGCCTTGATTTCTGCCGACTACTCGCAAATCGAGTTGCGGGTGCTTGCCCATCTATCAGGCGACGAAGCGCTGGTGACGGCGTTCAAGAATGGCGAAGACATTCACGACCGGACGGCCGATCGCGTCTTCGGCCAGGACAGCGGACTCGACCCTCATGAGCTGCGTCGACGCGCCAAGATCATCAACTACGCGCTGCTCTACGGCAAGACGGCGTTCACCTTGGCCAAGGACATCGGCGTGCCGAAACAGGCGGCGCAGGAATTCATCGACGCGTACTTCGCGGGATTCCCCGGCGTGCGCGCCTACATCGATCGGACGCTGGAGGATGCGCGCGAGACCGGAGTCGTGCGCACGGTCACAGGCCGCCAGCGGTTGATGCCGGAGTTGAAAAGCCGCAACGGCCAGATTCGCGCCGCGGCCGAACGTGAGACGGTCAACATGCCGATCCAGGGAACCGCGGCGGACATTCTGAAACAGGCCATGATCGACGTGGCGGCCGCACTCGCGCAGCACAATGCCACGGCCACCACTTCCAGCCGCATGATCCTCACTGTGCACGACGAGCTGCTGTTCGAGGCCCCCGTCGGCGATGTGCCTGCAGTCGCGAGTCTGATCCGCAATGCCATGGAGAACGCCTTTCCCATGGTCGTGCCCCTCACCGTGGACGTGGGGTCCGGGCCGAACTGGAGCGCCGCGAAACCATAGGGATTGGCAGCTGGGCCACTGGCTATCTGCAATTTGTTATTTGGTTACAAATAGCTGAATACACACGAGTTAAGTCGATATACAGGTGGACCCACGGGCGCGGCGGCCCGGGGCGGCCCATATAATTCCAACTCGTGGCTGAGCCCGTCATCATTTCCCGCGCCGAGCACACAATCTCACGGCGCGACATCGATCCTGACGCGCTCAAGGTGCTCTATCGTCTGCAGCAGAATCAGTTCGATGCGTACCTCGTGGGCGGCGGGGTGCGCGACCTGTTGTTGGGTCGGCGGCCGAAAGACTTCGACATCGCCACAAACGCCCATCCCTACCAGATCAAGAAGCTGTTCAGGAATTGCTGGATCATCGGGCGGCGCTTTCGTCTGGCTCACGTCAAGTTCGGCCAGAAGACGATCGAAGTGGCCACGTTTCGCCGGAACGTGCCGGACCCCCCTCCTGACTCACCTGAAGAAGCTCCGGAGGTCGTGGCTTCATCACCGGAGGCCGAGTCGCCGCAGAGCGCGCGGGATGGCATCATCCGTCGTGACAATACGTTCGGGACGCCGGAGGAAGACGCCTTTCGCCGGGACTTCACCGTCAACGCGCTCGTCTACGACATCGCGACATACTCGATCATCGACTACGTCGGCGGCCTCGGCGATCTCGAGCGGCGGGTCATCCGATCAATCGGCGACCCGATGGTGCGGTTTGTCGAGGACCCGGTCCGCATGCTGCGCGCGGCGGTCTTCAGCTCGCGGCTCGGTTTCACCATTGAGGAACTGGTGCTCGAGGCGATTGCCGCACTGAAACCGCTCATTGCGAAAGCCGCGCCACCCCGTCTGCTTGAGGAGTACTACAAGATCCTTCGATCGGGATACGCCGAAGCCAGCTTCCGGGCGCTCGACCAACTCGGTCTGCTGGAGTTGATGACCCCGGAGCTGAAGAGTCCCTCGGACGATTTGTGGGATTCACTGGCTCGCCTTGATGCGTACCGGCGCCGGTTCGACGCGCCTCCGCCGGAACTAACCAACCCGATCCTCATGGGTGCGCTCCTCGTGCCGACAGAACTGATAGGCCGCCGGACGGCGAGCGCGCCGGCGGACACCCGCGTCAGCTTCGGCTTGCTCCCGATTGCCCGGCGCGACCTGGACCGGCTGAGCCAGATCGTCACACTGGTGCCGCGCATGCTCGACGCGGAGCCTTCCCCGCGTTTGACGCGGAGCTTGCCGCAGCGTCCGGCCTTTGGGGATGCGCTGCTGTGGTTGGAGATTTTTGCTGACGCCCCGGATGAACTGG